>CAIQOO010000133.1 GCA_903873485.1 uncultured beta proteobacterium | reverse complement strand
GTGGGGTATTGGTCGCCGGTGATGGTGATGGCACCAGTGCGCAGGGCTTCGACGGCCATCACTTCCTGGCGGCGGGTGAGCATGGCGATCTGGTCGGCGAGGTTGTTGGCCAGGGCGGATTGCAGGCGCTGTTGCGGGTTGAGGTTGCCGCCAATTTGTTCGCCAATGCTGCGCCGGAATGGGCGGTTGGCATCAAAGACGCGTTTGTCTTTGATGTAGGCCGGGGTGAAGGTTTTGGTGAGGTAACCTTTGTCTGTCACCGCTTTGCCGGCCACGATGGGCGAGACAAAGGGGCTGAGGCGGCGGCGGCTGGTATCGACATCGAAGTGGATGTCTTCGCTGGTTTCGGTCTGGATGTTGCGAAAAAAGCTGTTGAGGATGAAGGGGGTAGGCTCTGGCAGTTGGGCAACAACATTGGCCAGTACGGCGGTGCTAAAAATATCCATGATGCAGTGGGCTTTCGGTGGGGTTTTTGGGGTGGCGGGCGGGCGGGCGGTGTGCTTTAGGCGATGGCGGTCAGCAGGGTGATGCCTTTGGCGCGCAGGCCTTCCTGGATGCTGGCAATGGTGTGGCTGGCGCCCAGGGTGAGGGCTGAGGCCGAGAAGTCGCCGCGGGCGTAGGCCATGGCGGTGGTGTCGCCGCCACTGGCGTCGACGGCTTCGCCAAGGATGAGGTCGGGGGTCTGGCTGCCATCAACGGCGGCGGACAAAGACAGGTTGTATTTGCCGCCGGTGGTGATTTTGCCCAGTACGCTGCCGCGCACCAGGGTTTGGCCGCTAAGGATGGTGACTTTGCGGCCAACCAGCAGGTCGGCGTTGCTGGCAATCAGCGAGTCGGGGGTGTAGGTGCCTTCGGTGGCAAAAGATGCGCGGGTCATGGTGGTGTGCTTTCAGGTGGTGGTGTGGTGGGCGGGCTTTAGGCTTTGATGCGGTAGGCACCAAGGATGCTGGCGGCGATTGAGCGGGCCTGGGCTTCTTGATCAAGGTCGGCGCTGTTGGCCGGGCTTTCGATGCCGCTGACTGCCGGGTTGGGGGTGGCGGCCATGGCGGTGGTAAAGGGGCTGGTGGCAGCGGCAGGCGCGGCGCTGACGGCAGCAGCCAGCAGGGCGGTGGCCTGGGTGGCGCTGATGCCGGTGTCGATGCACAGCTTGACCAGGCCGGGCTGCGCGCTGGCGTTGGGGTGGCCCTGGATGGCGCACAGGCGGGCGCGCTCTTGGGTGGTGGCGGCAGTGGTGGCTGCTGCGACTGCGGCGTCGAGGTCGGTTTGGGTGAAGGTGGGCATGGTGGCAAGCTCCTGGCGACGGGCTGGCCCTTCGACAAGCTCAGGGCGAACGGCTGGGGTGGGGGCGGCCAATTGACCGCCTTCTTGGGTGCTGGTGTGGCTCATAAAGGCTCCTTTGTCAGCGGTGGATAGGCGGGCGGGTTGCCCGATGGAAAAAATGCGCGGGCGCTGGGCGGCCAGCTCGGTAATGAGGGCGTCTGCGGTGCCAATGCGGTCGGCGAGGCCGGCGGTGATGGCATCCTGGCCACGGTAGGTGGCGGCTTGGGTGGCGCGGATGGCTTCGGGGTTGAGGCTGCGGGCCTGGGCGACGGCGGCGACAAAGGTGGTGTAGAGGCTATCAATCTCAGCCTGAAAGTCGGCCTTGACGGAGGCGCTGAGGGGCTCGAAGCTGTTGCCGTCAATTTTTTTGGATCCGGCGTAGATGTGGGTGACGCGCACACCCTCGCTCATCAGGGCTGCGCTCATGTCCACATGGCGCATGACAACACCGATTGAACCGGCATAGCCGGTGCCGGTGATGTAGAGGGTGTTGGCAGCGCTGGCGCCTAGGTAACCGGCACTGGCGGCCATGCCGTCGGCGAGGGCGATGAAAGGTTTTTTGCCGCGCAGGGCGCGGGCGGTGTCGGCATACTGGAATGCGCCTTGGGCTTCGCCGCCGGGGCTGTCCCAGATTTGCAGTACAGCGTGCACATCGGGCTGGTCCATGGCGTCTTGCAGGTCGGCGGCTATGGAGTTGTAGCCGAGCAGGGTGCTGCTGTCGGCTTGCATGCGGGTTTTGTGCACCAAGGCGCCGCTGACATTGAGCACGGCAACACCGTCAATGACCTGGTAGCCGCGCTCGGCGCGTGGGCCTTTGCGGGTGCTGAAGAGTTCGGGCGGCAAAAAGGCGGTGTCTGCCGTGGTGGGGATGATTTGCGTGCCCAGCAGGCGCTGGCCCAGCCCGGCAATGATGGCATCGAGCTTTTGCGGGTGCACCAACAGCGGCACGTTGAAGATGCGCGCGGCCAGGTGGGGGTAGGTGGATAGAAAGCTCATGGGGTCTCAGCCGATTCATTGATTCGGTCTTGCACCCATTGCAAAATAACAGTTTCAGGCCATACACAAAGACGCTCTGAATACTTGATGGGTTTAGGAAACTTTCCGTCATTTATCAAGCTGTACACAGTGGATTTTTTTGCCCCAATAATGCTCATTACTTCTGGCAGGCGAATCAGGCGATCGTGTGGAACGATTGGTTTGGATTTGTGGACAAGCTGCATTTTTTAATCTTTGTTGGTTTTGTCTGGTGTTTCAGCCGGGTCGGTGGCCGGGTCTTCAAAGTCGTCGTCGGCCTCGGGGGCGGTTTTGTCGGGGTTGCTGGTGTCGGCTGGCTGCTGCTGTTGTTGCTGTTGCTGCATTTGCAGGATGGCGCCCAGCGGGGGCAGGCCGCGCTCTTGGCGCATGGTTTGTTCGATGGCTTGCTGGTCGAGGATTTCCTCGTAGTCTTCGCCTTGTTCGGCGCATTCTTTTTCCAGGGTGCTTAAGCCCGTTTGCACGCGGATTTGCGCGGCGGTGGCTTCTTTGACCGGGTCCACCCAGCCGCGCCCACCGAAGATGAAGCGGGCGCGCTGGTAGGCGTAGCGGTTTTGGTAATAGTCGGGGGCCTCTACGTGGCCGGTGTTGATGGCTTCCTCTAGCCAGAGTTCATAGACCGGTTTGAGCCAGGTGTCGGTAAGCCAGCGACGGCGGCCATTGAAGTAGCGCCATGCCTCCAACATGCTGGCGCGCGCCGATGAGTAGCTGGTTTTGCTGAAGTCTTTGAGCAGCAGCTCGTAGGGCAGGTTCATGCCGGCGGCAATGTGGCGCAGGGTGGCGAGCATGAAGGCTTCAAAGCTGGCGTTGGGCCTGCCCGGTGCCACGGTGTTGATGCGGGTGCCGGGGGGCAGGTTGACGATGCCACCACTGGCCATTTTTTTTGTCAGCAGGCCATCTCTTTTGGCTTGAACGCTGTTGGTTTTCCAGATTTCGCGGGGGTCGCTGCCAAACAGGGCGGCAGCGCTCTCGCTGTCGAGGTCGGTTTCGAGGAAGGCGGCTACCAGGCTGTTGGTGACGGAGGCTTGCAGTTCGTTGTGGGCGTAGTCGCCAGCCATGCGGATCTCGCGCATGACGGCGCTGACGACTGGTTTGCCGCGGCTTTGGCCGGTACGCTCTTTGTCGTGCAGGTGGATGACGCGCCTGCGGCCAATGGGGTTGCGGGCCGGGATGCGCTCCCAGTCTTGCACGCCAGCCGTAGCGCCAAAGGCAAAGATGTCGCCAGGGTGTTGTTTGAGGATGTGGTAGGCCACGGGCGCGCCATAAGCGTCAAATTCAATGCCGCCCCGGATGTCGGCGCGCTGTGCGAGGTGCAGCGGGGTGCACAGGCGGTCGGCTTCGATGAGCATCAGGCGGGTGGCCCATTGGTTGCCGCTTTTTGGTAGCCACAAGGGTAAGGCGATGGCATCGCCATTGAGCAGGGCGCCACCGAGGGCTTGCAGGCTTAAGCCCAGCAGGGTGTGGGTGTCGGCGGCGTCGCAGTCGGTGGTGTCGGCCCAACTGCGGAATTTGGCCTCGGTGGTGTTGGCCCATTCGCGGGCTTGTTCGCGGCTCCAGTTGAGCAGGCGGTAGTCGGGGCTGGCTGAGAGGCGCAGCACGCTGCCGATGATGTTGTCGCGCAGGGTTTGCTGGGCGCTGGCCATGAGGCCGTTGTTGCGGCCAAGGTCTCGGCTGCGGGCGGTCAAGAGGCCCAGATCTGGCAGCAGGTCGGCGTCGGCGCTGTAGGAGCCGGGCAGCCAGTCGGCTAAATTGGGTTCGGCGTAAGAGGCGGCCTGGTAACCGGCCATTTGGGCGCTGGCTGGCCCTTCGACAAGCTCAGGGCGAACGGTGGTGGCACTGTTGGCGCGGCGGGTTGGTTTGGCGGTGGTGCGGATGGGCATGGTGCTGCTTTTTCGCCTGGGTTAGATGACGTAAAAGGGGCGGTTTTGCGCGGGCGTGCCTTCGCGGCGGTCGAGTTCGCGGTCAATTTCGGCGATTTCGCGCTTGATGGCTTCGGTGGCCTGGGCGTATTGGGCGCGGCTGCCGTTGTGCTCGATGCTGGTGGGCTGCGTGAGGCGTTTGTGCAGCGAGTCGGCTAACTCAGCCCGGCGGGCGGTGAGTTGGTTGGTGCTGTCGCGGCGGTAAATTGACATAGGCCCGGACTGTGCCGAGAAAAGAGGGAAATGTCATGACCTAACGTGTCACTATTTTTGGCAAGTTTCCCGAAAAAATTGATTGTTTTGCTGATTCTGTGCAATGGTTGCACTATATAATCACACTATGCCAACCATCCACAAGCTGCCCAACAAGTCGATTCGGGTCAATACGCCAGACCACTTGCCGGCGCATGTGCATGTGGTGATGACTGACCGGCGTGATGCGTTGGTTGATCTGGCTACGCTGACGGTGATCAGTCGCACGTTGCGGGTGTCAGACATTGCTGATGCGCTGGTGTGGATTGGTGCAAACCGCGCCTATTGCGAAAAGGTTTTTAAGGAGTGCAACCCATGATTCATGATTTACATCACACCGTTGTGGCGCTGGCAGTGCGGGCGCCTTGCGGGCTGACGCTGACTTTTGCCGACGGGGTGACGCTGCCGGTTGATCTGGCTGGCGTGGCACGGGCTTGTCCGGCGCTGGCTGCGTTGGCTGACCCGGCACTGTTTGCCACGGCCCGTATTGATGCGCGGGGCGGTTATGTGGTGTGGGTGGAGGATGATCTGGAGATGGCTGCCGATAACTTGCGCCACCTGGCAGTTGAACAAGCGGGTGGCATTGGCCACGAGCGGCTGATCAACTGGATGCATAAGCATGGCCTGACGCAGGAGCGGGCCGCGCAGGCAATTGGGGTGTCGCGGCGGATGTTGAACTATTACCTGTCTGGCGCGAAAGTTATCCCCAAGACGGTCTGGCTGGCTTGCCTGGGCTGGGAGACGGTGGGGGAAGTGGCTGATGGTGCCTGTGGCGTGGTATGAATAAAAATGCTTTGTATTTTGGTGACAACCTGGATGTGCTGCGCGAGTCTGTTGCCAGTGCGTCGGTTGATTTGATTTACCTTGACCCGCCTTTCAATAGCGCACGCGACTACAACATTTTGTTTGCGAGCCCCAAAGGACAAAGCAGCGAGGCGCAGATCACGGCGTTTGAGGATTCATGGCATTGGGCCGAGCAGGCCGAGCGCGAGTTTGGGGAAATCGTACGGTGTAGCAATACACGTGTGTCTGAGATTGTTCAGGCGCTGCGGCGGTTTTTGGGTGAAAACGACATGATGGCGTATCTGACCATGATGGCAAATCGCTTGCTTGAGCTGCACCGGGTGCTTAAGCCTGCCGGTAGCTTGTATTTGCATTGTGACCCGACAGCCAGCCATTATTTAAAAATCGTTTTGGACGGGGTTTTTGGGAAACAGTTTTATCTTAATGAAGTCATTTGGAAGCGCACCACAGCGAAGTCGCAAAGTTTCAGGCGGTATCCAAACAACCACGATACTATTTTGGTTTACTCTGCCAGTGGTGAACATATTTTCAATCGTCAATTCACGCCGCACAGCCAAGAGCGTATTGACCAGCATTATGGTCATATTGATGCCGCATCAGGGCGGCGCTACTCACATGGAAACCTGACGGCACCAGGAACCCGCAATGGGTCATCGGGGGAGGATTGGCGCGGATTGAGTGTGCGGGCCAAGGGTAACCACTGGAAATACACGATTGAGAATTTGGAAAAGCTCGACAAGGATGGGCGGATTTACTGGCCTGAAAAGACGGGCGGGATGCCACGGTTGATCCGGTTTCTCGATGAGCAATCAGGTGTTCAAATCGATTCTGTCTGGGTTGATCTTGCGCCACTCAATTCCCAGGCGTCAGAGGCGCTTGGCTACCCAACCCAAAAGCCGCTAGCCCTGCTGGAGCGCATCATTACCGCATCGAGCAACGCGGGCGACACCGTGATGGATCCCTTTTGTGGTTGTGGCACAGCCGTACACGCTGCCCACAAGCTGGGGCGCAACTGGATTGGCATTGACATCACGCATTTGGCCGTGAGCCTGATCGAGAAGCGCCTGAAGGATGGTTTCCCTGGCATCAAGTTCGATGTTCACGGCACACCCAAAGACCACGGCGGCGCGGTTGATCTGGCGCTGCGCGATAAGTACCAGTTTCAGTGGTGGGCTTGTTCGCTGGTGAATGCGCAGCCGTTTCAGGGTAAAAAGAAGGGCAGCGACGGCGGCATTGACGGGTTGATTTATTTTCAGGATGACGGCACCAGTCACAAGAAGGTTGTGGTGTCGGTGAAGGGTGGCGATAACGTGAGTGTGGCGATGGTGCGGGATTTGGCGCATGTGGTGGCACGGGAAAAGGCGCAAATCGGGCTTTTTGTGACGTTGGCGGCACCCACCAGGCCGATGTTGACCGAGGCCGTCAAGGAGGGGTTTTACACCAGCCCGGTGACCGGCCTGGCATTCCCGAAAATTCAAATCCTGACGGTTGACGGGTTGCTGTCGGGTGCCGAGCGGGCGTTGTACCCGGATCTGGGCCGTGGTTCCACAACTTTCAAGAAAGCCAGGGTTGAGGAAAAAGCGGCTGAGCAAAAAAAGATGTTTTAGGTCTGGGCTGAAGGGCTTAGGCAGCGGCAAACTGGCTGCGCTGGGGTACTGGGCGCTCGGGCTTGGGGGTGAGGTTGCGCTTCCAGAGTTCCATCACTGCCCGGTTGACGATGACGCGCAGGTCGGCTTGCGGCAGGCTGGCGTTGATCTGGGCCGCCACGGCGTCGCCCCAGGGTGCGTCTTTGGTGTTGCACACGTCCTGGAACAGTGCCATGCCGGATTCGTTGGCCAGCCGTAGCAGGGCGGCACGGTCGATCAGGCCGCCGGTGATGAGGGCAATGAGGGTGTCGATGCTGATGGTTTGCGCCGGGGCGGGTTCTGGGCTGGGGCCGGGCAACTGTCCGGGATGGCCGGATAGTTCGATTTTTGGCACGCCAAAGTGGCTGGCCAGCACGTCAAAGCATTCGGCCTGGTACTGGGTGAGGCGGGCGCGCAGTTCGGGCTTGACGCGGCCCACGGATACGCCGAATAGCCAGCCGTTGAGTTTGTCGAGGGGGAGCATGAAAACTTCACGCGCCTGATCGTCGCCGGGCATCTGCGTTGTCGTAACGCGAACACAGGTCGAAAGCACCGAGTGACGTTTGATGCGCTCAAACTGCCCAGACCATGCCAGCCCGAGGGCTTCACAGATTGGTTTGACGGCCACAAATGGCGCGTCATTGATGGTGATAACGAGAAGTGATGTGCCGTGAAATTCCACGGGTGTAAGTGCATTTGCCATGATTGGCTCCAGTTGTGACCTAAGACAACTGCCACCGTCGCCAAACGGGGAGGCAGCTCGAACGGGTTGGCGAACCGGGGTCACAGCGGAGCTGAATAACCGGCAGGCCTTGCGGCCTCCCATTCGAGCCACCAAAACTGGGGCACGAACTAAAAAGCCGCAAACTGTGCGGTGTTGCGGCTTTGTGCCGCTGTAACCATCAGGTCGCCAAACCCGCCGCCTGTTTTTTGCAGGCAGTGACCCCGGCACGATGACCGGGGCTTGGGCGCATGATAGCCGAACTGGTGCGACAAATACAGTGGCGCTAAACTGGCAGGCATGAGCATCACAACTTTCGACACTTTCAAGTTCGTTGACCGGCTGGAAAAGGCGGGCATGCCGCGCGAGCAGGCAGCCGCGTTTGCCCAGGCGCAACAAGAGTCGCTGTCGGAGGCGCTTGAGTCAACACTGGCCACCAAATCCGACATCTTGCGACTGGAAAACCGCATTGACACCATGGAGTTGCGTCTGACTGTCAAGCTCGGCACCATTGTGGCCATTGCTATTGGTGCGGTGGCAGCACTTATCAAGCTGGCGTGAATCATGAGCACCATCACATTTGATACTTTTAAATTCGTTGACCGGCTGGAAAAGGCGGGGTTGTCACGCGAACAGGCATCAGCTATTGTGGATGCGCAAAAAGAGGCGTTTTCTGAGGCGCTTGGCTCCAGCGTCGCAACCAAGGCTGATTTGGCGGAAGTAAAAGCTGAACTCAAGGCAGATATCGCCCTGGTTCGCTCAGATATGCAAGCCTTGGAACTGCGCCTGACCATCAAGCTTGGCACCCTCATTACTGTTGCGGTTGGCACCACGGCAGCCATTGTCAAGCTGCTGTAGCTTTTTGCACAAAAAAGGCCTGTAGCCCTTGCTGGTATTGCGCTGTCAGCTATTGTTTGCATAGTAGTTATTGGGTGTTTGGCTGAAAATACTTGGGTCAGGCGTTGCGAATCATGTTGGTGGCGATGGTGATGGCGTCGGCGCGGCTGGTAAGGTTTGGCGTGCTGGCGGCGTTGACCAGCATTTCACGCGCGGTGCGTGGCAGCAGTTGGCAGATGGGGATGGGGGCTTTGTCAAGCGCGACGATGTGGATGGTCATGGGAATATCGCGATTTCAAATGTCAGTATTACGGGTGGCGGATCGGGTGGCCATGGGAATACTTCCTTTTCAAATGAAAGTATTGCTGCGGGTAAGGTGCGTTTTTAAAACTCACCTTGCCAAGTGGTTTTTTAAACGTCACTTGGTGGCGGTCGGGTGCAGGCGCGGTATTCGGCACGGATGGCGCTGGCCCAGTTGAGCATGTGTTCGCTGGCGCCAATGAGTTCTTTGCTGTGCGCGTGCCATTCGGTGCGCAGGCCGCTGTAGTAACTGAGGGCGGCGGCAGCCTCAATCGTGCGGTCGGCCAGCTCATATAGGTCTTGGGCGATGTCGAGATCGGATTTGGCGATGTGGGTCATGGGGTTTTGGCGCTGGTGGCGCTGGTGGCGCTGGTGGTGTTGCTGCTGTCGGGTTTGGCCAGGATGCGGCGCACCTGGCGCGGGGTGAGGCGGTGGGCGCGGGCCAGTTCGTGGAGGTTGTTGCCAACAAACTGGGTGCGGATCAGGGCGCTGCGCTGGCGGGCCTGCCCGGCGGTCTGGCTGGGGATGTAGGCGCGCCGGCCACCAATGCGTTTGACGATGCGCTCGATGAGGGCCTGGGCCATGTCGGCTGCGTAGCTGATGCCAAAGCTGGCAGCGGTGGCGTAGGCCTCGCGGGCAATGATGTCGAGGTCGGTGTCGGCAGTGCAGGTGTCGGCGTGGCTGTTGGGCATGGGTGTGGGTGGGTTCAGGCGGGCGCGTAGAGGGCGATGACGGCAGGGTCGTCAAGGTCAAAGTAGGCGTCTGGGTTATCAGTTGGCCCGGTGCTGGGGGTGTAGCTGATGGCAGGTGGCGCGGCGGGCAGGGTTGGCTGTGTGCTATCTGGTTTGTAGCTGTCGGCGCTGGTCTGGATTGGGCGGGCGGCAGGTTTGGCTGGCAGGGTTGGCGCGGCGTGCGGGGCTGGCAGGGCCGGGGTGATGGGCGCAATGGGGGTGACGATGGGGTTAAACAGGTCGGGCAGTAGCGCGTTTTCAAGTTGCGCCCATTGGTTTTCGGTTTTTTTGTCGTGGCCCAGGCGCAGGCTGGCAAACAGGGCATAGACCAGGCAGTCGAGTGGCTCGTTACGCTGGGTGACTTTGACCCAGCGATGGGTGTCGCCCTTGGTGGTGCGCACGGTGCGGCGAACTTCGCTGGTGAGGCCGTTGTAGAACTCGATTTTGAGTTCGGTGCTGAAGTGCAGGTAGCCGGGGCCGGGTTGGTCGAGTTTGAGGCGGGCAAAGATGAGGTCTTTGGCGGTGTCGGTGCCGACCAGCCAGAGTTTGACGCCGTGCTTGATGATGCGGCCGCGCAGGTTGATGTCTTGGTTGCTGCTGCGGCTGATGATGGGTTTGCCGTCCATGCTTTCGCCTTTGACGGCAAAGTATTTTTCGCCGGCGTGTTTGCGGCAGAAGTTATAGACGGTGTGGGTGTAGTGGCCGCCGGTGTCGATGGCCACGGCGCTGATTTTCATCGGGCGGCCATGCCAGTGGGTGAAGTTGCTGTGCAGGTAGGGGTAGAGGCGGGTTTCCCAGTCGCCCTCAAGGCTTAGGTCGCCTTCGATGATGTGCCAGTCGATCACCCACATCTCTTCGCTGCGGCCAATGGCCCAGACGGCTATGGCCCACCAGCCGTCTTGCACGTCCACGGCGGCTACCAGGTCAAGGCCACCCAATGGGACGCGGCGCAGGGGGTAGGGTTCGGCGCGTTTTTGCAGTTCGTGGCTGTCGGTTTTTTCGACTTCGTCTTCCCAGGTTTCGCCCAGGGTTTCGTTGGTGAAGCCCTCTAAGCTGACTTGTTCGCCTTTGCGTTTGGCGCGCAGCAGGTCAACGAATTCGCGCACGATGGCCGACCAGGTGACCTGTGGGCTGTAGGCGGTCCAGACGTGGAAGGCGACGTGGCGCGGCGGGGTGGTGAGCGGGGTGCCGAGTTCGTTGGTCCATGTGCCCTGGTTGTCGAGCTGGTAGTTGCCGCAGTCGCTGGCCCAGTGGCCTTGGTGCTGCAGGCGCAGGTAGTCGGCCTGGATGATGCTGCCGTGGCAGTGGGGACAGACGTGGCGCACGCTGGTTTCGGGTTCGAGCGGGTCCCATTTGATGCCGTGGGCGATCTTTTTGCTGCCCCAGATCAGCGGGTGTTCGGCCTGGCAGTGGGGGCAGGTGATGTGGTATTTGAGGCGCGCGGTGGCGGCAGCTTCGCGCCGTTCGGTGTGGTCAAGGTCTTTGATGCGCGGGGTGCTGCCAGCGATTAGCTTGGGGTAGGTGGCGCCCTCCAGGCGTTTGTGGGCCAGCGTCCAGGGGTCGGATGATTTTTCGATCTTTTGGTCAAAGGCGCTGAATTCGTCAAGTATGGCGACTTGCAGGGTCATGCGCCGGTAGTTGCCCGAGCTGGTGCCGCCTTTCATGAACAGGATGGAGCCGAGAAACTTTTTCATCCGCAGGGTGTTGCCCTTGTTTTTTTGCGTCATTTTGGGCAGCACGCTTTTCATGATGCCAACATCCTTGAGCATGGGTTCGATTTCTGTTTTGCAGAATTCGTCGCTGTCGCTGTCGGTGGGCTGCCAGACGCATTGGTTGCGGTGTTTGTGCTGGGCAAAGTAGCCAATGGCGGCAGTCAGCATCTTGCTGTAACCGACGCGGGCGCTTTTGCGCAGGGTGATCTCTTCGATGTAGTCATCGCCCATGGCGTGCAGGATGCCGCGCTGAAAGGGCCAGGCCTCCCAACGTTGAATGCGCTGGCTGGATTCTGCCGACAGGTAAAAGTGCTTTTCGGCCCAGTCGCACAGGCTGATGTGGGTGGTGGTTTTGAGGGTTTCCAGGCCACGCGCCACGCAAGCGCGCAGGCTGGCGCGCACGTCGGGGTGAATGTTGCACCAGGAGCGGCGGAATTGCGCTGTTGCAAGGGTGCGGCTGGGGGTGGTCATGCGGGCTGGGGTGTGGTGTGCTGGCAGGGTTAGTCGTTGTCGGTGCTGCCAGCATCGGTGCTGGATGGTTCGGAAGATGGGTCGTTGTCCGGGTCGTCAAAGTCGGCCAGCGTGACGCTGACGGCGGCATCACAGGCTTTTGACACGGTGCGCTGGATGTGCATCACGGCACCCGGCGTCAAATCCGGGCTGAGCTTGTGGATGTCGGACGGCAGCGACTCCAGCAGGCCCGCCACCGACCGGCCAACGTGGGCGCACACCAGTTCGATCACCGACACGTCGGCATACTGCTTGCGGTCTTTGGCCAACTGGATTTCATTGCGCTCGCGGGCCACCCGTGCCTGTTCGGCGCGCTGATAAGCCAGATCACCGTCGGCACCGCGCCCGGCAGCCACTTCACGCAACTGGGCGCAGTACGCCAGCAGCCACTGCCCGGCAGTCTGGCCATCGCCAATCACCTTGCGGGTCATCAGGTCGCTGACCGCAGGCTGGCCAATCCCCACCGCTGAAGCGAACTCATCCTGTGTTACGGGTGCATCAAGCCCTGCAATCATTTATCACCCCTTAAGCCCGCGCCAAAAAGTAGCGCTCGCTCGCGCCGTTTCGTCTCCGTGGGGGGTGCTACCTTAAAGATAGTTTGACCCGGGGGGGTAGGCTAGTCATTGCCGATCAGGGTTGCGCCGATTCTTACCAGCTTGCCGAGTTCAGAGCCGCTTTCTCGCATTTCTATCCTGACTTTTGCCAAAGATATTTCAGCTTGCAATGAGTTGGAAATGGCATCAACCCCTTTGGCCATTGCCACCACATCGGTGGCGCTGATCTCTTTGCGCGCCAAGGCTAATAGCGAATTGCCAATGATGCGCCGAACATCACCAAGGGTTGCGACTTGTTGAATGTCGGAGAGTGAATCAAGGGTGTTTTGGGATGGTTTCATGGTTGTCTTTCAGGTAGGTTTTTACGGTTGATTTGATCTCGCGAGACAGACGACCGTACTGCATCGCCTCGCGTTTCATGGCAATCAAAGATGGTGTGATGGCATGAGATGGGATGCCCATGACCTTGAGGTTTTGAATGACGTAAGGGTCTGGCAATGCTTCCTTGTAGCGCGACATCCGGTCCCTTTCGGCTTGTGGGTTGTTCGCATATTTCTTTGCGTACTTTTCCTTTGCATTAAGCAAGTACTTGTAGCGTTTGACGTGAGCGTCATGCAAGTGTTTGGGTGCATCAATCTGGGCTTTTGTGTAACTTTTGAAGTCGGCAACATGCGCATCATGCAGTCCACGGTTATTGATTCTTACCATGAGAAAACGCCCCGCTTTCTCGGCTGCAGCCATGCGATATTTGCGCTTTAGTCCAATCTTCAATTGACGTTTGTGGGCTGCAAGTTGCTCTGGCGTCATGCGTTTTGTTAATGGAGTTTTGCAACCGCAATGTTTGGCAAGCCTTCCATCTTCGTGTCGAAGCCTATCCATGTTTCGCACAATCGAACCACAACGCGGACACATCCACATGCTGCGTTGTATTGGGTTGAAGCTATTGACATACAACTGCACATGGGCATCCGCTTGCGGGGTTTTTCGTAGCCACCAATATTTCTTAAGAAGGAATGACCGCTGATCATCCATTGGGTTTTTGAGTTGGTAACTCACAGGTAGCCTTCGATCTTGCCTTTGATGGCGCGATTGAGTTCGGTCTTGAACTCCGAGTTGATGCGATCAATGACGCGCTCGCGGATTTGGTTGAACATGAACATCTGCGACACACCCACTACCTGCACGGGCCTGATGGGCAGGCGGGCTTTGCCGATGCGCTGAAACACGGTGCGGCCCTTGTTGCCAATGAACGCGCCATTTTTTAACGATGCGTCGCCAGTGATTGTCTTCAGGCCAGCGCCCTTGATGATGTTGAAGTGCAACTGGTTCAGGGTGCCATCCTTGCGCCGTTTGCGCCCCTGGGCCAAGGTGACCTTGCGCTCCATGAAGTGAATCATGTTGAGTGACCGGCCTTGCTTCTTTGCGCTGCCAAAGATTTGAATCGTGGCCTCTACCTGTTGGCCCTGTGAGGCACTGGCCGGGCGCAGTGACACCGAGTTGCGCACGTCAGCCGCCTTGATGTTGTAGCGCTCGGTGATGGCCCGCGTGACCTCGGTCTGGCCCTTGGCTGCTGTCTTGTTGACGGCAGCCGTCATGACGCTGGCTATCTGCTTGCCAGACAGCCGGGCCAGCTTGGTCTGGACATCAGCCAGCCCTTTGAGATCAACCTTGATTTGCATGATGTTTGATGGCGTTGAGCACGTCGGCTTTGCTGGGGTTTTCGGGGTGGCGGGTGATGCAGGCCAGCAGCCCCTCTTGGGCGTGGCGCAGGGGCCGGGCTGATACCACCAGCCGGGCACAGCAGGCCACACAGCGCAGGTTGTAGGCGCCGCAATGTGGGCGCGCCTGGGTGGCATGGCAGGCCGGGCAAACGGATGCAGCGGGCGGGTTTTCCATAGTTCGGGCTGGTTCTTTAATACCACACATTCCATACCTGATAGTTAGGTATCCGCTTGGGCGCGCGACACACACACACACACTCGCATGGGTGTGTGTGTGTGTGTGTGTGTGTGCCTACGCGCAGGAGGGCGAAAACAGGTATGGAAGGTATGGAATCTGCCAAAACCAGACCTGTTGATAACTTGTTGATAAGTGCTTTCATGCTATGCCTTTAATAGTAGTTATCCACAGGTTGTCCACAATCATTTTCATCTGTTTTTGCGGTCGATTTGACCGGCCTTTTGTACAAAAACCGGATGGCTGAAGAGCGCCGCTCGATGCGCTCGCAGCCCAGTTTGGACAGCGCCTGGCCGACCCGTGTCTGAATGTCGCGGCTGATCGACTTAGCCTCGATCTTCAGCCCGGAGATGATGGCGTCTGACATTGAAAATTCGCTATTGGCACCACCCGGCGACACCAGCCACAGGGCCAGCAGCTCGGTAAACACCTCGGTGGTCTCGCGGCTCAGTTGCTCGGGGTCAAACAGCTCTGACTGTTCATCCGCATTCGGCCAGAACTTTTCGCCTGCCAAAGCCAGCGCAAACGCTTCGGCCAGCAGTTGGTCGCGCGACTGGCGCAAACCCTCCAGATTGACTTCATCGGGTATCTCCACAGGCCAGAAGCGCCTGCCGCCCGTTGGGTCTTTGTTCCACTGCCATTCGTTGGTGGTGCCAGCAAACACAAGCTGACGCGGACATCTGATCTCACGGCGACCATAAGTAGGCCGGAACTCATCCACCTGGCGCGACAGGAACGACTTTTGCCGCATCGACTCAATGCGGGCAATGGAGCCCATTTCACCAAACTCATGCAACCAATGGCCGCGAATGGCACTCATGGCATCCTTGTGCGCTAGGTCCAACTCGGTTTCGCTAAACCACTCGCCACCCAGGGCGCGCAGGGCAGCCGACTTCATGCGGCCCTGCTTACCCTCCAACACCAGGCAGTAATCAAACTTGATGCCCGGCTGCAGCACCCGCATGCACATGCCGATCAGAAACCAGCGTGACACCCGGCGGGTGTACTCGGTATCCTTGACGTTCAGGTAGTCAATCATCCAATGGTCCACACGGGTCACGCCATCATGTTTAAGGCCGCGCAAATAATCCAGCACCGGGTGAAACGCATGCTGGCGCGCCACCACTTCAACCGCCTCGGCCACCAGATTGGATGAGGGAACAAAACCCTCATACTTAGCCATCCAACTGGTAACACGGGTGTCATCCACATCCGACCATTCGTTGCTGTGCACGGCTGGCGCGCCAGCGTCAAATGGGGTTGGTTTGCGCTTGACCACCTTTTGCGAGAACTCGTCAAAGCCAATCACGCCAATCCACGACGGATGGTTGCTCATGATGATGATCACATTCGGCACACACTCGCGCAACGCTTTTTTGGCATAAATCAGATCATTGCGCCAGGGTTCATCCGCTACCGGAAAATCGCCCGCCGCCACTCCCTGCGAAGCCGATTCGCAATTTTTTTGCCAGTTTTGAGAATGCTGGCCGGTATTTTTGCGCTTCGGTGGTTTCCAGCCCGCCTCGATGGCCCGGGCAAAGATCACACCCACCGCATCGTCGGGTGCCCGGCTGACGGTGAACGACTTCCAGTGTGACTGCAAATCGGCATCGCCCTGAAACTTGGCGCCGCCTGCGCTCCAGCTACTCCACAACCCAAAGCCAAACTCGCCAAACGCCTCACGCAGCGCCCAGCCGATGGCCAGCCACTCGTTATAGCCAATGTCCGGGTTGATCGACTGCAGGGCACTTTCCACGCGGGCGCGCAGGTCTGCTACGCCGGTTGCCTGCGGGGGTGATGGGGGGTTATTGCCAGCACCCTGCTTGCGGTCGCTCTTGGCCTTGTCCACCGTGGCATTCAGGCGTTTGAGCACACCCGCATCAATCACCTCGACTGTCAGCGGTGTGCTGGGCCAGTGCTTGCCGGTGAAGGTGAAGTATTGCCGGCCACAGAAAATCTCTAGCCCGATGTCATTGGACTTGTTGGTTACCGTCTCGCCCTGCACGATGATGTGCACACCCTTGCCACTGGGGGAATACTCGGTGTAGCTGTTGACAGCGGTGATGATGGCCTGCAGCCGGGCTGATACCTCGCCGGTGCTGGCATTAATCGCACCATCAATGTCGATGCCGATCAAACCATCGTTGGGCAAAAAGGCAAAGCCGATGCCGGTGTAGTTGCCCTTGCCATAGCAGCGCCGGGCCTCGCCCAAAGTCACCAGTTTGGCACGGTCTTTCTCGCCACCCTGTTCGCCACCACGGCGCGCGCCGGTGGTCCAGTAGGGCACCTTTAGCGGTTTGGTCTGGCCTTCTTTGGCCTCGTAGCGCCACAGCAGCCACTGGGGTTTATCGGCCAAAAACTGAGGAATGGCATCCCAGCCGGGTTCGTCAACATGGGGGAATTGTGGATCTGACATAAATTACTCACGGGCTTGCGAAAACGCAATAAAAACACCGATGGGCGCGATCATTCGGGCAATACCTTGTCGTGCGCTGTATCTGTTGCACTTGGTGCCGCGCCAATAAACAATTGGTTTCTGGCAGCCCATACCCGGTGCTGCTCCAACTTGTCCTGGAGGATCAGATGACGGATGTACTCGCCTCGCTCCATGCAGCGCAAATCAGCCAATGCCAAGATGTCTCTTTGCAGACTTTCGGTCATGCGAACCGTCAGCGACGGCACGATGGTGAGTTTTTCGGTAGCCATTATTCAAACTCCTGCAGCAGCAATAGAAAAGCCACCCGCCACACCACGGCTCGGCAAACCACTGCGCCGCGAATCACAAAACAACGCATCAACAGCCAGTGGGGTAAGGAGACCAGGCAAGAGAGACAGGCCGGGCCGGTTTGTGGGGCGGGTGGGGGAAAAGGCGGGTTTGCCAGTCGGTTGAAAATGCAAGTTCCTCAACTCGCAGCCCAAAGTCAAACCCATGAAACAAGAAGACCTCAACACCACGCGGCTGTTTGTGCTGCAGCGGGCGATAGGCGCACTCATCGAGACACACCCCGATCCAGAAAAATTCGCGCAAGCCTTCGCTCTTTCAAGCGGTCTGCAGCAACTCGATCAACTTGCATTTGCGCGATCGAGCGCCGACGTGCGGCACGAATCAAAAGAGTTTGCGCAAGAACTTTTGATGTTGGCAGCCGACGAGGTAGCCCGGCGCGCGGCGCAAAAGCACGGCGCAGGCTAACCCGTCCACCAATCTGGTCAAGCAGACTTGTCGGGGTTTCTTGCATGCCTGCCTTGATGCGGATAAGGGCGGCGGCGGCTTCGCGCTCGGGGTTGATCCAGCCGGTCATATCACGCCTCCTGCGATTCGGGTTGGGTGGCTTGCCGGGCGGTGCCCAACAAAAGGGCTGCCATGTGCTGGCATTGGGCTGGTGTCAGGTGAAACAAAACGCTGTCGCGGCCAGACTCGCAAAACGTCAGCACGGCGTTGCCATTGATCAAGTGGTTTACCTGAACGCTCTGGTGGTGCAGTCGGACGAGGCTGACACCCACAGCATCGCAATGGACGGTATTCAAAACATTGTTTTTAAAGGAATTGAGCATGGTGTTGAACAATCAAAAAACCATTGCCAGCGTGCAAATCAATGCCGAGTTGACGGCCTCGGACTTGGACGCATTGATCAGCGAGCTTGCGGAGGTGCGCGCGCAAATGGATCCATCGGTAGCCAAAAGCAGGCCAGACCCACAAGACCCGCTGACTATGGATACACCCGTCACCATGGAAGATTCACCCGCCATGATGGCCATCCGCCTCAAGGATGGGCGCATCCGCTTTTGGGCACGCAGCGCCGGTTTTGGCTGGCTGGCGTTCAACCTCAGCGAGCAAGAGGCCATGTTGATCAGGGATTACCTGATTGCCAACCTGCCCGAGCGAGCATCCGATCTCTTTGGCGACAGCGATCCGCAGCGGCACTGATCCGCAGCCAACCTCGTCCTGCATCAGTTCCCAAGCCTTCATTGATCGCAGCATCACGCCTCCTGCGCTTCGGGTTGGGTGGCCGAGGCGGGCAGTGCTGGCTTGGAACGCAGCACCGACCACGGGATATCAGGGAGAAGCTCTTCGCAGCGCACCAGGCCGTTGGTGGCTTGCTCGATCAAGACAGCTTGTTTGGCTGTCAAAAGGCTTTGTCCATTAACCCATTGGCTAACTGCCCCAGGAGTAACCCCAATGGCACGCGCCAGGCTGGCTTGTGTGTTGTTTTGAAGGTAGGTTCTGAGATTCATGGCGATACTTTAGCACACTAACCTGATTGATAAAAGTGTACTAAACAATTTAACTGGCTTAATTTGCGCTATGGCACTTAAAGACCGAATCAAGGAAGCGATGGATGGCGCCGGTTTGACAGCAGCGGATTTGGCGCGCGCCACCAAATCCACAAACGCAGCCGTCACGTTTTGGCTGTCCGGCAAGACAAAGACCCTCAAAGGGGAAAAAGCAGCGCTTTTGGAAATCGCCACCAAATACAACGCTCAATGGATCATTAGCGGGAAAGGTGAAAAAAGGATGATGAACACACCATTCATACCGCTAGAAAATTCTGTTAGTTTTGAGCAAAATAAGCCTCTAGCCCTTATGCAGCAAGCGCAGCCAGCTACAACTAATATAGCGTCAGTGGATTATGTGCTGGACATGATGTTGGCTCAAATGGCGCAGGTTGAGCCAGTCAAGCGGGCTGCAATTGGCGCGCTATTGTCTGTGTTGGCTGTCCACCCGGATGACGTTGGCACGAGGGCGGCCCTTGTCGCGATGTTGACACCCGCAGCATTTGCCGAGGCCCCGCGAAAAGCCGCATAGTCGCGGCCCGCCGACCTTACCTTACCTTGGTGCATTCTGTCATCACCCATTCGGGTGGTATTTCACCTTATTTGAGAAAAAATCCGCCTTGGTTTGATCTATATCAACAAAAAGCGACCATGCCCCCCCCCCCCCCGCAAATGTATTGGGTGATGTTTGGGTGAAGTAAGGGTTTACCGCAAGCGCAAAGAAAGGGCGTGCTGATACAGTGCGGCTAAAAATAGTGTTAAAAATCAATCAACCAGGAGTTAGTGTGATAAAAATTTCAGACAAGCCAAAACGGTCAAAAGTCGTCGATGAGTCAAAATGGGTTCATGATCTGCTCGATAAGCCGGTCATGATCAACAGCGAAATCGCTGCAATAGATGTGGACTTCTCAGACGCTGATGTGTTTGCAAAAACAGTGCAGCGCTTCAGGCAGTCTGGTTTGCAATCGGACGCAAAACCACAGCAACTGTAAATCGCTGTCTTCGCCATCACCCAGCCCGCATTACGCGGGCTTTTTTACGCTTGAAAAAGCAAAGGCCCCACCGAAGTGAGGCCCAAAGTCGCTGCACGGGATTGCAATCTCCTTTGTGCAGAGGCCCCTTTCGAGGACTTTAGCCCGATGCTTTCACAGAGCGGGTGCAGGTGAATTTTAGGTTTTCAAAGGTAGTCTGTCAACGCCGTCAGACCAATCCCGTGCAGGATGCAGGCCTGAATCTTCAGCAAATCTGACCGGTCTATGACGCGATCATCATAAATCCGCTTTCCAAACGAGTCTTTGCCGCTTGTCATAAGCGATAGCCGCTCAAATGCCACTGTGTAAATCATGTCGGCTTTTACCCAATGGGCGGCGCTTGCATACGGCGCAGGCAGCGGCGGTATGGTGTGCAGCCTGTAGTGGTATGGCTCAATCTTTACCGGGTCTGTCGTGCTCATTGGAACAACCACGCACAAACCAGTTCTGTTGCGTAGCCGTGGCGAAACCACCACCACAGGCCTTCGCTTTTGCATTTCGGGCTTTACGAATCCAACGAAATCACAAATAAGGATAGTGCCTTGATCTGGGTGGTAGTGAATTGCCATTGAGCAATTGTCATGCATGACGCCTGCGCTGGGCTGGAGTGGCTTTTTTGGTTACGGGTTTTCCCTGATTCTGGTTTATTCTTAAAATTTAAGTTAGCAGACTTAATAATAAGTGCTTAGTGTGCTAAAGTTCACTCACCCCAGCAAACACCCGGTTTGCTGCCACCCAGGAGTGAACCACCATGCCAGACACATCCGCCAGTCAAGCAGCAGACATCAGGCTGCCTTGCCCGCCATACCCTTTTAGCATCCGCGAGCAGGCGCTGCTTGATGCCATGAAAGCCATCGTCACCGAAACGATGGACTGGCCGGTGATCGACCCCATTAACGACGACAGCAGCCTGCCCGCCGAACTCACCAAAGCAGCAACAGCGGCATTGGCAGCCTATGGGGCATGGCCATTCAAACTGGGTGAGTTCAATTGCGTCTTGTGCGTGAATTGCGCCTACATCATTGACGCCCAATCAAACCACCCGCGCTGTGCCGCGCCGCAGGCATCTATCAACCTGGTCGATGGCTACCGTGGCACCAATTGCCTGAGTGAGCGCGAGAACGGCGGTTTCTGCGGCCCGCGTGGACGGGCGTTTGTGGCTGCCCCTGCCGAGGTGGCACCATGATGCGCCACACCCACAACTGGCTGCTAGCCACCCTGATTGCCTGTGCCCTGTCGGCAAGCTACCTGCTTGACGGTCCCAGCGAAGTGCAGGCCGCGCAGGCCAGTGCCGCCACGGTGGCCGATGCCCAATTGCAGGCGCGCCAGACCGCCCGATTTGACCGTGCCGCACGTCGCCTGTGCGAAGGTGGCGAATATCTGCTGATTGGCCGCGCCGAGTTTGCCTGCACCGAGGGTGCTGGCGGGCGCAAAGTGTTATCGGTGAAGGTGGCGCTGTAAACCACCCATCCCCATGGCCAGCATCACCTTGACCATCACCGACACCGAAGGCGGCAGTGTGGCCATCCACAGCAGCTTTAAGCCCGCCATCGGCCTGCGCATCACGCCAGCGCAGGCGCATGCCCTGGACCTGATCAGCCGCACCCACAAGCAATGGGGTCAGCCAGAGGGTGCCAGCCCGGCAACACCCAACACACCACCACCAAAATCATGACAACTTACGGCATTTTCGAGCTGGCCACCATCACCCCCAGCTTGACCAACCCGCGCAAAACGTTCGACCCGGTCAAGCTGGCCGAACTGGCCGAATCCATCAAGGTCAGTGGCATGCACCAGCCGATACTGGTGCGCCGCCTGCCCGGCAGCCGCATTGCCGACACCGACCGCACTATCACGCACGAGATCATCAGTGGCGAGCGCCGTTACCGTGCCAGCCTGCTGGCCGGGGCGTCCAACATCCCCGCGCTGATCTGCGAGATGACCGATGCCCAGGTGCTCGATGCGCAGATTGTTGAAAACCTGCAACGCGACGACCTGACCGACCTGGAAGAAGCCATTGGCTATCAAACCCTGATGCAGGCCGCTGGCAGCAGCACCGAACAGGTAGCCGTCAAAATTGGAAAAAGCACCAGCTATGTGCGCAACAAACTGCGCCTGCTGGCCCTGTGCCCCGAGGCGCAGACCAGCCTGCGCGCCGGTGACATTGATTACAGCCGCGCGCTGCTGCTGGCCACCATACCCGACCACCAATTGCAAATCAAGGCGCTGGGCTGCCTGTCTGAAAAAAACTACCAGGGCGACTACCAGACCGGCGTGCGTGGTGCCGCCGAATTTGTCTCGCGCACCTATCGCTTGCGGCTCGATCGCGCCCGCTTTGATGCCATCAGTGCCAGCCTGCTGCCCGGCGCCGGTGCCTGCAACACCTGCCACAAGCGCACCGGGCAAGACCCCGACCTGTTTGCCCAGGCTAAAAGCGCCGACCTGTGCCTTGACCCGCCGTGCTACCAGCAAAAAGAAGCTGCCCACACCGCCGCCCTGCTGGCAGCGGCACACGCTGCCGGCCAGACCGTGATAGAGGGCCGCGAGGCCAAAGCCCTGATGCCCAACGGCTGGGGAAAAGTCGAGGGTTATTTGCGCCTGGATGATGTGGCCGACAGCCCCAGCGATAAACCCTTGCGCGAGCTGCTGGGCAAGGCGCTGGAGGCCAGCAGCGAGAAGCCCACCCTGCTGGCCAACCCGCACAAAGACGGCGAACTGATTGCCCTGCTGCCCACAGCCACCGTGGCCGAACTGCTGAAGGCCAGCCAGCACCAGCAAGAGGCGAAACGGCTTGAATCCCGCCACACCGACAGCAAAAAGGCCGATGCCGCAGCCGCCAAAACCAAAGCCAAGCAAGAGTATGAACAAGCCTGGCGCGATCTGCTGCTGCAGCGCACCTGGGATGAGATAAACCAATCGGGGCGCGCAGACACCTTGTCTGATGCTGTGCTGCGCCACATCGCAGAGCACTATGCCAAAGCCTGCAACGGTGACCGCGCCGGGCGCCTGTGCCAGATATTGGAGTTGGGCAAAGTCGCACCCAAAGAAGCGCTGCTATACCATGCACAAGGAACTACCCGGCCCGCAACCCTGCTGCAACTGCTGATCATGCATGCCGATGTGGAATATCACGCCTACCTGGAGACACTCCACCCCGGCTGGCCAGTCAACCAAGGGCTGATGCTGGTGGCCAATAGCTACGGTGTTGACGTTGAATCGGTCAAAGCCGAATGCAAAACCGCCACCCGTGCCAAAATTCGCAAATCGGCAAACCCTGATGCACCACCCGGCAAACTGCGCAAAACCAGTGCCAAAGATGCCCAGGCGCAAATTGCCAAAGCGATGCAGCAGCAAGACAGCCAAGGCGAAGCCGAACCGACAGCAGAAGATAGCCCGATGGATCCGGTCCAGCCCGCAATACCCACGGTGTTGGCTGAAGGCGTGCGGGTGCGCGTGACAAAGGTCGCCAGCCGCCTGCCAAAGCACCAGCAGTATCGGGCCGGGCAAACCGGCACCATCTCGCAAAAACTGGGCGACCGCGCCTGGATGGTGTCGTTTGACGGTCGCCAAGAAGGCATGGGCTCCTTTGATGGCGGTGATCTGACCATCGTGCCGCCAGAGGTGACCGGCGCCACACCCGGCAGGCCAGTCGCCTACCGTGGCCCCAATGGCGAGACCTGGAGCGGGCGCGGCCTGCGCCCCAAGTGGATGACTCACTACCTTGACAACGGCGGCACCCTGGCCGACATCAAGGTGGCAGGAGCAGCCGCATGAGCACACTCAACATGGCGCTGTTGGCGGCCTATTTGCAAGCGCTGGCCTGCGACAACACCCGGCCCGGCGTGGAGCGCGAGGCCCTCAGCAGCATCGCCACCGGGCTTGATCTGGTAACGCGGCTACAGGGCGAGGCCAGCGTGATGCGGCTGCTGCTGGCCGAGGCGGCAGAGTTTATCGACGGCGTGGCGGCTGAGCAAGGGCTTGACTTTGAGGACATTGACGACTCGATTCGCATCGTCGGCCAAATACGCCGGGTGCTGGGATGGGAGGCGGCATGAACCGGCAAGCCCGCCGCGCGGCACTCTACCGCAAGCCAGCAGCGGCCAACCAGACCGGCCTCACGCTTGAGCAAATCACCCGCTGGGCTGAGTTGATCGAATCGGTGCGGCCCTTTGAGCCGGGCGAAAAGACCGACAAGTTTGTCGAGGTGCGCAGTGGTTTTGAGCGCCTGCGCACCGGCGTGGGGGATACCAATGATTTTGACCTGGTGAGCAAAAGCCTGAACCTGGCCATGCTGCGCGCCGAGCAAATCAACGCCAACCTGGCCACCCGGCTACTGCCCGCAATGGCGGCATTTGCCCGTGCCAAGGCGGGCTACCAGAGCACGCTGACGATTGGATTTGACGACCAGGGTATGCAAGACATTGCCGAGGCGATTGATGCCTATGAGGTGATTGTGCAGGCCAGCAGCCCAATGCAGATGCGCCTGGCGATCAAGGAAATGTATGCGCGCATCCGCGCAGGAAACTTTATCACGGAAGAACTGAAATGGCCCAACACGCTACAAACTCAATAGCTAGCAGCGCTGATGCAGCAAGGGCTGGCGACTGTTTTTATCCCCAAACAACACTGGTACCCGGTGTGGCATGGCCAGCAACACCGATTGACTATGCCGCACCAGTCAAGCAAAGGGCGCCACGGCAGTTTGTGCCGTGCGCTTTGATCTGGAAATACATCACCCGGCACCAACTGGATGTAACCGCACCGCAAGCAGCTATTGATCTGGGTGTGAACTATCAATATGCCAAACACCACTTGAACCGCTTTGTGCGCAAAAACTTGGTAACCGCCGAGTTTAAAAAAACCATGATGAGCAATGGCAAAAACGGCGCGGTGCTGCATTACAGCCTGAGCGAGCAAGCCAAACGGGAAATATCATGACAAGCGACAAAAACACAAAATGCACTGGCCGGTTTGTCCCTGTGCCCTTCGGCAGTGTGTATCACACCGAATGCCAGGGCTGCCTGCGCAAAGCGGTGCGCACCCACAGCAGCCACCACGGGTTTTACCTCTCGCCGTTGGCACTGTTCAAGGGCGACAAATGCGAGGCCAAACGCCATGAGTAGCAACACCCGCAAACCATGGACGCCAGAGCAAATCGCCATTCTGCGCGATATGTACCCGCGCTGCCTGACCGTGGATGTAGCCAAAGCCACCGGGCGCAGCGTCGACGCCTGTTATGACCGGGCGCGTGACATGGGCTTTGGCAAGACCGAGGATTTTTACCAGCGCTACCCGCAGGGGTGTGCCACCCCCAAAATCAGCCCGGGACAAATACCCAATTTGTTTAAAAAAGGCATGACGCCGTGGAACAAAGGCATGAAGGGCCTGAACATTGGCGTCACCAGAACCCAATTCAAGCCCGGCCAGACACCACGCTCCTGGCTTCCACTGGGCAGCTACCGGGTGTTGCAAGGCGACCTGCAAATCAAGTGGCGCGAATACCCAGGCTCCAGCAGCAAGCGCTGGAAGCCGGTCAGCCGCCTGGTGTGGGAGGCCTGCCGTGGCCCGGTGCCAGCCGGGTCGATCGTCATCTTCAAACCCGGCACCCGCAGCACCGAGGTCGAGCACATCCGCATTGAAAACCTGGAGTGCGTCACCCGTAAAGAAAGCGCGATGCGCAACCACCCGCGCACCAAATCGCCTGAGCTGGGCCGCTTGTATTCGATCAAAGGCGCCATCGCCCGACAAGTCAACCGCATTGCCAGACAACAACCAACACCATCACCCGAAAGCCAGACCACCCCATGAAAAACCAGACCAACCTTGAAGACGTGCGCACCGTGCTGATGGACACCCTGCGCGATCTGTGCGACCGCAGCAACCCGATGGACATTGCCCGGGCACGCGCCGTGGCCGATGTGGCCAGCGTGATGGTGGACACCGCCCGCGTAGAAAACGAGTACCTGAAGATCACCGGCCAAGACCGTTCGGAGTTTATCGGCCTGCCCGACGTGCCCAGGGTACTGCCCAACGGTATTACGGCGATCACCCGGCACCGGATGGAAGGGTAAAGATGCGCCAGTTGTTGTATCATGCGCCCAGGCCCCGGTCATCGAGCCGGGGTCAGTCACTGCAAAACACAGTGGCCGGGATTGGTCTCCTGACGAGTACAGCGGCACAAAGCCGCAATACCGCACAGTCTTGCGGCTTTTTTGATCGTGCCCCAGTTTTTGGCGGCTCGTTCGGAGGGCCGCAAGGCCGCCGGTTTATCAGCTCCGCTGTGCTCCCGGTAGACCAACTCCGTTCGAGCTGCCACCCGCGATTGGTCTCATGTGTGGCAGTTGTTCTTAGAGCACAACTGGAGCCACACATGGCCAACGCACTCACTCGCGCAATTGCGCCCACACTCACCGTCATTGACGGCCAGCCCACCACCACCAGCACCGATGTTGCGCGCCACTTTGGCAAGCTTCATAAAAACGTGATGCAGGCCATTGAAACCCTGCTGCCGCAATTGTCGGCAGAGCATGGGCTGAATTTTCAGCTCATGGTCACCGAGGTTGCAATCGGCAGCGGTGCCATGCGCCAAGATCCCGCGTATCGGATCACCAAAAAAGGCTTCACCCTGCTGGCCTTTGGCTTTACCGGCAAAAAGGCCTTGCAGTTCAAGCTCGACTACATCGACGAGTTTGAGCGGCTTGAGGTTGAACTCTCCGGAAATTGCGGACAGTTGCCCGGATCCGTGAAACCCCCTGTTTCAGAAATCACCATGACCGAATCCAAGCCTGAACCCGTGACTACCGCTGGCGTGGTCAATCTGCTGCTGGGAGACTGCCTGAGCGACAAAGCCCTGATGGACATTGCCAACGCCGCGAACAGGCAGATTTTCCAAATCGCCAGCAACAACAAAAACCGTGGTTACGGCTACGAGGTGGCTGAGCGCATCAAAAGCTTGTCGGATGCTGACCTGCACGCCATCACGGTCGCCGCGACCATGGAGACGTGGATGCGAACGCTCCGGCCCACTCTTGCCGCCAAAGCCTGATTCATTGAAAACCATAGGAAAACCGAAATGAACGATCTTTCTGAATTTGTCGTATTGAGCGACACCACATTGACCACTGACAGCCGCCGGGTGGCGAAGCATTTCAAGAAGCAACACCACCATGTTGTCCAAAAGATTGAATCCCTTACTTGCTCTGCTGATTTTTTAAGCAGCAACTTTTCGCGGGTTGACTATGAACACAAGGGAAACACGTATGTCGGCTATCAAATGACAAAAGATGGTTTTGTCATGCTGGTAATGGGCTTCACTGGCGCAGAAGCCATGAAGGTCAAAGAAGCCTACATCAAAGCATTCAACGCCATGGCCGAGCAACTCCAACGAATCGGCAACAGTCTGTGGGCGCAGCGCATGGATCTGGAAAAACGCGAGGCCACGTCATTCATGTGGGCATCGTTTGGCGCGAAACGGATGCAAGAGCGCCGACACGAGAAACCGCTACTGGAAAACGAGCGTGCAATTCTTGACGCTGAAATGCAGCCCGCGCTGTTTCGGCCCAATGTGGTGCAGCTTGCTGGGCATGCTTAACCTGGATGAAACAACATGAACCCGCCGCCACTGCCACCCGGCATAGACCGCGATGAAACCCAGCACGGCAAACTCTATTTCACCCGTCGCCAGTTGGTCGAGTATGGCCAGCGGTGCTTTGCCGAGGGCATGAATTGCAAGCCAGCATCAGGCAGCCAATACCCGCGCACCGGGCCTGAT
>CAIQOO010000132.1 GCA_903873485.1 uncultured beta proteobacterium | reverse complement strand
GCCCATGAGGGCGAGATGCTGATTGGCGAAGACCACCACGGCCTGCGTTTGGCCACGCCCGAGCACAGCGAGGTGCAAGACAGCAAAGCCTTTGCATACGTGCGCCCGCACGATCTGGATGTGCAGCGTTATCTGGCAGGTGCCAGCGCGACCGATCAGCCACGTGGCATCGTCGCCAAACTGACCCGCGCCATGGTGATCGGACCCATTGCCCGACTCGAACTGCTGCCGCTCGATGCCAGTGCCAGTGGCAGCGGCGACATCATCGAGGCGCAAATACCGGCCCAGCATTACCGTGAACTCGACCTCAAAGAAGGCGAAACCGTGGTGCTGACACCGCGCCGGGCGCGGGTGTTTGTGACCTGAAAAGCGACACTGTCAGCCCATTCGGGCGCATTCAACTGAGGAACCTAGGTTGAAGCGTCCGGGCCGACAAGCAAGCAGGCCGCAGCCTGCTGCAGGTCATGGCTGTACCAGCCTTCGGTGAAGCTTTGATAAATGGCCTGCAAATCCTGCTGCGCCGCCCGGATTTGGTCTGGCGAGCCGCCCAGGCGCAACAGGCTGGTGGCGGCACGCAGCGCCATTGGCTTGGCATTTTGCTGGCCGCTGATGGCCAGCGCCTGCTGCAGGCAGGCCCGCGCCGACGCAGCGTTGGCTGCATCCAGCGACAGCAAGCAAACGCCCTTGAGCCGGTAGAGTTCGGGCAAAAAATGCGCATCACCGGTTTTGGCCGCATCGGCCAGCGCCTGTGCCGTCAGCGCCAGCGCCCGGTCAAACTGCTGCAGGTGCATGCAGGCCTCAATCTGTGACGACAAAAACACCACCGACATGCCGCCCAGCGCCTTTCGCATGGTGGCAATGCTGGACTCAATTTCGGCCAGCCCGTCGGCCTGCCCCTGCATCACCCGCGCCCAGCCGTGGGTCATTTCACCGCAGGCGCGCCACAGGTGAAAGTCATGCTGGCGCGAGATGGCGATGGCCTCGGCTGCCAGCGCCTGCGCTTCAGGCTGGCGGTTTAGCCAGCGCTGCAGCAGTGCCGCAAAGCTCAGTGCCTGCGCCAGCGTATGCGGATGGTCTTGTGTGCGGGACTGTGCCAGCTGGGAAGGAGTCGGCGAGATGCACCACAAGGTGCATGGCCATGTCAAGCACGACAGCAAGATGACCACCATGACGGTGTTGTCCCAGGAGGGCCGGGTGTTTCACGGCACCCTCGATTGGGCCAACAAAAAAGCCCCCGGCAAAGACGGGTTCTCGGGGGTCATCGACAAAGACGGCGTCACGCTCTACCTGGCCGGGCATGCGGAAGGCATGCGCATCGGCAAGCTCGACGGCCCGAATGCCCTCACGCTCTACATCCTGACACCTGGCGGCGCCAACCCGCGCGCCGGGTTTGCCGACTACAAACGGGTCAAGTGACGGCCAGCATGGGCCGTCTGGCAGGCCAGAGCTGATCGCCTGCAGCAAGCCAGCAACTGGCTGGCGGCAAGTCGCGCCAGCAGTTGCCGACTGCTGCAAATCAAAATTAGATCATTGTTTTTAAACGTTTTCCAAGTCCGGCAGGCGGCTAGAATTGGCGCGCATGAGCGCCTACCACCAGTTTTTGAAAACCTGTCCGGACTACGCCGCAACCAGTGCCCTTGACGATTTGCGTGCCGCCCAATACAGCCGGCTCGACGCGCAAGACCAGGTCTATCTGGACTACACCGGCGGCGGACTGCATGCATCGTCGCAGGTGCATGAACACGCGCAGATGCTCAGCGAGCAAGTGCTTGGCAACCCGCATTCGGCAAGTCCGAGTTCGATGGAAATGACAAGCCGGGTGGAACAGGCGCGTGCTGCGGTGCTGGCGTATTTCAATGGCAGCGGCGACTACACCGCCATTTTTACCCTCAACGCTTCTGCTGCGCTCAAACTGGTCGGCGAGGCGTACCCGTTTTCACCAGGCGGCCAACTGCTGCTGACGGCGGACAACCACAACTCGGTCAATGGCATCCGCGAATTTGCCCGGCGCCAGGGGGCCACAGTGCGGTACGCGCCAATGACTCGCCCGGAACTGCGCATCGACCAAAGCGCCATGGCTGATCTGCTGGCCCAGGCCGATCCGGCGCAGGCAAACCTGCTGGCGTTTCCGGCTCAGTCGAATTTTTCCGGCGTCAAGCATCCGCTGGATCTGGTCGCCCGGGCCAGGGCAAAAGGCTGGCATGTGCTGCTGGATGCCGCAGCTTTTGTGCCAACCCATCACCTGGACCTGCGCGCGGCAAGCCCGGACTTTGTGGCGCTGTCGTTTTACAAGATGTTCGGCTACCCGACCGGTGTCGGTTGCCTGCTGGTGCGCAATGCCACGCTCAAGCTGCTTCGCCGTCCGTGGTTTGGCGGCGGTACCGTCAACTTTGCCACGGTACAGGGGCGCATGCATGTCTTGTCCGCAGGCGAAGCGGGCTTTGAAGACGGCACGCTCAACTACCTGGGAATCCCGGCGGTAGAGATCGGCCTGCGCCATCTGCAAAAAGTCGGCATCCAGACCATCCAGACCCGCGTCAACTGCCTGACTGGCTGGCTGATCGCACAACTGCTGGCGCTGGCCCACAGCAACGGCCACCCGATGGTGCGCCTGTATGGCCCGGCAAGCATGACGATGCGTGGCGGCACCGTCACCCTGAATTTCTACGACCCCCATGGCAAGCTGGTTGATTACCGGCGGGTTGAAGAACTGGCCGGGCAGGCACGCATCTCGCTGCGTACCGGCTGCTTTTGCAACCCTGGCGCGGGCGAGACAGCAGAGGATTTGAGCGAAGAAGACATGCAGGCGGGCATTGCACAAGTGGGCGACGGCGTCAACCTGCTGCGGTTTTCTCAGGTGATGCAGGCACGTTCGGGCAAGAGTGCTGGCGCCATCCGGGTATCCACCGGCATTGCCAGCAACTTCGCTGACGTGGCGCGTTTTGTCAGCTTTGCGGCAGGCTTCAAGGACCAGACTTCCCTGACCATTGGCCGTGTGTCGTTTGACATTGAGTCGTGCCGGGTGGTGCGCGACGGCGGCTGAGAGGGGTTTGTCGCAGTGCTCGCGCATGGTGCCATGAGTTATAAGGCTTTTGGCCTCCAGCCCTTATGCAGCAAGCGCTGACAGCTATTTAATTTGAAGCGAATCAACTTGTCAATCAAATCCATTCTGAGCCATGTTTTCGGCTACCCCTCGTTTCGCGGGCCACAGCAAGACATCATCGAACACATGGTGGCTGGTGGCGATGCGCTGGTCTTGATGCCCACCGGCGGCGGCAAAAGCCTGTGCTACCAGATTCCGGCGATTGCCCGCCAGCAAGCCGGGCACGGCATCACGGTGGTGATTTCGCCGCTAATCGCCCTGATGCACGACCAGGTCGGCGCGCTGCATGAAGCCGGTGTGCAGGCCGAGTTTTTAAACTCCACGCTGTCCTGGCAAGCCGCCTCCAAAGTCGAGCAGCGGCTGCAGCAAGGCGACATCACGCTGCTGTATGCCGCGCCCGAGCGGGTCACCACGCCGCGTTTTCTGGAGCAGCTCGATGCCCTGCAGGCAGGCGGGCGTTTAAGCCTGTTTGCGATTGACGAGGCGCACTGCGTCAGCCAGTGGGGGCATGACTTTCGGCCCGAGTACCGGGCGCTGACCGTGTTGCACCAGCGCTACCCCGGCGTGCCGCGCATTGCGCTCACCGCCACCGCCGATGCGCTGACGCGTGCCGACATCGTGAACTGCCTTGAGTTGCAGCATGCCCGCTTGTTCATCAGCAGTTTTGACCGCCCGAACATCCGCTACACGATTGTTGAAAAGCGCGAAGCCAGCCAGCAACTGCTGCGTTTTATTCAAAACGAACACCTCGGCGATGCCGGGGTGGTGTATTGCCAGTCGCGCAAAAAGGTTGAGGAAACCGCCGACCTGTTGTGTGACCACGGCATTGCTGCGCTGCCCTACCACGCCGGGCTTGAGGCAAAAGTGCGCCAGACCCATCAGGACCAGTTTTTGCGCATGGAGGGCATTGTGATGGTGGCAACCATCGCCTTTGGCATGGGCATCGACAAGCCCGACGTGCGCTTTGTGGCGCACCTGGACATGCCGAAAAACATCGAAGGCTATTACCAGGAAACCGGCCGCGCCGGGCGTGATGGCGAGCCGGCCGACGCCTGGCTGTGCTATGGCCTGCAAGACGTGGTGAACCAGCGCCGCATGATTGATGACCCGGAAAGCGGCGCCAGCATGGAGCACCGGCAGTTGATGCGCGGCAAGCTCGAAGCGCTGCTGGGTTTGGCCGAGGCCACCGACTGCCGCCGGGTGCGCCTGCTGCATTACTTTGGCGAGGCCAGCCAGCCTTGCGGCAATTGCGACAACTGCCTGCAAGCGCCGGCGGTCTGGGACGCCACCGATGCGGCGCGCAAGCTGCTGTCTTGCGTCTATCGCGTCAGGCAAATGAGCGGATTTGGCTTTGGCGCCGGGCACATCATCGACATTTTGCGCGGCAAGCTTACCGACAAGGTAACGCAGCGCGGGCATGAACGCATCAGCACCTTTGGCATTGGCGCCGACCTGAGCGAAGCGCAGTGGCGCAGCGTGGTGCGCCAGTTGCTGGCGATTGATGCGCTCGAAGTCGATGCGCAGGCCTTCAACACGCTGCAACTCACGGCTGCGTCGCGCACCGTGCTCAAAGGCGATGTGCCGGTGCTGTTGCGCGCGGCGCTGCCCAAAACAACTGGGCGCAAGACCCAGCAGCGGCCCGAAAAAGCCGCGCCCAAAGCGCAGGCCGCGCTCAATGCTGCCGAACAAGCGCGTTTTGCCGCCCTGAAAGCCTGGCGCTTTGAGGTCGCCAAAGAGCACAACCTGCCGGCCTATGTGATTTTTCATGATGCCACGCTGGCTGCCATTGCCCACAGCGCGCCGCAGTCGCTCGACGACCTGCAAGGCATAAGCGGCATTGGCGCGCGCAAGCTCGATGCCTATGGCGCAGCGGTGCTGGCGGTGCTGGCCGGTTTGTAAACAGGTGCTGCTGGCAATCAACTCAAGTCAGATCATCCATGCTGGGCTGTGGATCGGAAACAACCAGTGCGTCGCCTTGCGATTCGGCAAGCACATGCTTGGTTACGCTGCCCAGCAGCAACTCTTCAGTAATGTGGGTGCCATGCTTGCCAGAGGTTCCTTCGCATCATGACATGCTGATGACAGTTGCCAAATTTCTTGCCCGGCAGGCGCGAGGAGCGGTTGCGAGAATTGTGGCTGCATCAGCGCCGCTTGAACGTATTTTTCTGGTTTGGTGGCGGTGATAAAAAGTGCGCCTCAAATCAATAGTGCGGCGGCAAGTCGTCACGCAGGCTGTGCTGCGGGCTGGCCTCGTCTTGCGCGGCGGCTTGCTGCAGCCGCTGCACTTCGCGCGTCAGTCGGTCAATCTGGTCTTGCTGGCGGATGATCACCAGGTCGAGCTTGTCAAGCAGGTCTTCGGTGAAGCTGGCCTTGATTTCGAGCTTGGTCAGGCGCTCATCCTGGCTGTTGGGCGGGTTCATGTCGGTGTTCGGTGAAAAGCCAATCAATGGCAGGGTTGGTCAGGCAGAACCGGTCAGCGCAATTGCTGGCCACCGCTGCAACGTTCAAGGCCGGCCAAGTCGCAGCGCGACTGCACGCTGTCAAAGCCATGCGCCAGCAGCAATTGGCGCACCGGTTCGGCCTGGTCAAAGCCATGTTCGAGCAGCAGCCAGCCGCCGCTTGTCAGGTGCGCCGGGGCCTCGGCGATGATGCGGCGCAGGTCGCCCAGGCCGTCGGGGCCGCTGGTCAGCGCCTGCTGTGGCTCGTGGCGCAAGGCGGCCAGGTGCGGGTCGTGCTCGGCAATATACGGCGGGTTGGCAACAATGCAGTCAAACCGCGATGCGCGCGCCGGCAGGGCGGCAAACCATGAACCCTGACCAAACTGTATCGCCAGGTTCAGCCGTTTGGCATTGGCTTGCGCCACCGACAGGGCCGCTGCGCTCAGGTCGGTGGCCCACACTTGCCAGCTTGGCCGGGTGGCTTTGAGCGCCAGCGCCATCGCGCCACTGCCGGTGCCCAGGTCGAGCACCGAGGCGCTGCCATCTGGCAGCAGGTTGAGCGCCCAGTCCACCAGCGTTTCGGTGTCGGGGCGCGGTATCAGAACATCGGCGTTGACTTGCAGCGCCAGACCGTAAAACGCTTTCTGGCCGGTCAGATAGGCCAACGGCTCGCCGGACAGGCGGCGCTGCAGCAAGGACGCAAGCGCTGCGGCGCCGGGTGCGGGCAAGATATCGGTGTCATGCGCCTGCAGCCAGCTCCGCTGTGTGGCTGGCTTGCCAAGCAGGTGCAGCAGCAGCAGTTGCGCGTCGAGCCGCTCCAGTCCGCTGGCTTGCAGCGCCGCCTGGTGCTGTGCCAGGCTGGCGCCGGCTGTTGCAGGGTTTGCCATTTGCTTTAATAACAATAGCTGACGGCGCTTATGCAGCAAGGGCTAGAGGCCATTTTGATGTATAAAACGCATCAGGCATTGAGTTCCAGCGCGGCGAGCTGGCTGGCGGCCTCATGCGCTTGCAGGGCATGGATCACATCGTCGAGATCGCCTTCCATGATGCTCAGCAGCTTGTACAGCGTCAGGTTGATGCGGTGGTCGGTCAGGCGGCCCTGCGGAAAGTTGTAGGTGCGGATGCGGTCTGAGCGGTCGCCGCTGCCGACCAGGCTTTTGCGCTCGGCGGCATCCTTGGCGGCGCGCTCGGAGCGGTCTTTTTCCTGAATCCTGGCGGTCAGCACTTTTAGCGCCTGCGCCTTGTTGCTGTGCTGGCTGCGGCCATCCTGGCATTCGGCCACGATGCCGGTGGGGAGGTGGGTGATGCGCACCGCCGAGTCGGTTTTGTTGATGTGCTGGCCGCCGGCACCGCTGGCGCGGTAGGTGTCGATGCGCAAATCGGCCGGGTTGATCTTGATCGCCTCAGCCTCATCAGGCTCGGCCAGCACCGCAATGGTGCAGGCACTGGTGTGGATGCGGCCCTGGGTTTCGGTCACCGGCACGCGCTGCACCCGGTGGCCGCCCGACTCAAACTTGAGCGCGCCATAAACATGGTCACCCTCAATGCGCAGCACCAGTTCCTTGTAGCCGCCAAGTTCGCTGGCCGATTCGCTGATGATCTCGTGCTTCCAGCCCTTGCGGTCGCAATAACGCAGGTACATGCGGGCCAGGTCGGCGGCAAACAGCGCCGACTCGTCGCCGCCGGTGCCGGCGCGGATTTCGACAAACGCCGGACGCGCATCATCGGGGTCTTTGGGCAGCAGCATGCGCTGCAATTCGGCCTCCAACTGTTGCAGCTCGGCGTTGGCAGAGTCGATTTCTTCCTGTGCCAGCGCCGTCATGTCGGCATCATCCGATGTGTCTTTGAGCATGTCCTGCGCCGCCGCCAAGTCGGATTCGCGCTGCAGGCAGCGCGCCCAGCGGCCTGCCACGGCGGCCACCTCGGTGTGTTCGCGCGACAGCAGCAGAAACTGCGCCATGTCGCTCATGATGTCTTGGCGCGACAGCAAGAATTCGAGTTCGCCGAGACGGTCGGCGTAGCGGGCAAGTTGTTGGCGGAGAAAGGGTTTCATGCGGTAGAAGGCTAAAAAGGCAAGCGGAGAAAGTCGGGGCGATGCGGCGGCTGGTCATGGGAAGCATCGATTGGCTCGCTGGCTTCTTGCGGGTCATGCCGAAGCTGATTCGGCATCGGGCAACAAACAGGCGCATCGGTGGCGGATCCAGTCGGCCAAGAGCGCTGCCTGGCCGGCCTGGCAAATTTGGCAGCGCAGCTAACGCTCTTTGCGCAAAAAGAAATGTTGCACTGCCGCACTGGCGCGCTCGCGCGCTTGGGTGTCACCGGTGCGCAACTCGGCCAGCGCACCATGCAGCATTTTTTGCGTCAGGCCGCGCGACAGCGCTTCGAGCACGGTTTCAACATCGTCGCCACGCGCCAGCAGTTTGCGGGCGCGGGCCATCTCCAGGGCGCGCCATTCATCGGTCTGGGCGTTGAGCTGCTGGATCAGCGGCACACTGTTGCGCTGATCCAGCCAGTGCAGAAAGTTTTGCACCCCGGCATCGACAATCGCCTCGGCCTGGGCCACCGCCGCCTGCCGGCTGGCTTGTCCGGTTTGCACCACGCCGGCCAGATCATCGACGGTATAGAGATAAACATCTTCGAGCGCCTTGACTTCCATCTCGATGTCGCGCGGCACCGCCAGATCGACCATGAACATCGGGCGGCGGCGACGGCGCTTGAGTGCCCGCTCGACCGAACCCAGGCCGATGATCGGCAGGGTGCTGGCGGTGCAGCTCACCACGGCATCAAATTCGTGCAGCCGGTCGGGCAACTCGCCCAGGCGCATCACGCCGGCCCCAAACTTGCCGGCCAGTTCATCGCCCCTGGACAGGGTGCGATTGGCGATGACCATGCTTTTGGGTTGTCTGGCGGCAAAGTGGGTGGCGCACAGGTCAATCATCTCGCCAGCACCGATAAACAGCACCCTCACCTCGCTCAGGTCTTCAAACAGTTGGCCTGCCAGCCGCACGGCAGCAGCAGCCATGCTGATCGAGTGTGCCCCGATTTCGGTTGAACTGCGCACCTCTTTGGCCACCGCAAACGAGCGCTGGAACAACTGACTGAGCGTGCTGCCCAAGGCTCCGGCGGCTTCGGCGGCGCGCACCGCGTCCTTGATCTGGCCCAGAATCTGCGGCTCGCCCAGCACCATCGAATCCAGCCCGCAAGCGACCCGAAACGCGTGGCGCGCCGCCAGGCCGTCTTGCAGGGTGTAAGAGTGGGCGCGCAGCAAGTCGGGCGACACACCGCCGCTGTGCGCCAGCCAGTCCAGCGTGGGTTGCAACTGGGCTTGCTCGCCGGCGCAGTAAATTTCGGTGCGGTTGCAGGTGGAGATCAGCGCTGCCTCGGGCTGGCGCGTCAGGGCACCGCGCAAGGCACGCAGGGTCGGCTCAATCTGGTCGATGGCGAACGCAAACCGGCCACGCAAGTCGAGCGGTGCGGTGGTGTGATTGATGCCTAAAGCCCAGACTGCCATGACGCAATTATAAAATCAGGCTCATGCGCTTTGATCTGCATCATGATTTGTTTTACCGGGCCGGGCATTGATGGGTTTGCTGGCACTGCTCAACCATGCCGTCAACTTTCTGGCGCCGGCCCTCTGGCTGGCCTGGCTGCTGCCGTTGCTGGGCCGGATTTTTATGAAAAAAAGGCCTGTAGCCCTTATGCTGCCTGCGCAGGCAGCTCTGCTTTTTGCAGTAGGCAGCGGCGTGCTGCTGGCCGGTCTGGTGGTGTTTGGGCGTGATGGCAAGATGCTCACCTACCTGGCGTTGCTCTTGTCGATGGCCACCACCTTGTGGTGGCTGCAAGGCGGCTGGCGCACCTGATGCCCAACCCGCCGGGCCGATCTGCTGCCGCAGTGGCTTTAGCAGGACGGAGCAAACAGGTCCAGCCGGTCGGTGATGATGCCGTCGGTTCCCAGCGCGATCAGCCGGTTGGCAGATTCAACATCATTGACGGTGTAGCTTAAGGTGCGCAGTCCGGCGTGGCTGGCCTGTGCCACGCTGTTGCTGTCCCAACATAAGTAATCACACACCACGGCGACACACGCCAGGCGCTGCGCCATTTCAAGCCAGCCGGGTGACAAGCTTTCCAGCAGCAGGCCGCGCGGCAAATCCGGCTCGGCGTGCCGCGCGCCTTCGAGCGCGGCCACCTCGAACGAGGTCAGCAGCGGCGCTGTGGCAGCGCCATGCCACAGGCGCGCCGCATGCTGTGCCACCACCAGGCCGGTGTGGTGCTCAGTGCCGGGTGTCGGCTTGATTTCGACATTGAGAAAAAAGCCGTTGTGCCGGCAATAACGGGCAATCGCTTCAAAGGTCGGCATCGGCTCGCCGGCAAAGCTGCGCGAGTGCCAGCTACCGGCATCAAGCAGCGCCAGCCGGCCCCAGGGGTGGTCGCCGGCGACCGGACTCAAACCCTCGCTCAGCGCCTGCTGCGCGTTGCTGGTGCGCTCCAGCGTGGCATCGTGGAGCAAAAACGGCACGCCATCGGCACTGAGTTTGACGTCGCATTCAAACATGCGGTAGCCCAGTGCGGCGCCGGCACGAAAAGCCGCCAGGGTGTTTTCCGGTGCCAGTTGGCCAGCACCCCGGTGCGCCACCCAGCGCGGGTAGGGCCAGGTGCGCTGCTGAAGATGCGCGTGGCTCATGCGGTGAACTCCTTGCGTTGGCTTGTCGTCGCGTCAAAGTGGTGCATTCGGGCCGGGCGGGGTGTCACGCAAATGGTGCTGCCGGGGGTTGCCGGCGGGCAGGATTCTTCGGTGCGGACAATCACCAGCTCGTCTGCGCTGCCGTGCGTCCAGCGGCCATAGGTCAGCCGCTCGGCACCCAGCATTTCGACGGCCTCGACCCGCAGCGCCCAGCCGGTGGCGGTGATGTCCAGATGCTCGGGGCGCACCCCGACAATGGTGTCGGGCGGCGCAGCCGGGGCATCTTTGAGCAGGTTCATCGGTGGCGAGCCGATAAAGCCCGCCACAAAGGTGCTGGCCGGGCGGTTATAGACCTGGTCTGGCGTGCCAAACTGCTCCATCACGCCAGCGTTCATCACCATCATGCGTTGCGCCAGCGTCATGGCTTCGACCTGATCGTGGGTGACAAACAAGGCGGTGATGCCGAGTTCGCGGTGCAATTTCTGGATTTCGAGCCGGGTTTGCGCGCGCAGCTTGGCATCCAGATTGGACAGCGGCTCATCAAATAAAAACACCTGCGGCTGGCGCACGATGGCGCGGCCCATGGCAACCCGCTGGCGTTGCCCGCCCGAGAGTTCGCGCGGCTTGCGCGTCAGGAACGGGCCAAGTTCAAGAATCCTGGCAGCCTTGTCAACCCGCGTCCGGATCTCGGCAGGCGGCACTTTAGCAATCTTCAGGCCATAGGCCATGTTCTCGAACACGCTCATGTGCGGGTACAGCGCGTAGTTCTGGAACACCATGGCGATGTCGCGCTCGGACGGCTCAAGCTGGTTGACAACCCGGTTGCCAATCGAGATCTCGCCTGCAGTGATCTCTTCGAGACCTGCCACCATGCGCAGCAGCGTTGATTTGCCACAGCCAGAAGGCCCGACGATGACGACAAATTCCCCGTCGTGAATGTCGGCACTGACGCCATGGATGACCTGGTTGGCGCTCTTGCCGGTGCCATAGCGTTTGAAGACGTTGTGAAGTTGAATGGAAGCCATGGTGAAGGATCAGGTGTGAGCGTGGGGGCCGGGCGACGGGTTGTCGCCGCTGCATCGGGCGGTCTTGAGGGCGGCTACTTTTCTGTGTCAACAAGGCCCTTGACAAACCATTTTTGCATCAGCATGACCACCAGCGCGGGCGGCAGCATGGCCAGGATGGCGGTGGCCATGACGATGTTCCACTGCATTTCGGAGTCGCCGCCGGAAATCATGCGCTTGATGCCAATCACCACCGGGTACATGTCCTCGCTGGTGGTTACCAGCAGCGGCCACAGGTACTGGTTCCAGCCGTAAATGAACTGAATCACAAACAGCGCGGCAATCGAGGTTTTGGACAAGGGCACCAGCACATCCCAAAAAAACCGCATCGGCCCGGCACCGTCGATGCGGGCGGCTTCCACCAGCTCTTCAGGGACGGTCAGAAAAAACTGCCTGAACAAAAAAGTCGCGGTGGCCGAGGCAATCAGCGGAATCGTCAGCCCGGCATAACTGTTGAGCAGGCCCAGATCAGACACCACCTTGTAAGTGGGGCCAATGCGCACCTCGACCGGCAGCATCAGGGTGATGAAAATGGCCCAGAAGAACAACATGCGAAACCGAAAGCGGAAATACACAATGGCAAAGGCCGACAGCAGCGAGATGGCGATCTTGCCCAGCGAAATGACCAGCGCCGTGACCAGGCTGACCAGCATCATCTGACCCACCGGGGCCTTGGAGCCGGAGCCGCCGCCGGTGCCGTTCCAGGCGGCGGTATAGTTCTCGATCAAATGTCCGCCGGGCAGCAGCGGCATCGGGGTTTGCACAATCGCCTGCGAAGTCTGGGTCGAGGCGACAAAAGTCAAATACAGCGGAAACGCTACCACCAGCACGCCCAGCATCAGCACGGCGTGCGACAGCAGCGTCAACCAGGGGCGGCGCTCAACCATCAGTAGTTCACTTTCTTCTCGACAAAGCGAAATTGCACCACCGTAAGTGCCACCACAATCACCATCAGCACCACCGACTGGGCGGCTGAGCCACCGAGGTCCATCGCCTTGAAACCGTCAAAATAGACTTTATAGACCAGGATCGCGGTTTCCTTGCCCGGCCCGCCTTGCGTCGCGGCATCGATGATGGCAAAGGTGTCGAAAAACGCATAAACGATGTTGATCACCAGCAAGAAAAATGTGGTGGGCGAGAGCAGCGGGAACACGATGGTCCAGAACCGTCGCCAGGGCCGTGCGCCGTCGATGGCGGCCGCTTCGATCAGGGATTTTGGAATGCTTTGCAGCCCCGCCAGAAAAAACAAAAAATTGTAGGAAATCTGCTTCCAGACCGCCGCCAGCACCACCAGCGTCATGGCATGGGTGCCGTTGAGCAGGTGGTTCCAATCGATGCCAACGGCACGCAGCCAGTAAGACACCACCCCCACGCTCGGCGCAAACATGAACAGCCACAGCACCCCGGCTACCGCCGGGGCCACCGCATAGGGCCAGATCAACAAGGTTTTATAGACCAGCGCGCCTTTGACAATCCGGTCGGCAAACACCGCCAGCAGCAAGGACACGCTGATGCCGACAACAGCCACCAGGCTCGAAAAAATGGCCGTGGTATAGAACGATGCCAGGTAAGTTTCATCGGCCCACAGGTTGCGGAAATTGTCCAGCCCGACCCATTCGACCGAGGTGCCAAAGGCATCCGACTGCTGCACCGATTGCAGCAGTGCCTGCGCTGCCGGCCAGAAAAAAAACAGCGTGATCACCGCCACCTGGGGTGCCAGCAGCACCCAGGGCAGCCAGCTTGAGCGGAAATAGACGCGCTTTTCCATGGCTGGTCACGGGCGTCGGCAAACCAATCAACCCTTTTTGTTGGCTTTTTCAAACCGTTCCAGCAACTCGTTGCCGCGCTTGACGATCGAGTCGATCGCCTCTTTGGCGCTCTTTTTGCCGCCCCAGACTTGTTCCAGTTCTTCGTCCTCGATGGTGCGAATCTGCACATAGTTGCCCAGGCGGATGCCGCGCGATTTGTCGGTGACCTTGCGGATCATCTGGTTGACCGCCACATCGGTGCCCGGGTTTTCCTTGTAGAAGCCGGATTTTTCGGTCAGTTCAAACGCGGCGGTGGTGATCGGCAGGTAGCCGGTGCGCTTGTGGCTGGCCGACTGCACTTCAGGGCTGGAGATGAAATTGAAAAACGCCGCCACACCCTTGTATTCCTCGGCCTTCTTGCCGGCCATGACCCACAGGCTGGCGCCGCCAATGACGGTGTTTTGCGGCGCACCGGGGACATCGGGGTAATAGGGCAGGGGGGCCAGGCCAAAGGCAAACTTGGCGTTTTTCTGGACGTTGCCGTAAAAGCCCGATGAGGTGGTGATCATGGCGCACTCGCCCGAGACAAAAGTGGCTTCGGGCACATTGGCGCGGCCCTTATAGACAAACAGGCCCTGTTTGGCCATGTTGGACAAGTTGTCAATATGGCGCACATGCAGCGGCGAATTGATCTTCATGCGCGCATCCAGGCCGGCCAGGCCATTTGACTTGGTGGCAAATTCAACGTTGTGCCAGGCCGAAAAGCTCTCCAGTTGGGTCCAGCCCTGCCAGGCGACCGTCAACGGGCATTTGTGGCCGCCGGCCTTGAGCTTGGCTGCCGCCAGCGCCACTTCTGGCCAACTGCTGGGTGCCTTGCTGGTGTCAATGCCAGCCGCCTTGAACGCGTCCTTGTTGAAATAGAACACAGTTGTTGAACTGTTGAACGGGAAACTCAGCATTTCGCCGCTGGGCGCGGTGTAGTAGCCGGCCACGGCGGCAATATAGGACTTGGGATCAAACTTTTGACCGGCATCCTTCATCACTTTGGCGACCGGCACGATCGCCCCCTTGCTGGCCATCATGGTGGCAGTGCCGACTTCAAACACTTGCAGGATGTGCGGTGCATTGCCGGCCCGAAAGGCCGCCACTGCGGCGGTCATGGATTCGTCATAAGTGCCCTTGTAGGTCGGCACTATCTTGAAATCCGGCTGGCTGGCGTTGAAGTTTTTCGCCAGATCATTGACCCATTCGCCATTGACGGCGGTCATCGAGTGCCACCACTGGACTTCGGTCACGGCGTGGGCCGACAGGGCCAGCGACGCTGCAATGGCAACGCCGACAAATTTGAGTTTCATGCAATCTCCTTGATGGTTGGGATGGCAGAGCATAGTTAACAAAAATGAAGTCTTTGTGACACTAATATGGCAATCTGCGCATTCCTTGATTAAACGCAGGAATTGGCAGTATCCATATCAGGGTTTCCCGCATGACCAGGTCGTTTGTCTGATTCGCCAGTCACACCAACGCATAATTGCCCGACCAAGGAGGCAATGTGACAGCATACGCAACACCACAGCACGGAATCAAAGACAACCACACCCGTGGCCGGGTAGCCGATTTTCTGACAGCCAAAGTCGCCCCAGGTAGCGATCTGTCGGTGGTGTCTGCCTACTTCACCATCTACGCCTATGAAGCGCTGAGCCAACAACTCGACGGCATCATCTCTCTTCAGTTCTTGTTTGGCGAACCCCGCTTCATCGGGTCGCTGGACCCTGACAAGACAGACAAAAAAGCTTTCAAGCTGGAAGACGAAACCCTGACCTTGGCCAACCGGCTGCAACAAAAAGACATTGCCCGCCGATGTGCGTCGTGGATTGCCAGCAAAGTGGAAATCCGCTCGGTGCGCGTTTCCAATCTGCTGCACGGCAAGCTGTACCACATCAATGACGGCCATCGTGAGCATGCGCTGATGGGCAGTTCCAACTTTACGCAGCGGGGTCTGGGCTTGGCAGACGTGCCCAACATCGAACTGAACATGGTGATTGACAGCGACCGTGATCGGGCAGACTTGAAGCTTTGGTTTGACGAGCTTTGGCAAGACCCGGAGTTGGTTGAAAACGTGAAAGACCAAGTGCTCAAGTATCTGGCCCAGCTTTATGTGGACCACTCGCCAGAGTTCATCTATTTCAAAACCCTGTTTCATGTAGATCATTGATTTACCAATGAAAAAGGCCGCTAAGTGGTGGTCTTTAGCGGCCTTTAAATGATCTACTGGTCGGAATGAGAGGATTCGAACCTCCGACCCCTTCGTCCCGAACGAAGTGCGCTACCAGGCTGCGCTACATTCCGAATTGTCTTTGTGGCTTGATCATCAGTATTGACGCTCAAGCAATTCTGTTGCCAATTGTAGCAAACAGGCCGTGTGAGGGCCACTCGGCAAGCGCCGGGCGGCGGCAATCGCCCGCTCGGCTTCCATGGTTGCGGCCAGACGCGCCACATTGATGGCTCCGGTGGACATCACGATCGCGACCACCGGATCGATCAGTTCAACATTGCCGGTCTCGATCGCAGTCTTGATCAATTCGCATTGCCCGGCGCTGCCGCGCTGCATGGCGGCGATCAGCGGCAAAGTGGTTTTGCCCTCGCGCAGGTCGTCGCCCAGATTCTTGCCCATCACCGAGGCATCGCCGGTGTAGTCCAGCACGTCGTCAATCACTTGAAAGGCAGTGCCCATGGCTTGCCCGTATTCAGCGCAGTTGGCCTCGATGTCGGACGTGGCGCTGGCCAGGATCGCGCCCACGCGTGCGCTGGCCTCAAACAATTTGGCCGTTTTGGAGCGGATCACCTGCAAGTAGCCGGCCTCATCAAGCGCGGCGTTATGCATGTTCATCAACTGCATGACTTCGCCCTCGGCGATGACATTGGTGGCATCGGCCAGCACTTGCATGATGCGCATGCTGTCGGCATCGACCATCATCTGAAAGGCGCGCGAGTACAAAAAGTCGCCGACCAGCACGCTGGCCGGGTTGCCAAAAGTCTCGTTGGCCGTGGCGTTGCCGCGACGCAAGGATGAGTCGTCCACCACATCATCGTGCAACAGGGTGGCGGTGTGGATGAACTCGACGACGGCTGCAAGATTGAAGCGCTGCGCACCCTTGAAACCCAGCGCCCCGCAAATCAGCAGCAGCAGGGCCGGGCGCAGCCGCTTGCCGCCTGCCGAAATGATGTAGCGTGACACTTGACCGACCAGCGGCACGCCGGAGTCCAGGCGCTGCGCAATCACCTGGTCAACCTCGTGCATGTCGGACGCGATGATCGATAGCAGTGACGTTTGGCTGTAGGGGGTGGCTTGCAAGACGGTGGACTCGGTGTTTGACCGTTGATTATAGAAAACCGATGCGGTGAGCGGATGATGCTTTCAAGGCCTGCCCGACCGCCGCCCCTTGTCGCAGACAAAGACTTGTCGCCATCCAGGCATTTGTCCTGTGCCATAATGCCCGGCTCTGCGAAAATCCGTTCGCTGGGTTTCATGTTGAAGAGGTTCTTATGTACGCGGTCATAAAAACCGGTGGCAAACAATACAGAGTTGCTGCTGGCGAAAAAATTAAAGTAGAACAGATTGCTGCGGACGTTGGCCAAGAAATCGTGTTCGACCAGGTTCTGGCCGTCGGCAGCGGCGCAGAATTGAAGGTGGGTACGCCCTTGGTGTCCGGTGCGACTGTCAGCGTCACGGTGCTGGCGCATGGCAAACACGACAAGGTCAGCATTTTTAAAATGCGCCGTCGCAAGCACTATCAAAAACGGCAGGGGCATCGCCAGCAGTTCACCGAACTGCTGGTGGGCGCTATTTCATCCTGATTGGAAAAGAATCATGGCACATAAAAAAGGCGGCGGCTCTACGCGAAACGGGCGCGATTCGAAGCCCAAAATGCTCGGCGTGAAGATGTATGGCGGCCAACTGATCAGCGCCGGCGCGATCATTGTGCGCCAGCGTGGCACGCAATTCCACCCCGGCACCAATGTCGGCATTGGCAAAGACCACACGCTTTTTGCGTTGACAGAAGGTCATGTGTCGTTTGCCATCAAGGGCGCGCTCAACCGCCATACCGTGAGCGTTACAGCCGCCGCTTGACCGGCTGCTGTTCTTACCCCAAGACCCTGCGCACCGCGTGGGGTTTTTTGTTTGTGTCACCCAGCCTGATGACCGGCGCATGCAAGGCAGGCCGTTGCCACGCGATGGCTGAACCAATATTGCATCCCACCCACCCCCAACCCTTGCAGAGCAGACCGCCGTGACGCATAAGCGAAACAGTTCTGTCCTCAACTGATCAAGCCCATGAAATTCGTTGACGAAGCCTATATTGATGTCTCTGCCGGAGACGGAGGAGCCGGCTGCGTGTCTTTTCGACACGAAAAGTACAAGGAATTTGGCGGCCCCAACGGTGGCGATGGTGGTCGTGGCGGTCATGTTTTTGCAGTGGCCGACGAAAACCTCAATACCCTGGTGGATTTCCGCTTCTCGCGGCGTTATGACGCGCAGCGGGGTCAGCATGGCATGGGCTCCGACATGTTTGGTGCCGCCGGTGGCGACATCACGCTGAAGATGCCGGTGGGCACCATCATCACTGATGCCGAAACCGGTGAATTGCTGTTTGAATTGCTTAAACCCGGCGAAGTGATCACGATTGCCAAGGGCGGCGACGGCGGTTTTGGCAATTTGCGTTACAAAAGCGCCATCAACCGCGCGCCCCGGCAAAAAACGCCGGGCTGGCCCGGTGAAAAACGCAACCTCAAGCTCGAACTCAAGGTGCTGGCCGATGTCGGCCTGCTGGGCATGCCCAATGCTGGCAAATCGACGCTGATCACGGCCATTTCCAACGCGCGGCCACGCATTGCCGACTACCCCTTCACCACGCTGCATCCGAACCTGGGCGTGGTGCGGGTCGGGCCGGAGCAAAGTTTTGTGGTGGCGGATTTGCCGGGTTTGATCGAGGGTGCTTCCGAGGGCGCAGGTCTGGGACATCAATTTTTGCGCCATTTGCAGCGCACCCGCCTGCTGCTGCATGTGGTCGATATGGCGCCGTTTGACGATGCGGTCGATACCGTGGCGCAAGCCAGGGCGATTGTCAACGAGCTGAAAAAGTACGATGCCAATCTTTTCCACAAGCCGCGCTGGCTGGTGCTCAACAAGCTCGACATGGTGCCGCTGGAGCAGCGTGCGGCGCTGGTCAAGGACTTTGTCAGGCGTTTCAGGTTCAACGGCCCGGTGTTTGAGATATCGGCCCTGACGCGCGAAGGTTGCGAGCCGCTGATCAAGATCATTTACCAGCATATCAGCGCCCAGCAAAAGAGCGAACAGGCACCAGAGGTGATTGATCCGCGCTTTGCGGTGGCTGGCGAAGCGCTTTGATTGCTATAATATATATAGCTTCTTGCGCAGACAGGATAAGGGCTAGAGCCTGAAAATGCTTAAAGAATTTGATGCTTCCATCCTGCGCGATGCACGTCGCGTGGTGGTCAAGGTGGGTTCCAGCCTGGTGACCAACGAAGGCCGTGGTCTTGACGAGACCGCCATTGGCGAGTGGTGCCGCCAGATGTCGGTGCTGGTGCAAGAGGGCCGCGAAGTCATCATGGTGTCAAGCGGCGCCATCGCCGAGGGCATGAAGCGGCTTGGCTGGAGCACCCGCCCAAGCCAGATCCACCAACTGCAGGCGGCCGCAGCGGTAGGCCAAATGGGCCTGGCGCAAATGTACGAAACCAAGCTGCGTGAAAACGGTTTGGGCAGCGCGCAGGTGCTGCTCACGCACGCCGATCTGGCGGACCGCGAGCGCTACCTGAACGCTCGCTCAACCTTGCTGACACTGCTGAAACTCGGCGTGTTGCCGGTCATCAATGAAAACGACACCGTGGTCAATGATGAAATCAAGTTCGGCGACAACGACACGCTGGGTGCCCTGGTGGCCAATCTGGTCGAAGCCGATGCGCTGGTTATCCTGACCGACCAGCAAGGTCTCTACACCGCAGACCCGCGCAAGGACCAGTCCGCGCAGTTTGTCGAGGTGGCGCAAGCGGGTGACCCCCAACTCGAAGCCATGGCCGGCGGAGCCGGCTCCAGCCTGGGCCGGGGCGGCATGATCACCAAGATTCTGGCGGCCAGGCGCGCTGCCGGCTCGGGTGCATCGACCGTGATTGCCTGGGGCCGCGAGCCGGATGCGCTGTTGCGCCTGAGCCGGGGCGAGTCGATTGGCACACTGCTGATAGCCCCCACACATAAGCAGAAAGCGCGCAAGCAATGGATGGTCGATCACCTGCAACTGCGCGGTTCGGTGACGGTCGATGCCGGTGCGGTGCAAAAGCTGCGCGATGGCGGCTCCAGCCTGCTGCCGATCGGCATGACGGCGGTCGAGGGTGATTTCTCGCGCGGTGACGTGATCGCCATCCGCGCCAACGATGGCCATGAGATCGCGCGTGGTCTGGCCAACTATGCCAGCGCCGAGGCCCGCCTGCTATGCCGCAAGCCCTCTGGCGCCTTTGAGAAACTGCTTGGCTACGCGGCAGAACCCGAAATGGTGCACCGTGACAACCTGGTGCTGAGCCGTTGAGCCTTTGCTGCGCGGGCGCAGCTCATGGGTGCGCCCGGTTCACCTTGGCAACACGGCGCTGAGCGACTGGCTTACTTGTTCATCGCCCGGATGATGTCGGTGGTGGAACTGGCCGCAGTGGCGCCGACACAGGCGGCTTGCCGGGCAAAGGCGATGGCGTGTCTGGATGGCTGGTTGTCGCTCAGATTTCGCCACTGCGCCTGTTTGACCAAAGTCCAGGCACCATTGCCGCTGGTGCGGGCATAGGTTTTGACTTCACCTTTGGCACAGCGAATGCCCTCATAAAAAGCACTGATAGAGCCGCTGCGGTTGCTGGCCACCACCACATAGCGCACGATGCCATCTGGCGTGATGCTCAAGGTGGCCGGATCAATGCCGAACTGCAAGCTGACGTAGGGCGGCATGTCGAGCGCCAGCAAATTGTCCAGGCTAAACGCTGGCGGTGCCGCAAGCGCGGTTTCCTGCCAGTCAGGGTCTTCTGCGGCGAGCTGCGCCTGCGCACCGGTCGCCAGGGCCGACAGCAAGCCCAGGCACGGCAGCAAAATTTTCAGGTATCGATCAGGCATGTTCTTTGCCGACTTGCGGATCGGGTTGCAAAGTGACTGCCAATGGCATCTTGAACGATGCATCGGGCATGCCACTGTAGTTCTGTGCCGACTCTATTGGACGAATGCCCTGGCGCAAAAAACGGTTTCGGTGATCACTGCGCGGAATGTAGCGGGCCAATTCGGTCAGCGCCGTCACATAGACCTCGCGTTTGAACTCCACCACGGCTTCCAGCGGTACCCAGTAATCATTCCAGCGCCAGGCATCAAACTCCGGATGGCTGGTGGCGCGCAGGTTCAAGTCCCAGTCGTGCCCCATCAACTGCAGTAAAAACCAGATCTGCTTTTGCCCCTTGTAAAAGCCGCGCGAATCGCGGCGGATGAAACGGTCCGGCACCTCATAGCGCAACCAGTCACGGGTGCGAGCCACAATGCGAATATGTTCGCGCAGCAGCCCGACTTCTTCATGCAACTCCCGAATCATGGCTTGCTCCGGGGTTTCACCCCGGTCAATACCACCCTGCGGAAACTGCCAGGAGTGCGTCCGAATACGCTTGCCCCAAAACACCTGATTTTTCTGGTTGAGCAGGACGATGCCGACGTTCGGCCTAAAGCCGTCTCGGTCAAGCATAATCAAACCCCAAATTTTAAATTGTGTCCATTATGCACAGCGTTTGCTTTGCAGCAACAGCGACAACCCTGACTTATTCCTGGATACCCGCCATGAAAGCCTCCCAATTCTTTATTTCAACCCTCAAAGAGGCCCCGGCCGATGCCGAAGTGGTCAGCCACAAGCTGATGCTGCGCACCGGCATGATCAAAAAGCTTGGAGCCGGCATTTACACCCTGATGCCGATGGGCTTGCGTGTAGTGCAAAAAGTAGAGCGCATCGTGCGCGAGGAAATGAACCGTGCCGGTGCGGTGGAGCTGTCGATGCCAGTGGTGCAACCCGCCGAACTGTGGATGGAGACTGGCCGGTTCGAAAAAATGGGATCCGAATTGCTGCGCATCAAAGACCGCCACGGCAACGACTTTGTGGTGCAGCCCACCAGCGAGGAGGTGATCACCGACATCGCCCGGCAGGAAATTCGCAGTTACAAACAATTACCAAAGAATTTCTACCAGATTCAGACCAAGTTCCGTGACGAGCGCCGGCCCCGCTTTGGCCTGATGCGCGGGCGCGAGTTCATCATGAAAGATGCCTACAGCTTTGACCGCGACCAGGCATCCGCCAAGGCCAGCTACCAGGTCATGGCGCAGGCTTACCGGCGCATTTTTGACCGTTTTGGCCTGACTTACCGCGCCGTGGCTGCCGACAGCGGGGCCATTGGCGGCGATTTGAGCGAAGAGTTTCAGGTGATTGCCGCCACCGGCGAGGATGCCATCGTTTATTGTCCGAGCAGCGCTTACGCCGCCAACCTGGAAAAAGCCGAGGCGCTGGCCCCAGCCGGCCCGCGCGCGGCACCCAGCCTGCCGATGGTCCAGACTCTGACACCCGGCAAAAGCACCTGTGCCGAGGTGGCCGAACTGCTGGGTGTGCCGCTGCAGATCACCGTCAAATCGCTGGTGCTGGCCACCGACACGCTCAATGACAAGAGCGAAGTGGTCAACACCCAGGTCTGGCTGCTGCTGCTGCGCGGCGACCACGACATGAACGAGGTCAAGGTCGGCAAATTGCCCGGCCTCGCCGCCTTCCGTTTTGCCAGCGTGCCCGAGATTGAAGACCACTTTGGCTGCAAACCCGGTTATTTGGGCCCGATCAATCTGCTCAAACCCGTCAAACTGGTGGTGGATCGCGAGGTGGCGGTGCTGCATGACTGGATTTGCGGCGCCAATGCGCCAGATTTTCACCTTACCGGCGTGAACTGGGGCCGTGACCTTCCCGAGCCGGACCTGGTGGCCGATTTGCGCAATGTGGTGACGGGTGACGCATCACCCGATGGCCGGGGCGTGCTGGTGATCGAGCGCGGCATTGAAGTCGGCCACGTTTTTTACCTCGGCACCAAATACAGTGCCGCCATGAAAGCCACCTTTCTGGACCAGAACGGCAAGCCGCAGTTGCTGGAAATGGGCTGCTACGGCATTGGCATCACCCGCCTGCCGGCTGCTGCCATCGAGCAAAATCATGATGAGCGCGGCATCATCTGGCCCGATTCGCTGGCCCCGTTTACCGTGGTGATTTGTCCGATCAACGCCGAGCGTTCACCCGAGGTGAAAGCCGCATCAGACACGCTGTACGCCGAACTGCTGGCCGCCGACATTGATGTCATGCTGGACGATCGCAACGAACGCCCGGGTGCCATGTTTGCCGACTGGGAACTGATTGGCGTGCCGCACCGGGTCACGGTCGGTGACCGTGCCCTGAAACAAGGCTTGGTCGAATACCAGCACCGGCGCGACGCTGCCGCCACCGCGCTGCCGTTGGCCGACATCGCCAGCTTGTTGATCGCAAAATTGAAAAGCCAGGCCGATTGAGCCACCCGGCACCCCTGAAACACATGTTGACAACCCAAGCCAGCGTTCCATTTGGCCATGATTTTTGGCAGACGGCGGGTCGGCTCACCCGGCGCACCCTGCTGGCCCGGGTTGTCAGCATCAAGCCGATCGGCATCGGGCTGGGCACGCTGTGTTGTGCGCAGCAATCGCAAGCTGGAGCACAAATTGAAGAGCCGCTGATCGATTCGGTGCGCACCGCCTTGAACTCGGCGATTGCCAACCATGCACCGCCGGTGCCGACGTTTGCCGACACCGAATCGCGCCTGGTTTACCTGCGCTGGCTGGGGGCGATGAGCGAACGCCTGAAGAAGAAAAAGCCCGACTGGGATACCCGCCGGGAATTTTTGCAGACGGTCTGGTATGAAAGCAAACGGGCCGGCCTGGATGTATCGGTGGTGCTGGGCCTGATCCAGGTCGAGAGCAACTTTCGCAAATTTGCCGTCAGCGTGGCGGGGGCCCGCGGTTACATGCAGGTGATGCCGTTCTGGACCCGCTTACTTGGGGATGGCGATGCTTCGGGCTTGTTTCACATGCAGACTAACCTGCGCTTTGGCTGCGTGATCTTGCGCCATTATCTGGAGCGCGAGCGCGGCGACCTGTTTATGGCGCTGGGCCGCTATAACGGATCGCGTGGCAGGCCACCATACCCCAACGCGGTGTTCGGCGCGCAAAACCTCTGGCGCATCTGAGCGCGACCACGGCAGTTTCGGCTCAGAGGCGCCCTGCTTCAGGCCAGCAGCTTTTGCAGTTCGCCACTCTCGTACATCTCCATCATGATGTCCGAGCCGCCAATGAACTCGCCTTTGACATAAAGCTGTGGAATCGTCGGCCAGTTGCTGAAGTCCTTGATGCCGGACCGAATCTCGGCATCGTCGAGCACATTGACGGTGGTGATGGCTTTGGGGTCAACCCCGCAGGCTTTCAGGATTTGCACGGCGCGACCGGAGAAGCCACACTGCGGAAAGCTGGCGGTGCCTTTCATGAACAGCAGGATGTCGTTTTGCCGGACCAGGTCGCCGATGCGTTGTTGGGTGTCACTCATGCTCAAAATTCCTTGATAAAAAAACAGCCCGGATTATTCCACCTTCAGCCGTGGACCCGCTCAGTGCACTTGTTGGCCGTCGTTTCAGCGCTCAGCAGCACACTGACCGGGGAACTTGGCCCGCATCGCAAAATTCCAACAAGGCGTTGAAGCTGCTTGGTCGCACAGGTGGCTTGGCGCCTGCCGATGGTGATGTGTTGCCCACGGATTAGTCCTCAGACCGTGCCTTTTTGCGACGAAAGGAGAATGGAACATGAACCGGATTACTCTGGAACCAGGTAAACCTTTCAACAAAAAAAACGGACTGCAAGCAAAACGCTTGCAGTCCTGACGATACACCCGGCGCAGTGAGCCGGGTTTGATCAAGTCGGTTTAGTGGCCGGAGGCTGACGACGAGCCAATGCCGGTTTCTGAACGCACTTCTTGCGCCGGGTAACCCGCGCGGTCAATGACGGCGCGCTCGCCACGGTCCATCAACGACACCAGCCAGATGGTGATGAAGGCGGCCGGAATCGAGAAAATGGCCGCCGAGTTGTACGGGAACCAGGCCGAGCCTTTGGGATACAGCATCACGGCTTCCCAGACGCTGGCCGAACCAATGGTCAGCACAACCGCCATGATCAGGCCAACAAACCCGCCGGTGACAGCGCCCTTGGTGGTGCAGTCTTTCCACAGCACCGACATGAACAGCACCGGGAAGTTGGCCGAGGCAGCAATCACAAAAGCCAGCATCACCATGTAGGCAACGTTTTCTTTCTCGAAAGCAATGCCCAACGTGACAGCGATGACACCCAGGCACACAGTGGTGATCTTGGATACGCGCAGTTCGTCAGCCTGGTCAACCCGGCCCTTGCGCCAAACGGATGCATACAAGTCATGCGACACGGCCGAGGCGCCAGACAGCGTCAGGCCCGCTACCACCGCCAAAATGGTGGCAAAAGCCACGGCAGAAATAAAGCCCATGAACAGATTGCCGCCCACTGCCTTGGACAAATGCACCGCCGCCATGTTGCCGCCGCCGTTCAAACCCTTGGTGATGTCGCCACCCACAAAGTAATCGGTCGGGTTGGGGATCAGGTTGGTAATGGCACCAAAACCGATGATGAAGGTCAGGATGTAGAAGTAGCCAATCCAGGTGGTGGCCCAACCGACCGACTTGCGGGCTTCCTTGGCGCTTGGCACGGTAAAGAAGCGCATCAGGATGTGCGGCAAGCCAGCGGTACCAAACATCAGCGCCATGCCGACTGAAATGGCCGACACCGGGTCTTTGATCAGTGCGCCCGGGCCCATGATGGCTTCTTTCTTGGAGTGCACTTCAATCGCCTTGACAAACATCGCCTCAGGCGAGAAACCAAACTGCAGCAGCACGGCACCGGCCATGAAGGTGGCACCGCCGAGCAGCATGCAGGCCTTGATGATCTGCACCCAGGTGGTGGCCGTCATGCCGCCAAACAGCACATACATCATCATGATGGAACCCACCAGGATTTCGGCGTAAAGGTATTCCATGCCAAACAGCAGCTTGATAAGCTGACCGGCACCGACCATCTGGGCAATCATGTAAAACGCCACCACCACCAGCGAGCCGCTGGCGGCAAAGATGCGGATTGGTGTCTGGGCAAAACGGTAACCGGCGACATCGGCAAAGGTGAATTTGCCCAGGTTGCGCAGACGCTCGGCCATCAGAAAGGTGATGATCGGCCAGCCGACCAGCCAGCCGATCGAGAAGATCAGGCCGTCAAAGCCATTGGCGAACACCAGCCCTGAAATGCCCAGAAACGAAGCGGCCGACATGTAGTCGCCCGCAATCGCCAGGCCGTTCTGGAAGCCGGTGATGCCGCCGCCGGCAGTGTAGAAGTCGGCAGCACTTTTGGTCTTGGCAGCCGCCCACTTGGTGATCCACAGCGTGGCCAGCACAAACGCGCCAAACATGATGATGGCGGTCCAGTTGGTGGCTTGCTTGGTGGCCTGGCCCAGGTCGGCACCAGCGGCATAGGCACCGGCAGACAGGGTCAGCAAAGAAAGCAGCGCAAGTACGCCCTTGTAGTTGAGTAATTTGGTCATTTCGCTGCCGCCTTGATGACTTGTGATGTCAGATCGTCGAACTCGCTGTTGGCGCGACGGACATAAATGTTGGTGATGATGATGGTGAACAAGATCACGCCAATGCCCAGCGGCATGCCGAGCGTGATCACGCCAGAACCAATTTTGCTGGCCAGTAGCGGCTTGTTGAAGGCCACCAGCAGAATGAAGCCGTAGTAGGCAAACATCATCAGGAACGTCAAAGTCCACCCGAAGGTGTGTCTCTTGGACTTGAGTTCCTGGTACTTGGGGTTACTGGTAACCCTTGTAACCAAATCGTCTTGCATGAAAGTGTCTCCTTGTAAAAATATGACCGGCGCGAGGCTAAGTTAGAGTTCTTACCGATTGCTGACCGACAAATCAGCAAGGGGCAGTTTCGCCAACTGATGCTGTCGTTTGGGCGATAAACCCGCACCCCGTCAAGGGAAATCGGCTTGAACGCCGGTTTCCGAAAAGTTCAAGATCACCCCGAAAAATATTAAAAATATAGCAAGCTAGCTATATTGATCAAGGGATAGCGGCCTATTGTTGTATTCATTTTGAATGACCGCCGGTGGCCGACCGAGGACTGCATCGCCAGCCAAAGTCTTTTAACTCGGTGTTTTCCCTAGGTTTTTGCTGCAATTGGGGCTTGCGAGCTTTTTGCAGTGGATTCAAGCTTGCGGACAATCAATAATCCGGGCTTGCCGACGTGAACGACTGGATGCAGCCAGTCCCAATTTCAAGTCCTTTCAGGAGACAAAGTCGTGTTCAATGGTATCGATGCCCAGCGCCTGCTGGCCCTGTTTGGCTGCGGCTGTCTGCTGCTGAATTTTCCGCTTTTGGGCCTGTGGGATGTCAATACCACGGTGTGGGGCGTGCCGCTGTTTCCGGCGGCCCTGTTTGCGCTGTGGGCGCTGCTGATTTTGGCCCTGGCCTCGCTGATGGAGCGGCCGGGCCAGGGCCCGCAGGACTGACATGCTGCAGCCTGCGCTGGTCATTGGCGCCTCGTTTGCCTATCTGATGCTGCTGTTTGCGGTGGCCAGTTTTGGCGACTGGCGGGCATCACAGGGGCGATCGATCATTGCCAGCCCCTGGACTTATGCCCTGTCGCTGGCGGTGTATTGCACCGCCTGGACCTACTTTGGCAGCGTCGGGCGGGCGGCGTCGGGCGGGGTCTGGTTTTTGCCGATTTATCTGGGGCCGACCCTGGCCATGATGCTGGGCTGGCTGCTGATGCGCAAGATGATCCGCATCGCCAAGACCTACCGCATCACCTCAATTGCCGACTTTATTGGCAGCCGCTATGGCAAGAGCCACTTGCTGGCCGGTCTGGTGACCTTGATTGCGGTGATCGGCATCGTTCCCTACATTGCCTTGCAGCTCAAGGCGGTATCGGCCGGTTATGCGCTGCTGACCACGGCACCCGGCACGGGTGCTTCAGGGCCGGTGCACTGGAGTCAGGACAGCACGTTTTACATGGCGCTGGCGCTGGCCGGCTTTACCATGGTGTTTGGTGCCCGCCATTTGGACTCGACCGAACGGCATGAGGGCATGGTGGCGGCGATTGCCTTTGAGTCGGTCATCAAGCTGGTGGCTTTTCTGGCGGTTGGGCTGTTTGTGGTGTATGGCATGTTCGATGGCCTGGCCGACCTGTTTGCACGGGCACTGGCGGTGCCGGCGCTGGCGGGCTTGCTGCGGCTGGAGCATGGTGGCGGCTTTGCCTGGACCCAATGGTTTGCATTGACCCTGCTGTCGATGTTTTCGGTGATTTTTTTGCCGCGCCAGTTTCAGGTGATGGTGGTGGAAAACGTGCGCGAGGGCCATTTGCGCCGGGCCATCTGGGTGTTTCCGCTGTACTTGCTGGCGATCAACCTGTTTGTGCTGCCGATTGCCCTGGGCGGCTTGCTGTATTTTGGGCCGGGGCAGATGAATGCCGACAATTTTGTGCTGTCGCTGCCGCTGGCGGCAGGGCAACCGGCGCTGGCCTTGCTGGTTTTTATTGGCGGGCTGTCGGCGGCCACCGGCATGGTGATTGTGGAAACCATTGCGGTCTCGACCATGGTCTGCAACGAACTGGTGGTGCCGCTGCTGCTGCGCACCGCGCACTTTCGGCCCGATGCCGGGCACGACCTGACCCGGTTGCTGCTGGGCATTCGGCGGCTTGCGATTTTGGGCGTGCTGGTGCTGGGTTATGGCTATTTCCATCTGGCTGGCGAGGCTTATGCACTGGTCAGCATCGGGCTGATCAGCTTTGCGGCGGTGGCGCAGTTTGCCCCGGCCGTGCTGGGTGGCCTGTACTGGAAAGGGGCCACCCGCCGGGGCGCGCTGGCGGGCTTGCTGGCCGGATTCTTGATGTGGTCTTACACCCTGATGCTGCCCTCGCTGTCCAAGTCGGGCTGGCTTGATGCTTCTTTTTTGACCCAAGGCCTGTGGGGCCTGGCGTGGCTGCGGCCCGAGCAGTTGTTTGGCCTGCAGGGGCTAGACAGCCTGACCCATTCGCTGTTCTGGAGCTTGCTGGTCAATGCCGGTGCCTACCTGGGCTTGTCGCTGTGGCGCGCGCCGTCTGGCCTGGAGGCCAGCCAGGCGCTGCTGTTTGTTGATGTGTTTGAGCGCACCAGCAGCCGCAGCCCGGTGTTTTGGCGCGGCAGCGCCAAGGTGCCCGATTTGTTGCGCCTGTGCGAGCGCTTTTTGGGGGCGGACAAGGCGCAGGCCTTGTTTGACGGCTACGCCCGACAAGCGGGCGTGCGGGGGGTGTCGGCCATTGTGGCCGACGCGCATCTGGTGCAGTTTGTCGAAACCCAGCTTGCCGGGGCGGTTGGCAGCGCCTCGGCCCGGGTGCTGGTGGCCTCCAGCGTCGAAGAGGAAACCCTGACCCCCGAGGATGTGCTGCGGATTCTGGACGAAACCTCGCAGTTGCGCGCCCATTCGCTCGAACTCGAAGAAAAAACCGCCTCGCTGGAACGCGCCACCAATGAGCTGCGTGCCGCCAATGAACAGCTCAAGAGCCTGGACCGTCTCAAAGACGACTTTATGTCCTCGGTAACCCACGAACTGCGCACGCCGCTGACCTCGATTAGGGCACTGGCCGAGTTGATACGCGATGAACCCGACATGGAACTGGCGCAGCGCAGCCAGTTCATCACCATCATCGTCAGCGAAACCGAGCGGTTGTCACGGCTGGTGAATCAGGTGCTCGACATGGCCAAGATCGAATCGGGCCATGCCGAGTGGCATGCCGAAAAGGTCGATATGTACGCTCTGGTGCAGCAGGCCGTAGCCACCACGGCAGAGATGTTTCGGGAGCGCCAGATTGTTGTGACACTGGACTTGCCGCAGCAGGCACCGGTGTTGCTGGCAGACCCGGACCGGTTGATGCAGGTGATGCTCAACTTGCTCTCCAATGCTGCCAAGTTTGTGCCGGTGCCGGGGGGTCGGGTTGGTGTAAGCCTGCGCCGTGACGATAGCGGGGTGACGGTGGCCGTGCAAGACAATGGACCGGGCGTGACAGCCGGGCAGCAGGCCTTGATCTTTGAGCGTTTTCGCCAGGGCGGCGACACCAGCAACCGGCCGCAGGGCACTGGCCTGGGGCTGCCGATCAGCCGGCATATTGTGGAGCATTTTGGCGGGCGGCTTTGGCTCGAATCAGCCCCCCCCAATGGGGCGAGTTTCCGGTTTTTTCTGCCCATGACCCCCGCCTAGAATGATCCATGACACTCTATATATAAAGACGGAGACAGAGACATGAGCAAAAAAATACTGGTGGCCGACGACGAGCCCAATATCGTGATTTCGCTGGAGTATTTGCTCAAGCGCGAAGGCTACACCGTGACCATCGCCCGCGATGGCCAGGAGGCGCTTGACGCGATTGCGCGGGATCAGCCCGACCTGGTGCTGCTGGATGTGATGATGCCGAAAAAATCCGGCTTTGAAGTCTGCCAGGAGCTGCGCATCAACGAGGCCTTGCAGCACATCAAGATCCTGATGCTCACTGCCAAGGGGCGCGACACCGATGTCGCCAAGGGCTTGGCGCTGGGGGCCGATGCCTACATGACCAAGCCTTTTGCCACCCGTGATCTGGTGCAAAAAGTGGCACAAATGCTGGGCCAAAGCGAATGAGGACAGATCGTCGCCTGATTCAGGCTTTTGCCGTCGTCAGTATCGCCACCCTGCTGTGGCTGCTGCTGACGATGGGCTTGATTGCCGCGACTCTGGAGCGCAGGCAGTTTGATCTGTTGGCTGAGCATTTGATGCCGAGTCTGACCCTGGTTGGCTTGACCTGGGCGCTGGGCCTGGTTCCCATTGCTGCTACGCTGCGCTGGCTGTTCCGGCGTTTTGCCACGGCACCGGCGCGCTTGCTGGAGCAAACCCGGGTGCTGCTGGCAGCCCCCGCTGCGGCACCGCTGAACCACCAGGGCAGCACCGAGACCCAAGCTCTGGCCGAGGCAATTTTTGAACTGGCCAGCCAGCGCGATGCCCTGCGCGAAGACGTGGCTGCGAAAATTACCGAGGCCAGCCTGAGCGTGCAGCAGGAAAAAAACCGGCTGGCGGCGCTGATGTCCGAGCTTACCCAAAGCGTGGTGGTATGCAACCTGGACGGGCGCATCATCCTCTACAACAACCGCGCCCGCCTGCAGTTCAAAACCATGTCACAAGCGCCAACGCTTTCGGGTGGCGCCGAACTGCTGGGTATTGGCCGCTCGATTTACGCGGTATTCGAGCGGCAACTGGTGGCCCATGCACTGGAAAGCATTCAGCAACGCATCAGCCGCGGTGCCGGCAGTCCATCGGCCCAGTTTGTCACCACGACCCAGACCGGGCAATTGCTCAAGGTGCAAATGGCGCCGGTGCGCAGTGTTGACGCAGCGGCTGGACCGGTCGAAATCAGCGGCTTTGTGCTGATGCTCGACAACGTGACCCGAGCCTTTGAAGAAGAGTACTTGCGCGACCAGTTGCTGCATGGCCTGACCGAAGGCAGCCGCTCATCGCTGGCGAGTATTCAGGCGGCCGTCGAGATGCTGGCTTTTCCTGACCTGGACGCGCCCATGCGCGAGCGCTTTTTGGCGGTGGTGCGTGAAGAAGTGACCAGCATGAGTGGCCGCATTGCCACCATGACGCAACAAGCCACAGAAGGCCTGAAAGCGCGCTGGCCGCTGGAAGAAATGCTGGGGGCCGATGTGTTGCTGGCGACCCAGCGACGCATTGAAGCACGCAACAAGCGCCCGGTGACGCTGGAAAACCTGGACGCATCGATCTGGCTCAAGGTTGACAGTTTCAGCCTGACGCAGGCGCTGGACTATTTGGCGATGCGCCTGGTCGATGAGTTTGATGTGCGGTTTTTCCGGCTGCGGCTGCAGGTGTCGGGCGTACGGGCGCAGCTTGATCTGATCTGGACCGGCCAGGTGATGAGCACCGAGACGGTGATGAGCTGGGAGATGGACCCGATCCGCTTTGGTGCCGAGAGCACCCCGCTGACGGTGCGCGATGTGGTCGAGCGCCACGGCGGCGAGATGTGGTTTGAGCGCGAGCGGGTGCGCCATGAGGCGTTTTTCCGATTTTTGCTGCCGCTGGCGAGCATGCAAGAGCAGTTGGAGGCGACGCTGCTGCTGCAAAACGAAAGCCGCCCCGAGTATTACGACTTTGACTTGTTTCAAAGCAGCGACCAGACCAGTGCGCTTGATGACCGGCTGCTCAGCGAGCTGATTTACACCGTGTTTGACACCGAGACCACCGGCCTCAATCCATCTCAAGGCGACGAGATCATCCAGCTTGGCGCGGCGCGCATTGTCAATGGCAAATTGCTCAGGCAAGAGAGTTTTGAGCAACTGGTGAACCCCGGTCGCCTGATCCCGGCGGCAGGCATTCCGATTCACGGCATCACGCAAGACATGGTCGAGGGCAAGCCGGACATCACCGAGGTGCTGCCGGCCTTTTACGCCTTTGCCCAAGACACCGTGCTGGTGGCGCACAACGCGGCTTTTGACATGAAGTTTCTGCAATTGCAGGAGATCCACACCGATCTGGTGTTCAATCACCCGGTGCTCGACACCCTGCTGCTGTCAGCGGTGGTGCATCCGAACCAGGAATCCCACGGACTAGAAACGATTGCCGAGCGTTTCAACATCGCCGTGCTGGGGCGCCACACCGCGCTGGGCGACGCGATGGTGACCGCCGAGGTGCTGCTGCGGCTGATTCCGCTGCTGCAGGCAATGGGCATCAAAACCCTGCGCCAGGCGCGCGAGGCATCGCAAAAAACCTATTACGCGCGGCTCAAATATTAGGCAAAAGTTGCCTCCAACCCTTGTCGCCATTGTGCAATCAGCTATTTAAATGATAGTTTTCAGGTATCTGCCATTTTTCCCCGTGAGCACTGAACCCGATCAATACGACACCCTGTGGAAAGAAGCGGTAGAGCGCTGCTTTCCGAAAACTCATGGCGTTTTACTTCTCTGATGCTGACGCCCAGATCGACTGGAGCAAGGGATCAGAGTCGCAGTTTTTTTGGGTTTGTTCGGCATGGTCATGGTGTAAAACGCAAAAGGGATCAGCTATTGTCTGCGCTGACTGCGCATGAAAACTGGCATTTGGGCATTTGAAGCGCGCGATGCCAACTGCCTGTGGCTGAATTGCCGCTCCGTCAGTCGGCCCCGAATGTGGCAATATCCGCAGTTCGATGAAATGGCGACATGAGGAGTTAGCAGATGAGCATTAAAGGAATCATTTTTGATATCAATGGCACGCTGATTGATATTCACACCAACGAATGGCACGACGAGGTCTATCGCGTCGTCAGCAATTTGCTGTCTTACCAGGGTGTGAACCTCAATCCGGAGGTGGTCAAAGATCTGTTCTTTCGGACCGTTCAGCAACAAAAACAGGCTAGCCGCGAGCGCCAGCCCGAGTTCGATGCGGTTGCAGTTTTCCGCGACATCGTGGCGCAGCACGCAAGCGCGTTCACCCGGACGCTGTCGCATGAACAGCGCGCGCAACTGCCGAAATTTCTTGCCGAAGCCCACCGGGCTGCATCGCGCATGCGGCTGCAGCTTTATCCGGGTGTACAAGAGACAATCCGGCAATTGCACGCCCGTTACGCACTGGCGATCGTTTCTGATGCGCAGACCGTTTATGCCCTGGCCGAGTTGAACACGGTGGGCCTGTCTGGCTTTTTTGACCCGATCATCGTTTCCGGCGACTTTGGTTACCGCAAGCCCGACCCGCGCTTGTTTGAGGCGGCATTGCGCGGCATGAAACTCGAACCCGCAGAAGTCCTGTTTGTTGGCAACGACCTATACCGGGACATTCATGGCCCGCAGCAACTCGGGATAAAAACGGTTTTTTTCAAGTCAAGCGACATGCAGCAAGAGCGAGAAGATGCAACGCCCGACTACATCATTTACAACTTTCCCGAGTTGCTCAATGCGGTGCGTTATTTTGAGGCTGAGCGCTAGCGCTTCGATGATCAGCTTGGGGTGCTGCATCTCCAGCGAGGCACACAGGTCGCGCGGATCGTAGGTGACAAGAATGTCGGGGTAAAACATGTCGCCGGTGGCTTCGACGTGAACCTTCATGTCGGCCATAAAGGCCTGGCAGGGAGTGCCTGCCAAATGGTTGTCCAGCGAGCGGGCGATATTCATGGTGACGCGGACATGCTCGCGCCGCGCGCCGCCCAAACCAAACACCCGGAACACTTCACCGCGAAAGAACTCGTGGCGTTCAGGCTGGTCGAGTTCCCAGTCAGAGAACTCTTGCGCGGTCATTTGGTGAATGGCTTGAGGTAATCCCATAAACCAAATTATTGCACTGCAAACCAGCGCTGCCGGCCCGCATTTATAAACTGGGCAAAATCGGCACATGCCGCGTCCGCCCGCCACACCGTCTGCCAGCCCCCTGTCCGGCCCGCAAAAAGCCTTGCAAAAACTCGGGTTGAACCGGGCCATTGACCAAGCCTTGCATTTGCCGCTGCGTTATGAAGACGAAACCCGGCTGGTCAACTTGTCCGATGTGCGCGAAGGGGATATGGCGCAGGTCGAGGGCAGCATCACCCACAGCGAGGTCAAGCTCGGCGGCACGCGGCAGTTGCTGATCACGCTTGACGATGGCACCGGCACTTGCCTGCTGCGGTTTTTTAGCTTTTACCCGTCACTGCAAAAGGCGCTGGCAGTGGGCAATCAGATCCGCGTGCGCGGCGAAATTCGGGGTGGCTTTGCCGGGCTGACGATGATGCATCCGGCCTTCAAGCCCGCCGGTGGCGAACTGGCCAGCGCGCTGACCCCGGTCTATCCGACAGTGGCGGGCTTGCCCCAGGCCTATTTGCGCAAAGTGGTCGAGGCCGGTTTGCAACAGGCCGAACTGTCGGACACCATTCCAGCCGATTTTTTTGGTGAAATCGGCCTCCAGCCCTTATGGAGTCTGCGTGAGTCGCTATTGTTTTTACATCATCCGGCACCTGATGCGACGCTGGCGGCATTGCAAGACCGCAGTCATCCGGCCTGGCAGCGGCTCAAAGCCGAAGAACTGCTGGCCCAGCAACTCTCGCAACTGCAAGCCAAGCGCGAGCGCGCCGTGCTGCGGGCACCGGCGCTGCGGCCAACGTTCCAGCCAGCGCAACGGTTTGCCACCGCGCCAGATCGGTCATCACATTCGTCGCCAGCGCTTGCTGAGGCGCAAACCCGGCCCGCCAGCGCCGGGCAGTGCCTGCTGCAAGACCGCCTGCTGGCGGCGCTGCCGTTTCAGCTCACCGCCGCGCAGGTGCGGGTGTGTGCCGAAATCAGCCGCGATCTGCAGCAGCCGGTGCCGATGCACCGCTTGTTGCAAGGCGATGTCGGTTCCGGCAAAACCGTGGTGGCGGCGCTGGCCGCTGCGGTGTGCATCGATGCCGGCTGGCAATGTGCGCTGATGGCCCCCACCGAAATTCTGGCAACCCAGCACTTTGCCAAACTGGTGAGCTGGCTGCACCCGCTAGGCATCACCACGGCATGGCTGACCGGCAGCCAGAAAGCCCGGGAACGGCGCGACATGCTGGCGCTGATTGCCAGCGGCCAGGCACAACTGGTGGTCGGCACCCATGCCATCATCCAGGACAAAGTGCAGTTCAAAAACCTGGCGCTGGCGATCATCGACGAGCAGCACCGTTTTGGCGTGGCACAGCGGCTGGCCTTGCGCGGCAAACTGACGGACCGTGGCAGCGGCGCGCTGCCCGGTGATGAAGTTGATGCGCCTGTGCCGCCGGAGCCGCCATCGATTAACCCGCTTGGCCATGGCGGCGAGTGCGGCGCGGGCGCACAGCGCCCCGAGCTGGTTTGGCCGGCCGAGGTGACTCAATCCTCCGGCGTGCCGGTCGATCCGCTGACCGGACTGGAGCCGCACCTGCTGATGATGACCGCCACGCCGATTCCGCGCACGCTGGCCATGAGTTATTACGCCGATCTTGATGTCTCGACCATCGACGAACTGCCGCCCGGACGCACGCCGATCATCACCAAGGTGATCAGCGATGCGCGCCGCAGCGAGGTGATCACGCGGATTCGGGCGCAGCTTCAGCAGGGCCGGCAGATTTACTGGGTTTGCCCGCTGATTGAAGAAAGCGAGGCATTGGACCTGCGCAACGCCACCGAAACCCATGCCCAGTTGAGCGCCGCCTTGCCGGGCGTGATGGTCGGCTTGCTGCATTCGCGCCTGCCCGCCACCGAGAAAAAGGCCGTGATGAGCCAATTTACCGAGGGCCAGATGGGCCTGCTGGTCAGCACCACGGTGATTGAAGTCGGCGTCGATGTGCCCAATGCCAGCCTGATGGTGATTGAACACGCCGAGCGTTTTGGCCTCTCGCAGTTGCACCAGTTGCGTGGCCGGGTCGGGCGCGGCGCGGCTGCTTCAGCTTGTGTACTGCTGTATTCCACCGGCGACGCACCGCGCCTGGGGGAAACCGCGCGGGCACGACTTAAAGCCATGGCCGAGAGCAATGACGGCTTTGAGATCGCCCGGCGTGACCTCGATATTCGCGGCCCCGGCGAGTTCATGGGTTCGCGCCAGTCGGGCGCGGCCCTGCTGCGCTTTGCCGATGTGGCAGAAGATGCCGCACTGCTGGCCTGGGCGCGCGAACTGGCCCCGCTGCTGCTGGACCAGCACCCGGCGCTGGCCGAAAAACATGTGCTGCGCTGGCTTGGTGACAAGGCCGAGTTTTTGAAGGCCTGACGGGCTGGTAGCACAATAGCGGCATGACTCTGACCGAACTCAAATACATCGTAGCGGTCGCGCGCGAGCGGCATTTTGGCAAGGCGGCCGAGGCCTGTTATGTGTCGCAGCCAACCCTGTCGGTGGCGATCAAAAAGCTTGAAGCAGAGCTGGATGTCAAGCTGTTTGAGCGCAGTGCCAATGAGGTGTCGGTGACGCCCTTGGGCGCAGAAATCGTGCGCCAGGCGCAAAGCGTGCTGGAACAGGCGGCAGCCATCAAGGAGATCGCCAAACGCGGCAAGAACCCGCTGGCCGGTCCGCTCACGCTGGGCGTGATCTACACCATCAGCCCCTATTTGCTGCCGGCGCTGGTGCGCCAGGTGATCCAGCGCACCCCCAAGATGCCCCTGATGCTGCAGGAAAACTTCACCGTCAAATTGCTTGACATGCTGCGCACCGGCGAGATTGACTGCGCCATTCTGGCCGAGCCGTTTCCGGATGCCGGGCTGGCGGCGGCACCGCTTTATGACGAACCGTTCATGGCAGCGGTGCCGGTCAGCCACCCGCTGGCCAGTCAAACCAATGTGACCACCGAACAGCTCAAGATGGAAACCATGCTGCTGCTGGGCAGTGGCCATTGTTTTCGGGATCATGTGCTGGAGGTCTGCCCCGAATTTGCCCGGTTTTCGGCCAACGCCGAGGGCATTCGCCGCAGCTTTGAAGGCTCGTCGCTGGAAACCATCAAGCACATGGTGGCGGCCGGCATGGGGGTGACACTGGTGCCGCGCCTGAGCGTGCCCAAGGAGGCACTCGATCCCCGGCCGACCCGCAAGCGCGACGAAGAGCCTTACATCAAGTACCTGCCGTTTGTCGGTGATCCGCCAAAACGCCGGGTGGTGCTGGCCTGGCGGCGCAGTTTTACCCGTTACGAAGCGATTGCCGCGCTGCGCAATGCCATTTATGCCTGCGAGTTGCCGGGTGTGGTGCGGCTGTCTTGAATCTGAATCTGCATGGAACAGGAGTAAAACCATGACAAGCAATTGTCAATTGGCGGTATTGGAAGATGTCCCGCGCCTGGGGCGTTATGTCTATTTTTCGGTCGCCAGCTCGCAGCCCGATGCGGTTCGCCAGAGTCTGACCCGGCTGGCCGGGCTGGTTGATGGCGTGCAGGTGCTGGTCGGCCTGGGGCCGGAGCTGGTGCAGTTGCTGGGTGCCAGCGTGCCGGGCTTGCGCGGCTTTATTGCCTTGATCGGCCCTGGCGTTGCGGTGCCCGCCACGCCAGCGGCGCTGTGCTGCTGGTTGCGCGGCGATGACCGGGGCGAGTTGCTGCACCGGACCCGGCAACTGCAAAAAGCGCTGGCGCCGGGCTTGCGGCCAGAGCAGATCGTTGATGCTTTTCGCTACGGGCGCGGCCCCAACGGGCACGGACGCGATCTGACTGGCTATGAGGACGGCACCGAAAATCCGGTGGGCGATGCGGCCAGCGCGGCAGCACTGGTGCAAGCGGCTGGCCCCGGCCTGGATGGCAGCAGTTTCATGGTGGTGCAGCAGTGGCGCCATGATCTCGATGCCTTTGAGGCGATGAGCACGGCAGCGCAAGACCACACATTTGGCCGCCGCCGCGCCGACAACCAAGAGCTGGACGCGGCACCCGAGTCGGCCCATGTCAAGCGCACCGCGCAAGAGGGTTTTAGCCCGGCGGCCTTTGTGCTGCGCCGCTCCATGCCGTGGGCCGACGCTGACCGGGCGGGCTTGATGTTTGTCGCATTTGGCCATTCTTTTGATGCCTTTGAGGTGCTGATGCGGCACATGACCGGGCTTGATGACGGGGTGGTGGATGGCCTGTTTGGCATCTCGCGGCCACTGACCGGCGCCAATTTCTGGTGTCCGCCGATGTTGCTTGGCCGGCTCGATCTGCGGCAACTGGGTTTGTGAGGGCCGCCATGGCAGCCTGGCGCAAGCGGCTTGCGCTGTACCTGGACCTGATTCGCTGGAGCCGCCCGGCTGGCTGGCTGCTGCTGCTGTGGCCGACGCTGGGGGCGCTGTGGGTGGCGGCTGGCGGTTTTCCGGGCTGGCACCTGCTGGGGGTTTTTGTGCTGGGCACTTTTTTGATGCGCAGTGCCGGGTGCTGCATCAATGACGTGGCGGATCGCGAGTTTGACCGGCATGTCAAGCGCACCGCGCTGCGGCCCGTCACCACCGGCGCCGTGTCGGTGAACGAGGCGCTGGCGGTGGGCGCGGTGCTGGCGGCGCTGGCCTTTGCGCTGGTGCTGACCACCCATGCGATCGCCATCGGCATCTCGTTTGCCGCGCTGGCCATCACGCTGGCCTACCCTTATGCCAAGCGGTTTGTGGCGATGCCGCAAGCGGTGCTGGGGCTGGCGTTTGGCCTGGGTATCCCGATGGCGTTTGCCGCCGTGCGCGGCGAGGTGCCGCCGCTGGCCTGGCTGCTGCTGCTGGGCAATCTGTTTTGGGTGCTGGCTTATGACACCGAGTACGCCATGGTTGATCGCGATGACGACCTGAAGATCGGCATCAAGACCTCGGCCATCACGCTCGGCCAACTGGACCTGCCGGTGATTTTTCTGTGCTATCTGCTTTTTATAACAATTTGGGCGCTAGCCCTTATGCAGCATGCGCAAGGTGCTATTTTTATGGTAGCTATCGGGCTGGCTTGCGGGCAGGTGCTGTGGCACTACACGCTGATTCGCGGGCGTCAGCGCGATGGCTGCTTCAAGGCCTTTCGGTTGAATCACTGGCTCGGGCTGACGCTGTTTGCCGGCATTGCGGCGAGTTACGCCACCCGATAGCCAACAACGCGACGCTAGCCGATGCATGCGCCATGCTTCGGCCATCATCTGGACCGTGTGCAGTGACCGGCTGGTTCAGTCCTTGCTAAAGCGCCGGGTAATCGGTGTAACCTTTGGCACCACCGCCATACCAGGTGTTGCGGTCACCTTCGTTTAACGGCTTGTTGCGGCGCAGGCGCTCGACCAGATCCGGATTGGCAATGAAGGCACGGCCAAACGCCACCAGGTCGGCACCGTCGGCCAAGGCCTGTTCGGCCAGCGCCCGGTCCAGACCGTTGTTGACCATCCAGGCCCCCTTGCCGCCCGCCGCCCGGTAGGCCCGGCGCAGCCCGGTGTAGTCAAACGGACGGTCCGGCAGCACCCGCGCGCCGCCGGTAGCGCCTTCAATGATATGCAGATAGGCCAGGTGAAAGCCGGCCAGTTCGCGCACCACATGGTCAAACAGCGGTTGCGGGTCGGGGTCAAATGCATCATTGGCCGGGGTCACAGGCGACAGCCGGATGCCAACCCGCCCGGCACCCACCGCCCCGGTCACGGCCCGCACCACTTCGAGCAACAGCCGGGCACGGTTTTCGATGCTGCCGCCAAAGTCGTCGCGGCGCTGGTTGGAGCCGCTTTTCAGGAACTGATCGAGCAAATAACCATTGGCAGCGTGGATTTCGACCCCGTCAAAACCGGCGGTTTCAACCGCATTGCGGGCCGCTGCCGCGTAGGTATGCACGATGTCGGGCAACTCGTAGGCTTGCAGCGCACGCGGCTCGGAGGTATCGACAAAAGTCGGCACACCGTCCTGGATCAGCACGGTTTTGGTGTTGGCAGTGATGGCCGAAGGTGCTACCGGCTTGCCGCCATTGGGTTGCAGGCTGGTGTGCGAGACGCGCCCGACATGCCAGAGCTGCACCACGATCTTGCCAGCGGCGGCATGGACACTTTTGGTCACCTGTTTCCAGCCGTCAATTTGCTCGCTGCCATACAGGCCCGGCACATCGGCGTAACCCTGGCCCTGCTGGCTGATGGCGGTGGCCTCGGTGATCAGCAGGCCGGCGCTGGCGCGCTGGGTGTAGTACTGGGCCATCAGCGGTGTCGGAATCGCATCCGGCGCCCGGTTGCGGGTCAGCGGGGCCATGACGATGCGGTTGGCAAGAGAAAGATCACCGGCGTGGACCGGTTGAAACAGGGTGGCGCTGGAAGTTGTCATCATGAATTGTTCAAGTTGAAGATACCGCTGCAACTGGGGGCGAACTGGCCAATTGAAAGTGGCGGGTTGCAGCCTGCGTGTCAGATAGGCCGGTTTCGGCTGCCTGCCGCACGGCTTAGCGCGACAGCTTATAAACCGAGGTGCCGGCCAGCAGGTTGGGCAGCCAGCGCACCACTTCGCCCTCCTGCAGGCCAAAGCTGTCTTGCACGCGCAGCCCGTTAGCCAGCGCCAGCAGGCCGAGATCAGCATGGGTGCCGACCCGGATATTGGGGGTGTCGTACCACTGGTAAGGCAGGCGGCGTGTCACCGGCATGCGCCCCTTGAGCACGCTGAGCCGGTTCGGCCAATGGGCAAAGTTGGGAAACGCCACAATGCCGACGCGCCCGACCCGCACCGTCTCGCGCAGCATCACCTCGGCATTGCGCAGGTGTTGCAAGGTGTCGATCTGCAGTACCACGTCAAACGAGGCATCCTCAAACATCGACAGGCCTTCCTCCAGGTTGAGCTGGATCACGTTGACGCCGCGCTTGACGCAGGCCAGCAGGTTGGCATCGTCAATTTCAATGCCGTAGCCGGTGCAACTTCGGGTTTGCTGCAAGTGCGCCAGCATGGCGCCGTCGCCACAGCCGAGGTCCAGCACGGTCGAGCCAATCGGCACCAGCGCGGCCAGCGCTTGCTGAATTTGCAGGTCGCTCATGAGAACACCTCAATACTCTGAAAATAAGAGCGCACGACGCCCATGTATCTAGGGTCATCAAGCAAAAAGGCATCATGGCCGTGGAGCGCGTTGATTTCGGCATAACTCACCGCGCGCTTGTTGTCGAGCAGCGCCTTGACGATCTCGCGGCTGCGCCGGGGCGAAAAGCGCCAGTCGGTGGTAAAGCTCACCAGCAAAAATTTGGCGCTGGCGCGGCCCAGCGCCAGGCTCAGGTTGCCACCGTAAGCCCGGGCCGGGTCAAAGTAGTCGAGCGCGCGGGTGATCAGCAGGTAGGTATTGGCATCAAAGTATTCGGCAAACTTGTCGCCCTGGTGGCGCAGGTAGCTTTCGATCTGGAATTCGACTTCTTGCGTGCTGTATTTGAAGGCGCCAGGGTCTGGCAGCGCTGCCGGGTCGGCGGCCTGGGCCAGCACGGCATCGCGCAACTGCCGGCCAAATTTCTCGTTCATCACGTCATCGCTGAGGTAGGTGATGTGGCCAATCATGCGGGCAATGCGCAGGCCGCGCTTGGGAATGGTGTTGAACTGGTAAAAATGCCCGCCATGAAAATCCGGGTCGGTCACGATGGCGCGGCGCGCCACCTCGTTGAAGGCAATGTTCTCGGCGGTCAGGTTGGGCGCGCTGGCAATCACCAGCGCATGGCGCACCCGCGCCGGGTATTGCAGCGTCCAGCTCAGCGCCTGCATGCCGCCCAGGCTGCCACCCATCACGGCAGCCAGCGTCTGGATGCCCAGAACATCGAGCAGGCGGGCTTGCGCATGGACCCAATCTTCGACCGTAACCACCGGAAAATCAGCGCCATAGACCCGCCCGGTGTCGGGGTTGATGTGCATCGGGCCGGTCGAGCCAAAGCACGAACCCAGGTTGTTGACCCCGATGACGAAGAATTTGTTGGTGTCAAGCGGCTTGCCCGGGCCGATCATGTTGTCCCACCAGCCCACAAAGTTGGGCTGGTCGAGGTAAACCCCGGCCACATGGTGCGAAGCGTTGAGCGCATGGCAGACCAGCACCGCGTTCGATTTGTCGGCATTGAGCTGGCCGTAGGTTTCATAACTCAGTGAATAGGCGCGCAGCGCGGCACCGCTTTGCAGCGGCAAGGCGGCATCAAAATGCATGGATACAGGGTTAGCGATCATGTCTGTGGTTACGGTCGCTAAAGGCAAAACCGGGTTGGCAGGCATCTTTAGCGGTATTTGTCAGGCGCCCGCAATGGGGTCAAATCGGCGCCGGGGCAGTATAGCAAGCTGATTTGACCTGGGCGCATTTGCCGCTGGATGACCATTGCCGCTGGTCTGGCGGCGCGGCGCCAGGCACCCGTCTGCCCGATGTCACAAAACCTTCACAAATTCTCGGTAGCATCTGCAGTCTAATTTGCTCCATGATTTTCAGTTGAGATCCATTGACCATGACCATTACTTTTGACGATGTCAACGACAGCTTTCGGCGCATCAAAATTTCCGGGCGTCTTGATATGCCAGGTACCGAGGCCATTTCACTCAAGTTTGCCAATTTGTCGGCATCCTCGGCGCGCCGGGTGGTGGTTGACCTGACCGAGGTCAGTTTTCTGGCATCGATCGGGATTCGTGAATTCATCACCAATGCCAAGGCGCAGCAGTTGCGCGGCGGACGCCTGGTTCTTTTTGTTGGCGACAACACCGCAGTTGCAAAGACCTTGCAGGTCACCGGCATTGATATGCTGATCCCGATGTTTGCCGAGCTGTCAGAAGCCGACCAGGCCGCCCTGGCCTGACCGATGCCTGCCAGCCTTGCTAGCCAGGTCGCTGACCTGACCATTCAAGCCGACGGACCAGCCACCCGGCTTGCGTCGGCGTGGCTGGCAAGGCAGGCATCCGAGTTTGAAGTGCCAGCGTCTGAGGTTGACCGGCTTGAAATGTGCCTGAATGAAGCTTTGGCGAACATCATCAACCACAGTGCCCCGGTTACTCTGAAATCACCGATTCATCTTGTGTTGCAGGTTGAATGCCATGCCGGGACCGGTACCGCAACAGTCACCGTTTCCGATGCCGGGCCGCGATTTGACAGCACGCTTGCCAGCCCCCATAACCGTCCGGCCTCCCTGGCCGAGGCCAAACCGGGAGGCTTGGGCTTGTTGCTGATCCGCAGCTTTTCTGACCACCTGGGCTATCGCTACAGTAACGGACACAACCACCTGAAATTTGGCGTGCGCTGGGCCAGTGCTGATGAATGAGGGTCCGGCGAACGCCTCTGGAACAGCCCGGGCAGGTCCATTTGAGCTGGATGTTGCCGCGATCACGCTGTTTCGACAAACTGATGCGCGACTGATTCTGGACGCTTTAAGCGGCTGCGAGGTGTTGACTCTGGCGGCTGGAAGCGCCCTGTTAAAGCCGGGTGATACCAATCACCATGTGTTTATCCCGCTGTCCGGCGCAGTCGTCGTCCACCTGGATGCCCATTCCAGCGTCGAGACGATGATTTCGATTGCGTCGGGTGAATGTGTCGGTGAATTGTCCGCCATTGATGGCAAGCCGGTCTCGGGATTGGTGCTGGCCGTGACCGAAGCGCGGGTGCTCAAAGTGCCAAAAGACATTTTCTGGAACCGCCTGATGACGCTGCCCGGCGTGGCATTGAGTTTCATGACGCTGCTGAGCGAGCGGCTGCGTCGTTCGACAGCACAAGCGCTCAAGTTTCAGCATGAACAAATGGAACTGGGGCATCTGCGCCAAGACCTCCATGTTGCCCGCCAGCTTCAGGCCAGCATGTTGCCGCTGCAGCGGCCCTTGTTCCCGGATCGCCAGGATATTGAGGTCTGCGGGGTGATGGAGCCGGCATCGAGCATCGGGGGTGACCTTTTCGATGCGTTTTTTGTTCGTGATCGCCTGCTGTTTTTCTGCATTGGCGATGTCTCGGGCCACGGCATTGCCTCGGCCCTGTTCATGGCCCGCGCCATCGGCCTGCTTCGCATCTTGGCCATGACCATGTTGCAGCCGGACAAGTTGCTGACACAGCTCAATGAACGTCTGTGCGTCAACAACGACACCAATCTGTTTCTGACGATTTTTTGCGCCTTTCTGGAGGTCGATACAGGCCGGATGGTTTATTCCAACGGCGGGCATTGCCCGCCCATTCTTTGCACTGAAGGTGCCGTCAAAGACCTGCTTGTCCCCAGGGGACCGCTGGTAGGCGCCATGCCGGGTGCCGGTTACGCGGCCATGGAACAAACGCTTCATCCGCAAGACATGCTCTATTGCTATACCGATGGCGTCACCGAGGCACAGAATTTGTCAGGTGAAGAGTTTTCCGAAAACCGTTGCAAAGACCGGATTGGGCAGCTTCAGTCGCAGCCCTTGCAGTTCGTGCTTGATGACATGCGTCGCCAGGTTGCGCTGTTCACCGGGACTGATGTGCTGGCGGATGACTTCACTATGCTGGCGCTCAAGCGCTTGCGCTAGCGGCACGGCCATCGCACCTGAAAAAAATAGCCACAACGCCATCGGCACGGTCTGGCACCTGATGGCCGCGCTCTGGCGCTTCGGGCACCCAGCCGATAATTGGCCCATGCCCCGCCCTACCCAACTGCTGCACCCGCCGCGCAGCCCCGCCATTGCCCGTCCTGCCGCCACCGTGCTGCTGCTGCGCGACAGCGCCTGCGGCCTGCAAGTGCTGATGACCCGACGTTCTGCCAGCGCCAGCTTTGTCCCCGGCGCCTTTGTCTTTCCGGGCGGCAATCTCGATCCGCTCGATGCCACCAGCCACGCCTGTGCGCGGCGCCGGCCAAGCCAGTCTGACTTGCATGTCACCGAGGCGATTGCGGCGATTCGCGAGAGTTTTGAAGAGGTCGGGGTGCTGCTGGCGCGTCATGCCGATGGCCGCCTGGCCGGCCCGGCCGACATTGCCGCGCTGGACCGCAGCGCCCCATTGGCACCCCAGTGCAGCCAGTTGGGCTTGCACCTGATGGCCGATGAAGTGTTTGTGCTGGCCCACTGGGTGACCGACCGCGACTTGGCGAAACGCTTTGATGTGCCGTTTCTGGTGGCCCGCATGCCAGACGGCCAGACCCCGGTAGCCGACGAATCCGAGCAGTTTGAGCCGGTCTGGGTCAGCCCGGCAGATGCCCTGGCGCGGCACCTGGCCGGCACGTTTTTCATGATCTTCCCGACCATTCGCACGCTGGAGCGGCTGCAGGCGTTTGCCACCGTCGAGTCGGTGCTGGCGGCCTGTGCCGTCACCGAGCAGCCGCTGTTTTACAGTTGCCCGCGCGCCGGCCTGCTGGCCGGGCGCGAAGTGCGTTTCATGGAGCATGAGTCGGCGTTTGGTGAACTGGCGCTGGTCTGCCCGGACGGCCAGATCGTGCATCCGCTGGACTGGCAAAGCCAACAGCCGGTGCCGCTGCTGAAAAACCTGCTGCGCCTGACCGCCCCTAACCCGGGTGCCATGACCGGCCCCGGCACCAACAGTTACCTGGTCGGCGACCCGCGAACCGGCTACATCGCGATTGACCCCGGCCCGGCCGATGACGACCATCTGGACAAGCTGTGGCGCGCCGCCGGTGGTGACATTCGCCTGATTGTCTGCACCCATTCGCATCCGGACCACGCGCCGGGTGCCCGCCCGCTGCAGGCCCTGTGCCAGCCCACGCCGCCGATTCTGGGCCTGCCCAGCGCCCCGACAGCACGCGCCGCCAGCCGTTTCGAGCCGGATCGCTCGCTATCGAATAACGAGCTGCTAACGCTTGTCCCAAAAGGGCTGCAGGGTGATTTGGCATATAAAAACGGGCACACGCTGCAAGTCATCCACACCCCTGGTCATGCCGCCAACCACCTGTGCCTGGTGTTGCTGCAAGACGGCCTGCTGTTTTCCGGCGACCATATTCTCAACGGCAGCACCACGGTGATCGACCCGCCCGATGGCGACATGAACGATTACCTCGATTCGCTGGATTTACTGCGCGCCGCCTGCGCCGAGTATTCCATCAAGTACATTTTGCCGGCTCATGGCTATGTGATCGGCGGGCCGGATGCCGAGGCCGCCGGCGCCATTGCCCGGCTCAAAAATCACCGGCTGCAGCGCGAGGCCAAGCTGGTACAGGCCATGCAGTCCCAGCCCCAAGGCTCGCCCGACGACTGGCTGGTCAGGGTTTATGACGACGTGCCCGAGCGGATGTGGCCGGTGGCCAAACGCTCGCTGATGGCGCATCTGGCACGCATCGAGTCGATGCAGACCTGAGACTGATTGTTGCTATTATTAAAATAGCTGTCAGCGCTTGTCCAGCAAGGGCTGCAGGTCATTTTGATGCTTATTTCTTGGCTGCATGCCGGGCCTCCTGGCTGGCCCGGCTGGCCGCTTGCGGCAGTTATTTTTTTTCCGGCCATATTGAAAAACACCCGGATCGTGACGATGTGGCAGACTGCTGCAACCAACCCCCTCAACCTGCCATGCCGGCTTTCATCATCATCTGTCTGGGGCTGCTGCTGGTGGCGTGGTTTGCTGGCCAGCCCTGGTGGCAGCAGCGCTCGCGCCAGGCGCTGCGCCAGCAGCCGTTTCCGGCTGCCTGGCGCGACATCTTGCGCCAGCGGGTGCCGCTGTACGCCAGATTGCCGGCCGACTTGCAGTTGCAGCTCAAACAGCAGATTCAGGTTTTTGTCGCCGAAAAAACCTTTCTCGGTTGCCAGGGGCTGCAAATCAGCGACGAGGTGCGCATCACGATTGCAGCGCACGCCTGCCTGCTGATCCTGAACCGCCCAAGCGGCTGCTACCCCAATTTGCGCCAGATTCTGGTCTATCCCGACAGCTTTGTAGTCGAGCGTGACCACACCGACGGCATCGGCCTGGCGCACCGGGGGCGCTTGGTGCTGGCTGGCGAATCCTGGTCGCAGGGGCAGGTGGTGTTGTCGTGGCAGGACACCTGCGACGGTGCAGCGGTGCCAGACGATGGGCAAAACGTGGCAATTCACGAATTTGCCCACCAACTCGACCAGGAAACCGGCCATGCCAACGGGGCACCGCTGCTGGCGCGCGAGGCCCAGCGGCAAAGCTGGCAGACGGTGCTGGGGCGCGAATTTGCCACGCTGCAAGCGCGCGTGACACGTGGCGCGCCGAGCCTGTTCAGCGACTATGGGGCGACTGATCCGGCCGAGTTTTTTGCCGTGGTGTCCGAGGTGTTTTTTGAGCAGCCGCTGCAAATGGCGCAAGAGTATCCCGCGCTGTACCAGGAGTTTCGCCAGTATTACCAGCTTGATCCCTTGAACTGGTGTTGATTGATTCACCCTGGCAGCCGCCAGCCGCCAGCCGGCAGCACCGATTGCGCCAGTTACCATGCGGACCATGATCCATCCTCAACATCCGGCCAATCGGGCCAAATCGGCCAAAGCCGCAACCCAGCCTGCGTCAGCGGGTGAGCGCTTGTCCAAACGCGTGATGCAGCTTCGGGCCTGTTCGCGCCGCGAGGCCGAGCAGTACATCGCAGGTGGCTGGGTGCAGGTCAACGGGCAGGTGGTGGAAGAGCCGATGGCGCGGGTGCTGGACCAGCGTGTCAGCATCGACCCGCAGGCCAGCCTGATGGCGCACAGCGAAGTCACGCTGCTGCTGCACAAGCCGCCCGGCTTTGAGACCATGGCGGCGCCAGGCCAGGCCGGCAAATATGTCAAGCCGGCGCAACAACTGCTGTTGCCGGCCAGCCACTGGGCCGATGACGCATCGGGCATCCGCGTTTTGAAATGCCACTTTGCCAAACTCGCCGCCTGCGTGCCGCTGGAGCCTGCCGCCAGCGGACTGGTGGTGTTCACGCAAGACTGGCGGGTGCTGCGCAAGCTGACCGAGGATGCCACCGTTATCGAGCATGAGTTGCTGGCCGAGGTCAGGGGCCAGGTTAGCGCCGCGCTGCTGCACCGGCTCAACACCCCGCCCGCCAGTGCGCGCGATGCCGGGCCAGCGGTCAAGGTCAGCATCAACAGCACCGGCGAGGCATCGACCCGGCTGCGCTTTGCCTTCAAGGGTGCCCAGCCGGGCCTGATTGTCGACCGGTGCAACGGTGCCGGCTTGCAGATCGACAGCATCAAGCGGCTGCGCATCGGCCGCGTGACGCTGGCCCATTTGCCCGAAGGCCAGTGGCGCTACCTGCATCCGCAGGAGCGCTTCTAAAGCGCTTGCTCCGGCACGCAGGCATCCATCAGGAGTGCGCCCTCCATCTGGTCGCCGAGTTTCGGGTAGCGGGTTGGCTCGGGCAGGTTGTAATGCCACCATTCATGCGGATGGTGATCCCAGCCGGCACCGGTCATGATGCCCAGCAACAGGCAGCGGTTGCGCTGCGCCTGTGGCGCAATGTCGCATCTGGCGTGGCGCGACTGGGCCGTCATTTCATCAAACTCGGTGCCCATGTCCAGCGGCACACCGTCAGCCGAGCACAGCGTCAAATCGACCGCCACACCACGCGTGTGCATTGAGCCCATGCGCGGGTCGGCGACAAACTTCGGGTCTGGCAGCGCCTTCCAGAGCCGCCACTGGGCCGCCGAGGGGCGGTAAGCATCGAACACGCACAATCTGAAGCCCTGTGCTGCGGCCAGTTCGGCGGCATGCACCAGCGCGGCCAAGGCATCCTGGTGCAGCAAGGCCACGGCGTGGTGGTAAATCGGGCTGCCGGTGAGGTTGTTGGCGGTGGCATAGCGCAGGTCGATGTCGATGGCGGGATGATTAATTTCTTTGAGCGGCATGGCGCCCGATTATCCCGGCAAGTTTGGCCGGCAAAAGTCAGACATTGAACAACTGCCCGCGCGCGGCATCGGTGATGGCCAGCACGCAAGGGTGGGTGATGTGGCGCTCGACCGACACTGCAAAAAACTCCTCGACCAGCTCGCTGGTGCGGCCAAACACCGCCACGCCAAACTGGCTGCAGGTCTCGACCTCCAGCACGCTCGGTGCCATGAACACACCCTGCCCTTCGCGGCCAAAGGCTTTCATCAGCGCCGCATCGTCAAACTCGCCGACCACGATGGGCGACACCTGATGCCGAGCAAACCAGCCCTCCAACTGCCGTCGCACCGACGCCGACGCGCCCGGCACCAGCATCGGCAAGCCGTCCAGGCAAGCCGGAAATTCGCCCTTGATGCGCGCCTTCAGGCTGGGGGCGCAGAAAAAACTCAAGGCACTGCGACCAAGCACATGGTTGAAGGCCTTGACACTGACGCGCCGCGGCATCGGCTCGTCGGCAATCACCAGATCAAGCCGGTGCAGCGCCAAAGCGGCCAGCAAGTCGTCAAACTTGCCTTCGCTGGCCAACAGTCTGACTGGCTGATCGATCAAAAAGGCCGGCTCCAGCAGCCGGTAAGCCAATGATTTGGAAACCGAATCGGTCACCCCGACACGAAAATCCAGCCCCGGCTGTGCCCCGCGCGCCTGGCGCAGCGCGGTTTCGAGTTCGCTGCCCAAACTGAATATCTGGTCGGCATAACCCAGCGCCAGCCGGCCATGTTCGGTCAGTTCCAGTTGGCGGCCAGTTTTGCGAAACAGACGGCGGCCCAGCCAGTCTTCAAGCAGCTTGATCTGGCCCGACAAAGTTTGCGGTGTGGTGTGCAGTTGCTCGCCGGCGCGCATGATGCCGCCGGCCCGCGCCGTCACCCAAAAATAGTAAAGATGCTTGAAATTCATGCCAATGGACCCATCTGTATTTTTCGTTGTTCGTTTTTATCGAAGCTTTGTTGTCATAAATACGAATTTACACGAAGTGAATTGAACTTTAAAGTTCACCGCTTGTCAGATTGACAAACACAGACAGGAGTCACAGTTATGCGTTTAAGTACCAAAGGTCGTTTTGCCGTCACTGCCATGATTGACGTTGCCCTGCGCGAAAAGTTCGGGCCGGTATCGCTGTCGGACATTGCCGCCCGCCAGCAAATTTCATTGTCGTATCTGGAGCAGATGTTCAGCAAGCTGCGCAGTGACGGCCTGGTGATCAGCACCCGCGGCCCCGGCGGCGGCTATACCTTGGGCCAGCGCAGCGATGCCATCACGGTCGCCAGCATCATCAGCGCCGTCGAAGATGCCCCCGACAAAGCCAGCCCACCCGAGATCGCGCCGGCGCAAGACATGGCGCAAGACTTGTGGGATGCCATGAATGCCAAGGTGCTGGAGTTCATGCAGTCGGTCACGCTGCGCAGCCTGGTGCTTGAGCAGTTGGCAAAAGGCGTGAAAATTGAGCAAAAGCCAGCGCCCAATCGGGGCGTGTTCAAGAAACCGGTGCGCCAATTGGTGCACACCAACGCGCCCAACTCGGTGTTTGCGCTGGGGCAGTCGTTGCTGGCGCGAGGCTGAGCCATTCATTGCATCTGCCCAATGGGCCATACCGGTCATTAAAGTGTGAAGCCCGCCGATAAGCCGGATTCTGTGCGCCTGGGTTGCCCCAGGCGTGACTGCCATTAATCTGGGCCACTGATCACTCAGTGGCTCGGTGCTACCTACCCGCCAACTCTGGGGGCCCCATCAACGCTGGCCTACTTGGTATTGCTGCGCGTAGAGATTGCCCGTTTCACCCGCAACCGGCTGCCCGGTTGCGACTCGTCTCTGTTGCTCTGATCCTCACCTTATGCCCAGCCCTTGCAAGCTTAGGCTTTCAGTGGACAGCCGTTAGCTGCTACGCTGCCCTGTGCAGTCCGGACGTTCCTCCAGTGCCTTGTTTCCAAGATTGCACCAGCGGCAGTCTGGCAGGCTTCACACAGTGATTATCGGGTCTGGCAGGCCTAACAAGCAGCGGCTCCAACCCCAAAACCGTTGCGAGTCAGCGAATGGTTCAAAATAAGACGATCAAAACCCAAGGAGACATCATGAAAACCGGCAATGTCCTGCAAACCATTGGCAACACGCCCCATATCCGCATCAACCGCCTGTTTGGCGACAGCCACCAGGTGTATGTCAAATCCGAACGAGCCAACCCCGGCGGCTCCATCAAGGACCGGATTGCGCTGGCGATGGTGCAAGCCGCAGAAAAGTCGGGTGTGCTGCAGCCCGGCGGCACCATCATCGAGCCGACCTCGGGCAACACCGGCATCGGCCTGGCACTGGTAGCGGCGGTCAAGGGCTACAAGCTGATCCTGGTGATGCCCGACAGCATGAGCATTGAGCGCCGCCGCCTGATGCTGGCCTACGGTGCCAGCTTTGACCTGACGCCCCGCGAAAAAGGCATGAAAGGCGCCATCGCCCGCGCTTACGCGCTGTCTTTGACGATTCCGGGCTCGTGGATTCCCCAGCAGTTTGACAACCCGGCCAACATCGACATCCATGCCCGCACCACCGCGCAGGAAATCCTGGCCGATTTTCCCGAGGGCATCGACGTGCTCATCACCGGGGTCGGCACTGGCGGCCACCTGAGCGGCTGCGCCCAGGTGCTCAAGGCCAGGTGGCCGCAACTCAAGGTATATGCGGTGGAACCCGCTGCCTCGCCGGTGATCTCGGGCGGTGCGCCCTCGCCGCACCCGATCCAGGGCATTGGTGCCGGCTTTATCCCGAAAAACCTGAAAACCGAACTGCTCGATGGCGTGATCTTGGTCGATGCCGAACCGGCCTTTGAGTACGCCCGGCGCAGCGCCTGCGAAGAAGGCTTGCTGGTCGGCATTTCCAGTGGCGCCACGCTGGCCGCCATCGCGCAAAAACTGCCTGACATCCCGGTCGGCTCGACGGTGCTGGGCTTTAACTACGACACCGGCGAGCGGTATTTGTCGGTGGACGGCTTTTTGCCGACGTGATACCGGGGAGTTGGCGGCTGACCGTGCCAGGGCTTGCGGCACAATGACCATTGGCATATCAGCCTGACCATGAGGATATCAGCATGACAAAACCTATCAAACGCATCGCCGTCTGCACCGGCGGCGGCGATGCACCCGGCCTCAATGCGGTGATTCAATCGGTGGTGATTGCCGCCGACAACCTGGGCTGGCAGTGTTACGGCATTCGCGACGGCTTTAACGGCATCTTGTTTCCCGAGCGCTACCCGGAAGGCGGTGTTTATCGCCTGACACGCGACAAGGTGCGTGGTATCGGGCACCTTGGCGGCACCATGCTGGGCACCACCAACAAGGGCAACCCGCTGCATTTTCCGATCAACATGCCCGACGGGACGGTGCGCGAAATTGACCGCTCGGACGAAATTCTGACTTACTTTGCCACCCACGAAATTGATGCGCTGGTGTCGATTGGCGGCGATGGCTCCCTGACCATCGCCAATGCCTTGCACCAAAAGGGCTTGCGTGTGGTGGGTGTACCCAAGACCATCGACAACGACCTCGACAAAACCTACACCACCTTCGGCTTTGACACCGCTGTCGGCTTTGCCACCGAATGTCTGGACCGGCTGCATGCCACCGCCGAGAGCCACCAGCGGGTGATGGTGGTCGAGGTGATGGGGCGCTACGCCGGCTGGATTGCGCTGCATGCCGGCATCGCCGGTGATGCCCATGTGATTTTGCTACCCGAGATCGGTTTTGATCTGGACAAGGTGGCGGCCAAAATTCGCGAGCGTGTTTCCGACGGACGACCCTACTCGATTGTGCTGGTGGCCGAAGGCGCCCAGCCGCGCGATGGTCACCGCGAGTTGCTGGCAGCGGCCGAAGTCGGCCATGCCGAGCGGCTTGGCGGCATTGGCGAGACCATTGCCCGGGCGCTGGCCGAGAGCACCGGCAATGACACCCGGGTGGTGGTGCTGGGCCATTTGTTGCGCGGCGGCAGTCCAACCGCCTTTGACCGCTTGTCGGCCCTGCGCTTTGGTGCCGCTGCAGTGCGTGCGCTTGACGAGGGCCAAAGCGGCGTGATGGTGGCGCTGGGTTTTCGGGGGGTCGATTATGTGGCGCTGGAAGAGGTGGCTGGGCATATCCGCAATGTGCCGCTGGACTGCGACACCCTGCAAACCGGGCGCGATCTGGGCATTTCGTTTGGCGATTGATGGCGCTGCAGCCAGCCGCTCCACTGGCCCGCCCGGATGCGCTGCTGGTGGTCTGCCTGTGCGCCCAGTGGTGCCATGTTTGCGAAGATTACCGCAGTCGCTTTGCCCAGGTACAGCAAAATGTGCTGGCGGATTACCCGCAGACGCAATTTTTGTGGATCGATGTCGAAGACCAGGCCGATTTGCTGGAGCCGCTCGACATCGACGACTTTCCGACGATTTTGCTGGCCACCGGAGCGGTGCCGCGATTTTTTGGCCCGATCAGCCCGCAACTGCCAACCCTGGAGCGACTAGTGCGCCACAGCGCAGCGGACTGGTCTGGCGTGGCGCTGGCCGATCCAGCCCTGCACGCTCTCGTGGCACGGCTGCTGATTTATAAGAAATAGGCCTCCAGCCCCAATGGCACTGACTTAAGCACAATTGCTTGCCAAATTCTCCCGTTCGCCCTGAGCTTGTCGAAGGGTTCTCGAAGGCTTCGACAAGCTCAGCCCGAACGGGAACCTCTTAAGTCAGTGCCATTGGCCTCTAGCCCT
>CAIQOO010000131.1 GCA_903873485.1 uncultured beta proteobacterium | reverse complement strand
GAGTCGTGCCGGTGGGTCAGCAATTCGACTGCCTGGCGAATGCCGCGTGGCTGGTCGATGCTGCATTGCTCGCTGATTGACAAGTGCATCGACAGGTGCAAAAAAGGGTTGCTGTTGCCATCCTCAGCCTGCGCCATGCGGTCCAGCGCGGCATCGACATCAGCCAACGCTGCAGCATGCTCGGGATGTTCGGAAATCCATAAACTGGCTATTGTTTCAATAGCTTGCAGCGCTTGTCCAGCTTGGGCTTTGGCATAAACGGAGCAAAAAAAACGGCGCACATCGGCTTGGGAGGGGTTGAACATGGTGGTGTAATTGTCGCGCCATGCCACTGCTTGCCACATCCCCCCTGATTACCGACCCGAACTTTTATGCGGTTGCCATTCCGGCGGTGTTGTTGATGGGCATCAGCAAGAGCGGTTTTGGCGCCGGTTTTGGTTCGCTGGCGGTGCCGCTGATGGCGCTGGCCGTCACGGTGCCGCAGGCGGCCGCGATTTTGATGCCGTTGCTGTTTGTCATGGACCTGCTGGGCATGGCGGCGTTTCGCAAGGACTTTGACATGAAGTTGCTGCGGTTTCTGATCCCCTGCGGTCTGGTCGGCGTGGCCGTGGGCACCTTGCTTTTCAAGCTGCTCAATGCCCACACGGTGGCGGGCATTGTGGGTGGGTTCACCTTGCTGTTTCTGGCGCAGCGCCTGCTGTTTCCACCCCGGGCCGACAGCCTGCCGCCGCCGCGCTGGCTGGGTGCGCTGCTGACGGTGACCTCGGGCTTTACCAGCTTTATTGCCCATGCCGGTGGTCCCCCCGTCAATGCCTACCTGATACCGATGCGCCTGTCGCCGGTGTACTTCACCGCCACGATGGCGTTTTACTTTTTCGTCATCAACCTGTCCAAATGGCTTCCCTATGCCTGGCTCGGCCTGCTGGACTGGCGCAACCTGGCCACGTCGCTGGTGCTGCTGCCGCTGGCACCGCTGGGCGTGTGGGTTGGCGTGCGGCTGGCCCGGCGCATCAGTGCCGTGCTGTTTTACCGTTTTATTTATCTGGGCATGTTTCTGACCGGCATCAAGCTGGTCTGGGATGCGCTGCCCTGAGACAACAAGTTGCTATATTAAACATAGCTGGCAGCGCTTTGCTGACAAGGGCTAGATGCCTTTTTCGCATAAAAACTGGGGCTGCTGCAAAACAAGCCATCAGATGGTGGCGCACCACGGCGCGTCATTGTGCGCATAAGCCATCCACAACGCCCAGGCGGCACTGGCCGCCAGCGCCATGCCAGCCAGCCGGACACCCCAGTCGCCATTGCTGTTGTTTCCAAATCGCAGCCACAGCCAGGGGCCGAGCATCATCGATACGCTGGTGCCCAATGCAAACAGGGCCATGACAAACGCCCCATCAAGCGCATGTCCCGTCAGACCGGCGACCAGCAAGGCCGAGTAGAGCAGTCCGCAGGGCAAAAAAGTCCAGATCGCCCCCAGCATCAAAGCGCCAGCCAAACCACCACCCAAGCTGAAACGGCGGACCACCGACCAGATTTTCTTGCCGGCATGTTCCAGCCAGATCGGTTGCTGTGCACGCCATGCCAGCATCAAGCCCAGCACCAGCACGGCAACATGAAACATCGTCCAGACCGGTCGCAGGGCGGCTGACTGCACTGTCAGCCATCCCAGCCCCTGCATCGAGGCCGCCGCCAGCGCGCCCAGCGCCGAATATCCCAGAACACGACCGAACTGAAAAACCCACATCGCCAGGGTTCTGCGGTCACCGGCCGCCAAGCCAATGCCGGCACAGGCGGCGCCACACATGGCAATGCAGTGCGGACCGCCCGCCAGACCCATCAGCAAGGCGGTGGCTGCCAGAGTTGTCTGCATTGGCTGAACTTAAAGGATCTTGGAAAATCGGGCGCGGGTGCGGTCCGCCTGCAGGTAGCGGTCAAACACCATGGCGACGGCACGCACAAAAAACCAGCCTCTGGCCGTCACCTGAATGCCGGCTGCATCCAACTGCACCAGACCCTGCTCAACCTGTCCGGCCAAAACTTCCATTTCCTTGGCAAAATATTGCTTGAAATTGATCAGATAAGCCAGTTCAATCGACTCAAAGGACAATTGCCCCTGGCACATCAAGGCCATGATGACCGCGCGACGCACCAGATCATCGCGCGACAAGGCCAACCCGCGCACCACCGGAAACTGGCCCTGATCCAGCAAATCGTAATATTCTTCCAACGTTTTGGCGTTTTGGCTGTAGCTGGCACCGACCCGCCCGATGGATGAAACGCCCAGACCAATCATGTCGCAATCGGGCTGCGTGCTGTAACCCTGAAAATTGCGGTGCAGTCGGCCCTGGCGCTTGGCCACCGCCAATGAATCGTTGGGCAAGGCGAAATGGTCCATGCCGATATAGACGTAGTTCGCCTGCATGAACGCGGCCATCGAACGCGCCAGCATCGACACCTTGGCGGCTGCAGGTGGAATATCGACAGACGCGATACGCCTTTGTGGCTTGAAGCGCTCTGGCAAATGGGCATAGGCATACAAGGCAATGCGATCAGGTTTGAGCTGATTGATCTGCACTACAGTGCGATCAAATGACTCGGGTGTCTGCTGCGGCAAACCATAAATCAGATCGACGTTGATCGACTCGAAACCGCGCTTGCGAGCCGCATCAACCAGTTCAAACACCTGTTGGGCCGGCTGGATTCTGTGCACCGCCTGTTGCACTGCCGGGTCAAAATCCTGCACACCAAAACTCAATCGGTTAAAACCCAGCTCCGCCAGCACGTCAAGCCGCCCCGCATCAATGGTGCGCGGATCAATTTCAATGGAATACTCGTCGCCTGGCGCCAAGGCGAAACTGCGCCGCAACAGGCCCATCAACTGACGCAATTCGCTGTCCGACAAAAAGGTCGGGGACCCGCCCCCCAGATGCAGTTGCGAGACGACTTGCCCCCGGCCGAGGTGCTGGGTGTGCAAATTGACCTCGGTTTCCAGATAACGCAAATAGGCGGTGGCACGATCATGGTGCCGGGTGATGATCTTGTTGCAGGCACAGTAATAGCACAGCGACTCGCAAAATGGAATATGAACATATAGGGAAAGCGGCAGGGCGAGCGCCGCCGCACCACTGCGGCGTTGCGCTAGCGCCTGGATGTAGTCCTGCGTGGTATAGGCCTCGACAAACCGGTCGGCCGTCGGAAACGACGTGTAGCGCGGACCGGATACGTCGTACTGGCGGATCAGGTCTTCGGAAATGGGTTCAAACGCGCTCTCAATCATGGATGCTCCTTCAAAGTCACGGCAAATATGCCTGTGAACCGATATTTCAATTTTGATCTTGGTCAATCAAGCAACAGAAAGCCAATACACCCAAATTTGACCAAGATCATGTTTTTTCGCAGAACAATGTCAAAATTGGGTGCATGAACCATGAGACCATCAAAATCGCCTGCTCAAACTGCAATATGCGCGAACTCTGTATGCCGATGGGTTTGAGCAATGCGGAGTTGGCCCGCATTGACGATTTGATTGGTGCCAGGCGCAAGATCAAGCGCAGTGAAACACTGTTTCACAATGGCGAACGGTTTAACAATCTCTATGCCATTCGCACCGGTTTTTTCAAGACCTGCGTCACTTCCGAAGATGGCAGGGACCAGGTGACAGGCTTTCAGATGGCGGGCGAAGTCATCGGACTTGATGGCATTGTCAATGATGTGCATACTTGCGACGCAGTGGCGCTGGAGGATGGAGAAATCTGCGCCATGCCGTTTGCGCAAATTGAAAACCTGTCGCGCGAGGTCAATGCACTGCAGCGTCATGTTCACAAGATCATGAGCCGGGAAATTGTGCGTGAGCATGGCGTGATGCTGCTGCTTGGCAGCATGCGGGCCGAAGAGCGCCTCGCAGCTTTTTTGCTGAATCTGGCACAAAGGCTGCATGCCCGCGGCTTTTCGCAGTCAGAACTGGTGCTTCGCATGACGCGCGAAGAGATTGGCAGTTTTCTTGGTCTCAAGCTTGAAACAATCAGCCGTACTTTTTCAAGGTTTGTCGATGACGGCATTGTGGAAGTGCGGCAGCGTCATGTCCGCATCCTCGTCACCGATGCCCTGCAAGACATTGTCAATCCAAAATAATTCGACCGGGCAAAACCTGACAATCGATGCAAGCCTGCTTTACCTGGGAAGCGGCACCACACCTGTGGCGGCATGGTTGCGGGCCTGCAGGGCAGGTGAATCGCTGCCACTCATCATGTTGCTTCCCTGCGCTCTTTTTTTCTCCATGATTTGTTGATACACCTGATCCGTCACGATTTCATTCGGACTGGATGCCACAAAAAAAGCCGTGATGATGCACGCCACAATCACCAGTGCCGGCCCAGAAATAACCAGCCAGACATGGCCAAACTGCCACCATGACTTCGCCTCGTCAAAACCATTCGATTGCATCAGATTTTCCTCAAGCAAACTGAAATAACGCATTTGGCGCTGAAAATGCCAAAGTCAAAAAAATATTGGGTGACCCGGAGATCACCCAATGGCACATTTTAAACATCATTGACCAAAACCGTCTGGCAATGGTCAGACCCTGAACACTACTTGTTCGACAAGCCCCAGATATACGAAACAAGCACGTGCAACTGGCCCTTGGTCAGCAGTTGACCCTGTGGCGGCATGATGTTCTGTTTGCCATTGTTGACCATGTCAACAATGGCTTTTTCACCAAAACCATGCAACCAGATGTTGTCGGTCAGGTTGGCAGAGCCAACTGCCTGCATACCCTTGCCGTCAGGGCCGTGGCAGGCGGCGCATACGCCAAACTTCTCCTTGCCCAATGCTGCCTTGGCAGAATCGTGCGGGCTGCCTGACAGGCTCAACACATATTGAGCAACGTTTTTGACATCATCGGCACTGCCAACAGCCGCCGCCATCGGTGGCATGTTGCCAATCCTGCCGCCTGTGATGGTTTCCTGAATCTTCTCTGGGGTGCCGCCGTGCAGCCAGTCCTTGTCGGTCAAATTCGGAAAACCCTTGTTGCCATGTGCGTCTGAGGCATGGCATTGCGCGCAATTGTTGCTGTACAGACGCTCGCCGATGGCCATTGCCTGGGCATTTTTGGCAACCTCCTCAGGCTTCATGTCCATGAACTTGGCATAGATGGGTGCCGTTTCGGCATTGCCCTTTTCGACTTCGGCCTTGTGCAGACCCGCAGAGGTCCATCCCAACTGGCCAGGGTTACTGCCCAGTCCAGGGTAAAGCACCAAGTACACGAGGGCAAAAACGATGGTGATGACAAACATATAACTCCACCACCTCGGCAACGGATTGTTCATCTCGCGAAGGTCACCATCCCATACATGGCCCGTTGTGTTGTCGCTCGCCGTCATGGCTTTCGCCTTGCCCGACAAAATCAACAATACCAAGCACGCAATAATGCTCAACAGCGTAATGCCGGCTACGTACATTGCCCAAAAACTACTAGTAAAGTCGCTCATTTTTTGTTCCTATTCGGTGAATTCGTCAATCCTGCTCAAATGGCAAGTTGGCCGCTTTTTCAAAATCAGCGTTGTTCCTGCGGGCGTAAGCCCAAGCAACAATCCCAATGAAAGTCAAAAAGCTGATCAATGTGGCCAACGAACGCAACATGTTGACATCGAACTCCATTCAAAGTCTCCTGGTTATTTGACAGAAGTTCCGAGAATCTGGAGATATGCCACAACAGCCTCAATCTCCATCTTGCCTTTGACAGCCTCAACTGAACCGGCAATTTCAGCATCGGTATAAGGTACCCCCACGCGACGAAGCGCTGTCATGTGGGCAGGCATCACCGAAGCATCTACCGGTGCTTTCATCAACCAGGGATATGCCGGCATGTTCGATTCAGGCACCACATCGCGCGGATTATTCAAATGGGTCATCTGCCATTGATCACTGTACTTGCCACCGACACGGTGCAGGTCAGGACCGGTGCGCTTGCTGCCCCACTGGAATGGATGATCATAGACAAATTCGCCAGCCATCGAGTAATGCCCATAACGCAGTGTTTCAGCACGGAAAGGCCGGATCATCTGCGAATGGCAGTTGTAGCAGCCCTCGCGGGTGTAGATATCGCGGCCAGCCAACTGCAACGCGGTATAGGGCTTCAGGCCAGCAACCGGTTGTGTGGTCGATTTTTGAAAGAACAGTGGAACGATTTCCACCAAACCTCCGAACAACAACACGACCAGGATAAGGACGATCATCAACCCATTGTTGGTTTCAATCGTGCCGTGCGAAAAACCGCCTTCGTTATTTGAAGTAGCCATAATATTAATTCCTCAAGCGTGAGCTGCAACAGCAGGAATGTTGACAGACACTGACCGACCGCTGGTAGCTGTCTTGATGGTGTTCCACAACATGATGATCATGCCACCGAGATAAAGCAAACCCCCCACCAGCCTCAGTACATAGAACGGGTAACTGGCTTTCACAGACTCGACAAAGGTGTAGGTCAGCGTGCCATCGGCATTGATGGACCTCCACATCAGACCCTGCATCACACCGGCTATCCAGAGTGCTGCAATGTAAAGCACGATACCAATGGTTGCGGTATAGAAGTGAATTTCAATCGCTTTAACGCTGAACATCTGCTTCTGGCCAAACAAGCGGGGAATCAGGTAATACATGGAACCCATGGTCACCAGACCTACCCAGCCCAGCGCACCGGAATGCACATGGCCCACTGTCCAGTCGGTGTAGTGAGACAAGGCGTTGACGGTCTTGATCGACATCATCGGGCCTTCAAACGTGGACATACCGTAAAACGACAGAGACACAATCAAAAAGCGCAGAATTGGATCGTCACGCAGTTTGTGCCAGGCACCCGACAAGGTCATGATGCCGTTGATCATGCCACCCCAGCTTGGTGCCAGCAGGATCAGGGAGAAAACCATTCCCAGCGACTGCGTCCAATCAGGCAACGCGGTGTAATGCAGATGGTGCGGACCCGCCCACATATAGGTAAAAATCAGTGCCCAAAAGTGAACAATGGACAGGCGATAAGAATAAACTGGGCGACCAGCCTGCTTTGGAATGAAGTAATACATCATCCCCAAAAAACCTGCTGTCAAGAAAAAGCCCACGGCATTGTGACCGTACCACCACTGCATCATGGCATCCTGAACACCCGCGTAAGCCGAGTAGGACTTCAAAAGTCCGGCAGGCATTGCAGCACTGTTGCCCAGATGCAATAACGCCACGGCAAGGATCATGGCTCCGAAGAACCAATTCGCGACATAGATGTGCTTGACCTTGCGGGTGCCGACGGTGCCAAAGAAGACGATGGCATAAGTTACCCAAATCAAGGTAATCAAAATGTCGATGGGCCATTCAAGTTCAGCATATTCTTTGCCTGCGGTAAAACCGAGTGGCAAGGAAAGCGCCGCCGACAAAATGACAATTTGCCACCCCCAAAAGGTAAAAGCGGCCAACTTGTCGCTGAACAAACGAACCTGACATGTGCGTTGAACCACGTAATAGGATGTGGCAAAAAGAGCACAACCACCAAACGCAAAAATCACGGCGTTGGTGTGCAAAGGCCGCAATCGCCCATAGGATAAAAAAGAAATGCCCAGATTGAGCTCTGGCCAGGCCAACTGGGCGGCGATGATGACGCCCACCAGCATGCCGACCACACCCCAGACCACGGTCATGATGGCGAACTGCCGAACGACTCTGTCGTTGTAGGTAGTTGCCTGCGAATTTACAAATGCCATATTTACCTCTTCTCAGTTTTGTCTGCGCGGAGTGTCCGTTATCTCATATCAGCTTCGTTTGATGTAAATCAAACGGTTACAAAAATTGTTGTCATTCCTTAAGAATTCTCTCCCCCTCTTGCTCGATGTCGTCAAATTGACCACGGTATATGGCCCACCACACGCCGCCGATGATGAAAAAAACCAGCACCACCGACAGTGGCACCAATAAATAAAGCACTTCCATTAGAGGTTCTCTGAAATTTGCAGGTCACGAATTTGCAGGTCACGAGACAGGCGCAGTGCGTTCAGCACCACCAGCAAAGAACTGCTTGCCATGCCGATGCCCGCCAGCCAGGCCGGCAGCATGCCCGCAATGGCCAAAGGCACACAAATCGCATTGTAAATAGCCGCCCACCACAAATTCTGACGCACAACTTTCATGGTCCGCCGCGCCAATGCGACGGCTGCCGATACATCAGTCAGGCGACTGCCGGCTACCAGAAAATCGGCTTGCGCCTGGGCCAGCGGCACCGCCTGACCAAATGCAAAAGACACATGGGCAGCGGCCAGTACCGGCCCGTCATTCAAGCCGTCACCCACCACCGCCACCTGATGACCCCGAAGCTGGGCGTCGCGCAAAAAGTCAAGCTTGTCCTGCGGCGAGCACTGACCGGCAAAATTCAAAATGCCGACTTGGCTGGCGACCCGCCGGGCGGCGGCGCTGGCATCGCCAGACAGCAGCCGAACCTCAATTGCGAGCTTGTTCAATTGGGCTACCGTGGCTGCCGCGTCAGGACGGATCGCCTCTTGCAAGCCAAAAGTTGCCAGCCAGCCCTGCTTGTCGCAGAGGAACACCTGCAGGTCTTCGGACTCAGTTGGTGGCACGGAACAAAAACTGGCTGACCCCAATCGCACCGCCGTGACCAGACCGGCCTGATCTGCTGGTGCAACAGTGGCGCTCAGACCACGGCCTGGGTGCTCCACCACGTCGCCAGCGCTCCAGCGTGGCGGCTCGTCGGTCTGCAACTCGTCGGCGGCAATCAAGGCCCTTGATGCCGGGTGCAGCGAATGCCGCGCCACCGCAGCGGCGATGGCCAGCGCCTGACGCGGTGGACAACCATCACGCACGGCAATCTGGCCCAGCACCAGGGCATCGCGCGTGAGTGTGCCGGTTTTGTCAAACATCACGGTATCGACCGCCGCCAGCGCCTCAAACGCATCGAGCCGCCGCACCAGCACGCCGCGCCGGGCCAGCGCCCCGGCCGCCGACAACATGGCAGCCGGCGTGGCCAGCGACAAGGCGCAGGGGCAGGTCACCACCAGTACCGACACCGCTACCATCAGTGCCCGCTGTGGGTCCGTCTGCCACCAGTAGGCGCAGGCCAGTCCGGCGGCAATCAGCACGCCGATCAAAAAGGGTTTGGCAATGGTGTCGGCCAGTCTGGCCAGATGTGGCTTGGTGGTAGATGCACTCTCCATCAGGCTGACAATTTGCGCAAAACGGGTCTGGTCGCCGACTTGATCCACCCGCACCAGCACCGCTGCCGCGAGGTTGTGGCTGCCCGAAATGACTGCGCTGCCCGGCCCGCGCGCCAGCGGGCGCGACTCGCCGGTCAACAGCGATTCATCCACCGAGGTGTCCCCCTGAAGCAGCACGCCATCAGCCGGAAAAGCTTCACCGGGCAGCACCCGAATCACGTCGCCCACCTGCAAACGCCGCACCGGCACACGCTCAAACTGTCCGTCGGCTTGTTGCCGCGCAACGCTGTCTGGCAGGCGGTTCATCAGCGCCTCCAGGGAGCCGGCGGTCTTGTCACGCAGGCGCAATTCAAACCAGCGCCCGGCCAGCAGGAAAAACACAAACATGGTCAATGAATCAAAATAAACCTCATGACCAAACACGCCGGCGGGATCAAAGGTGCCAGCCGTGCTGACCACAAACGTAATCAACATGCCCAAGGCCACCGGTAAATCCATGCTGACCTGGCGATGCAATATGTCGCGCCAGGCGTTGGCAAAAAATGGCGCGCAAGAGAAAAAAACCACCGGCAGGGTCAGCACCCACGAGGCCCAGCGCAGCAACTGCTCCATTTCTGCGGTCAGGTCGCCGGGTTTCGCCACATAAGCCGGGTAGGCGTACATCATCACCTGCATCATGCACAGGCCGGCTACCATCATCCGCCACAATGCCCGTCGCGCCTCGATCTTGCGGCGCTCCCGCGCAAAAGCATCGTTGGCGGGCAGCGCCCGGTAGCCACAATCGCGCACCGCCCGCAGCCATTGCGACGGGACCACCGTCTGCGCGTCCCACACCACCCGGGCGCGCTGGCTGCCGGCGCTTACCTCGGCTGACACGATGCCCGGCACGCGCTGCAGGGCATCCTCGATGGCCAGTGCGCAGGCGGCGCAGTGCATGCCCTCGATCATTAAATTCGATTCCCAGCAACCGCCGCGCCTGGCATCTGGCCGGCTGAAGGCCGACCACTCCTGTTCATCGTCGAGCAGGGTTTCGGCCGACTCACCTGGTTCCGGCGCGGCTGGGCTGGCGATCCAGGGCATCTTGGTGCTGGTTGAAAAACGGTCGGTACTGGTTTGCGGCATGGCTGCAAGGGTATCCGACATCGACTGCCAATTGACTGACCAAAATCAAGGTTTGACACGGGTGGAGGGGTATGCTGTCAGTTTTAGTCATCTTAGGAGAAGTCAGCATGTATGAAAAAATTCTGGTCGCAACTGATGGCTCCAACCTGTCCAAGAAAGCGGTCAGCAGCGCCATTGCCTTGGCTGCCCTGACCGGCGCCAGCCTGTTTGCCATTAAAGTTGTGCCGCGCTATCCCCAAAGCTATTTTGAAGGTGGCCTGGCCTTGCAAGCCGCCGAGGTTGGACGGATCGAGAAGCAGTGGGCAGACGAAGGGCAAGCGGTGGTGGAGGAGGTCAAGCGCGAGGCTGAACTCCAGGGCATCAAGACACGCGCCCTGACGGTCAAGTCGGATCTGGTGTCGGAGGCGATCATTGCCGCCGCCAAAAAGCACAAATGCGACTTGATCGTGATGGCCTCGCATGGCCGCAGGGGGGTCAAACGCTTGTTGCTCGGCAGCGAAACCCATCAGGTTCTGACCCACTCGCACATCCCGGTGCTGGTTTTAAGGTAAATCGGCTTCCAGCCCAATAGGGACAAGCGCTGATAGCTATTATTTAAGTAGCATTCAGGGTTCATCACTGAAGCGTTGGCGAATATCTAGCACCTCATCCCAGCGGGCGAAAAATGCGTCAACGCACTGCGGGTCAAAATGGGTTGCGGCACTGGCCTTGATGTGCTCGCTGGCGCGCTCAAGAGTCCAGGCCTTTTTGTACGGTCGCTCCGAGGTCAGGGCATCAAACACATCGGCCACCGCGACGATCCGGGCGAATATCGGAATCTGGCTGCCCGCCAGCCCATTCGGGTAGCCCGAGCCGTCAAACCGCTCATGATGGTCACGGGCAATGGCGGCGCCGGCCTGCAACACGCGTGACAGGCTGCCTTGAAGAATTTCAAAGCCAAACGCCGCATGCTGTTTCATGATCTCAAACTCTGCCGGCGTCAGTCGGCCAGGCTTGAGCAAGATGTTGTCTGGAATGCCGACCTTGCCAATGTCATGCATCGGCGCGGCCTCCAGCAGCAGTTCTTGCATGGCCTTCGGTAAATCAAGCGCACGGGCAATCAGTTCCGAATAGTGCGCCATGCGCAGAATATGGGCGCCGGTTTCGGGATCCCGGTATTCAGCCGCGCGAGACAGCCGAAACACCGTTTCGCGCTCACGACTGACAATCTCGGCGGTGGCTTTTTTGACCTCTTGGGCCAGCCAGGCAGCACGGTCTGCCAGCGCCTTGCGGCTGGCGCCCAATTGCAGCATGTTGTTGGCACGCGCCATGAATTCAACCTTGTCAACCGGCTTGTTCAGAAAGTCAGTGGCCCCGGCATCAAGCGCCCGATAGCGTACCTGCTTTTGATCATTGGCGGTGATCATCAGCACCGGTGAGTTTTGCTTTTCCGGCATGGCGCGCAGTTGTGCGATGAACTCGATGCCATCCAGGCCCGGCATCATGTAATCCACAATCAGCAGGTCAAAATCATGCTCTTTGGCCCAGGCCAGCCCTTGCACTGCGTCCGAGAAAGTGATGGACTCGCTGTTGCCCATGCGCTTGATCAATGCCTGGAACAAGACAAGGTTGATTTCAGCGTCATCGACAATCAATACTTGGTAAGTCATGGTGAAAAAAATAGGTTGTTCGTTTTAAGTTTGCCTGCCACCCCATCAAACCTGGCGATCAGCCAAAGCACTGTAACACTCAGCCGGCCCGGCGCTGCAACACCGCCAGCAATGTCTCAACCTCGTCAGACAAGGCAGCAAGCCGGTCGGTGGCCAGCGACTGCGACCCTGGAAAGGCCGCCGGTTGCTGGTCCGACATCATCCGTTCCAGCTCTGCCGCCAGCGCCACGGCAGGGCGGGCGCCAAACATGCCCAAACTGCCTTTCAGGGCGTGCGCCGTGTGCCACAACACAACAGCATCCTGCCGCTCAAGCGCCTGGCGCATTTTTTGCACATCCAGCGGCCATTGCGCGATAAAAATTTCGGCAATGATGTCCACCACCTCCTGGTCACTTGATCGCAGCGCCGCTGCGTAGTCAAAAGCACCAGACTGGGCATCCGCTTGCGGTTCAAGCTGAGCGGCGCCGTCGTGGCTGGCGCGCTGGCGGGCCGATTCATGACCATGGATTTCGAGGATGCGCTGCAGTTCGACGATTTCGATCGGTTTGGACAGGTAGTCATCCATGCCGGCCTGCAGACAGCGCTCCCGGTCACCCTGCATGGCGTTGGCGGTCATGGCCACAATTGGCGTGCGCTGGCCCTGCTCGCCCAGGCGAAAACGCCGGGTCGCTTCCAGTCCGTCCATGACTGGCATCATCATGTCCATCAACACCAGGTCATAGCGGCGTCGCGCCAGCATGTCGAGGGCAATTTGCCCGTCATTGGCCACCGTGACATGATGACCCCAGCGCTCCAGCAGCACCATCGCCAGCTTCTGGTTGACGATGTTGTCCTCCACCAGCAGCAGATCCAGGCTCGGCTGGTCGTCGTGAGACACCGGTGATCGGGTCGGCTCAACCGTTTTTTCCGAAGTTCCATACAGTACCCGGGCCAGCGTCTGCGCCAGTTCGTCAGCGGTGAACGGTTTTGACAAATAAGCGCTCGGGTTGGCACCATCAGCGCCGTGCGCATCGGTTTTTTGACCAGCCGTTGCCATCATCACGATCGGCACTTTAGCCCCGCGGGGCTGCAGGCGCAGTTGCCGTGCCACGGCAAAACCGTCGATGCCGGGCATCTGGACATCAAGCAGCAGCAGATCGAAATCGCCCGCCTCTGACACGGCCTGCTCAAATTGCCGCAGTGCTGCCGGCCCGCCATCGGCCTGCACCACCGACACACCCATGCTCGCCAGAGTGCGGGCGATGACGTTGCGGCCAAGTTCATGGTCATCGACCAGCAACACCTTCAAGCCGGCCAGACCGGCGGGTTTGGCAACGCGCGCAAGGGCGTTGGGAGCCTGCTCCATCAGCACTGAAAACTCAAACTGGCTGCCTTTTCCCGGCTCGCTTTGGACCACGATTTGCCCACCCAGCGCCGCTGCCAGGCGTGACGAGATCGACAGCCCCAGCCCGGTGCCGCCAAAACGCCGGGTGGTGCTGCTGTCCTCTTGCGAAAACGCGTCAAAAATGCTTAGCAATTTGGATTCGGGAATGCCAATGCCTGAATCTTGCACCGAAAAGCGGAACCGGAAAGCGCCAGCACCGACCGGCTCGGCGGTGATGCGCAACACCACTTCTCCTAATTCGGTGAATTTGATGGCATTGCCCACCAGGTTCAGCAAGATCTGGCGCAAGCGCACCGGGTCCCCCAGCACCTGCCGGGGCAGGTCCAAACCCATGTCACAGACCAGTTCAAGGCCTTTCGACTGGGCACGGATCGCCACGGTTTTCAGCATGTCGCCGATTTCCTGGCCCAAATCAAATGCAATGTGTTCGATCAACAGCTTGCCGGCCTCGATCTTCGAGAAGTCCAGAATGTCATTGATCACCCGCAGCAGCGAATCGGATGACGACTTGACAATATCGAGGTACTCGCGCTGCTCCTGCGTCAGGTCGGTTTCCAGCGCCAGTTCGGTCATCCCGATCACCCCGTTCATGGGGGTGCGAATCTCGTGGCTCATGTTGGCCAGAAAGTCTGACTTGGCCTGGTTGGCCACCTCGGCGGCTTCCTTGGCGCGGTGCAGTTCTTCGGAGGCCAGTTTGGCTTTGGAGATATCGGCCAGATAGCCGTTCCACAGCACACCGCCGTCTTCAACTCTCTTGGGCATGGATTCGCCATGGACCCAGATGATTTCGCCGCTGATTTTGTGCAGCATCCGAAAATCAATCGAAATGCGTTCGCTTTTGCGTGCTGACGCAATAAAGGCTTCAACGAACAATTCTTGGTCGTCGGTAAACACCTGCGAAAAAAAAGCCGCCGGATCAGCCATCACATCCTCCGGTCGCAAGCCGCAAATCTGCATCGAAACCGAGCTGCAATACGGAAAATTCTGCTGTCCATCGGGCCACAGGCGGTATTGGAATACCACCACCGGAATGCTTTCGGTGACCTCGCGCAGCCGGTCACTGGCCAGCTTCAACTGGGTCACGTCCTGCCAGATGCCGGTAAATACGGTGGCGCCATCGCTGGCCAATTGCGGTTCGGGGTTGATTTCAGAGCGAATCCAGCGCAGACTGCCGTCCGGCATGCGCACCCGGTAGTCGCTGTGCCAGCTCACGCGCTGCGCCGCCGCGTCCTGCACCCCCTGAAAGCAGCGCGCCCGGTCTTCCTCAACGACCTGGGCAAACGCCATGCGGCCATCCGCCAGCAAGGCATCTCGATCAAGCCCGCGAATTTCGGCCAAACGCTCGCTGACAAAGGTGTAACGAATCTTGCCTTGGCCCACTTCGCATTGATAGACCACGCCCGGCACCGCGTTGGCAATGCGGCGCACCCGGCTCTCGGTTTTGGTCAAGGCTGCCTGCATCTGCTTGCGTGAGGTGATGTCGGTGCGAATGGCAATGAACTGCTCTGGCGCGCCACGTTCATCAAGCAGCGGCACGATGGTCGCCTGCACCCAGTACATCGCGCCATTCTTGGCACGGTTGCAAATTTCACCATGCCAAACTCTGCCCGACAGGATCGATTGCCACAAATGGCCGAAAAACTCTCTGGTTTGCACGCCAGAATTGATCAAGCGGTGGGTCTGGCCCAACAACTCTTGTCGCGAGTAGCCGCTGATCTGGCAAAACTTGTCATTGGCGTAAGTGATGGTGCCCGACAGGTCGGTCATGCTGACGATGGCGTGCTGGTCGAGCGCAAATTTTTGCTTGGCCAGGTCGGACAAGGCCTCCTGCAAATCGCGCTGGCTGATTTCACGCTGGTTCACCAGTTCCGACATCAGTTGCGACAGCGACTCCAGGCTGTCGTCCTGCGGTGTCGGAAAGTCCATATCGACATACTGCATCAGGCTGCTGGCGGTCTCACGCAGCGAATCGATGGCCCGGGTGCGGCTGTCAAGTTCTTGCCGCAAACGGTCGTTGGTGTGCGACAACTCCACCGAGCTGAGCTGCAGGCTGCGGGTTTTCAGATCCAGGTCACGGTCATTTTGTTCATAAGTCTCTTGTACCCGGGCCAAAAAACCGTCAAGACCGGCCAATAAACCGGTTGCCCCGGCAGACGCCCCGGCAGTGCGGGCCAAGCCTGACAACTCTGCCAGCACGGCGGCCAGTTGTGTTTCTTCAACCCCAAGAGAACGCCGAATCTGGCGTGTCAGCAGCTTATGCATGCAGTCCGGCTTTCATGACTGGCCAGTGGGCTCGGCCAGGCAGGTGATGGTCATGGTCTGATTGTGCAAGCGGCATGAAACATCGTTCGAAAACGGACTGATCTCGCCGTAAGAATAAAAACCGGCCAGCACCGTGCCCTGACCGAGCACATCGGCCACCGCTTCAACCTCTTCTTCAACCCGCCCGCCCATCACCAGCTTGCGCCCGACACAACTGACCAGCAGCGCCAGCCGCTGGTCCGCTGGCGGCGCGGTGGTGTTGGCTGCCAGCGCGGCGGTGGTAGCCCCGTCGATCAGCGACTGGGTGCTGGAGTGCATCAGGCGCAGATAGCCGTTGGCATCGATGTCACCGGCCAGAATCAGGCTGCCCTGCTCTTCATCCACCGCCAAAATGGTGCGCAGCAGGCCGATTTCGTTGTGATTGCTGCCGAGCATGGCAAAAGGAAACAGCAAACCCGATGCCGGCAGGTCTTTGGCGTATTCGCCGAGGTAGCGCTTGTACACCTCCAGGGCCGGTGCGCCGTCGAGTTCAAACAGCACATTGTGGTCACAGCGGGTCACCTTGCGTGCCGGGCCAAAAGGTTCCCAGCCACCAAACGAGCCGTGGCAGACCTGCAAGGCCTGACCATAAAAACCAATACAGGCCAGCCGATCGCTGAAAACCCCTTCATTGGTCAGGACAAAGGTTTGTTTGAAAGCGGCATCGTCGCCGGCCAGCCCGCCGGTGATCAGTACGTTGGCACCGAGCACCTCGGCCATGCCGGTGATCATGGCGCTGCCATTGATATGGACCCCCTGGCCCAGCACCAGCACGCCGCGCAAGCCCGCAGGATGCAACTGCCGGGCCAGCGCTTGCCCGGCGGCGCGTGATTCCGGCATGGCCGCCAGCACGGTGCTGACGGCTTGCAGGCGGGTGCCATCAAACTGAACTGCGGTAATGACGCAGGTGTTGTCGCTCACCCCTTGCGCTGAAATCTCGCCAGCGGTGCTGCAGCCGAGCCGGCTGGCAGCCGGAAACTGCTCGGCTAAGGGGCCAGCCACCGCCGTCAACCAGCGCGCGGAACCAAAAACCAGCATCAGATCAGGTGCTATCGCCCGCAAAGGGGTTAGCGCCTGGCTGATCGCTGCGGCATCGCGCAGCACCGATTGAACAAGTTTCATGTTTGTCTCCGGTTTGTTATGGCCAATCGACTGACCAGGTTCAGTTCTGGCGGTATTGTGTGCGCAGCAGATTTTTTTGCACTTTGCCCATGCTGTTGCGCGGCAAGTCTGCCACAACATGGCATTGTTTGGGCACTTTGTAGTGTGCCAGCGTGGCATTTAGCGCTGCAAGAACAGCGCCGGGGTCGAGTGACGCACCGGCTCTTGGCACCACCACGGCCACCCCCACTTCGCCCAGATCGGGGTCTGGCAACCCAATTACCGCACTTTCGGCGACACCGGGCAGGTCGTTGATAAAACTCTCAATCTCGGCCGGATAGACATTGAAGCCGCCGCTGATGATCAGATCTTTGCTGCGCCCAACAATGCTCAGATAGCCATCGGCATCAATTTGACCGACATCACCGGTCCTGAAAAAACCGTCAGCGGTGAAATCTTCTGCAGTTTTTTCGGGCATGCGCCAGTAGCCCGCAAAAACATTCGGACCTTTGACTTCAATGCCGCCGATGTCGCCTGCAGCCAGCTTCCGCCCCCTGTCGTCCACCACCCGCAATTCGACCCCCGGCAGGGCTGGCCCAACCGTGCCGCCACACCGCTCGCCGAGATAGGGGTTGGATGTCAGCATGACGGTTTCGCTCATGCCATAACGCTCCAAAATGGTGTGGCCGGTGCGCTCCTGCCAGGCCTTGAAGGTGTCTTGCAGCAACGGCGCCGATCCTGAAATGAACAAGCGCATGTGGCTGGCCGCCTGCCGGGTGAGCGCCGGCTCGGCCAGCAGCCGCACATACAGCGTTGGCACCCCCATGAAAACCGTCGCTTCGGCCATTTTTTGAATCACAAACCCAGGCTCAAAGCGGGCGCACCAGATCATTTTGCTGCCATTGATCAGCGCGCCATGAATCGCCACAAACAGCCCATGCACATGAAAAATCGGCAAGGCGTGGATCAGCACATCGCCGCCCTCGGCGGCACTGCGCCAGCCCCAGAGATCATGCAAAACCCGCGCATTGCTGAACATGTTGCCATGCGTCAGCATGGCCCCCTTGGAGCGGCCAGTGGTGCCGCTGGTGTAGATGATCACCGCCACATCGCCGGCATCCCTGAAAACCACCGGGTGCCGGTCACTGGCCGATGCGGCACGGTTGAGCAATGAGCCACTGCGGTCATCATCGAGCGTGAACACCCAGGGGGTGTCGGCCTGAAACGCCAGCTTGCTGACCCAGCCAAAATTTGACGAGGTGCAGACCACCACCGAAGGCTCGGCATTGCCAATGAAATACGCCATCTCGGCGCTTTGATAAGCCGTGTTGAGCGGCAAAAACACATATCCGGCGCGCAGTGTGGCCAGGTACAGCATCAGCGCTTCGACCGATTTTTCGACCTGCACCGCAATCCGCGCCTCTGGCGGCAAATCCAGCGACTGCAGATAGTTCGCCAGCATGGCGCTGCCACGCTCCAGATCGCGCCAGGTGTAAAACTGTGCGTCGTCGGTTTCAACCGCAATCTGCTCCAGATCGCCGGGGAAGGCCGCGCGCAAAGCCTGGTACATATTGAAAGAGGTTTTTTGCATGACGTGGTTGGCACTTTCAACAGCTTGACCGCCCCGGTCTGAGCGCAATGGCTAAAACACCGGCGGGCGTTTTTCGAGAAACGCGGTAATGCCTTCACGGTGTTCGGCGCTGTCGGCATAGGCATAGGCATCGGCTGGCACAGCCACCGGCGGGATTGACTGAGGATTCTCGGATGCTGCACTATTTATAGCTGTCAGCGCTTGATCCATAAGGGCTGGAGCACTATTTGATGCTCTAATGAGCTGCTTGTTCAGGCGTGCCGCCTGTGGCGCCAGCGCCAGCATGCGCTGCACCGTGTCCTGGGCGTGGCCGGCCAGTGCATCGTCAGCCACCACCCGGGTCAGAAAACCGCGCTGCGCCAGCGTTGCTGCGTCAAGCACGGCGGCTTCGAGCAGCATTTGGCGCGCCGTCATGGCACCGAGTTCGCGCGCCATCAGCGCCACCTCGCGCGGGGCCATCGGGAAACCCAGTTTGGCAATCGGCGCACCAAACTTGGCCGATGCGGCGGCCAGCCGGATGTCGCAGCAACTGGCAAGCTCGACCCCGGCACCCATGCAGGTGCCGCGGATTTCGGCCACGATCGGCACATCGCATGCCAGCATGGCGTTAAGGCCAGGCCAGACATCGACTTCGTGAAACTCGCGCAGGGTGTGCTCCTGAAACCGGAAGCTGGCGTACTCGGAAATATCACCCCCGGCGCAAAAATGCGCCCCTTCACCCGATATCAGCACGCAGCGCAGCTCGCGGTTGCGCTGAATCGCCTCAAACACCGCGCGCAATTCAAGCCACATGGCGCGCGACATGGCGTTGAAACGCTCGGGGTAATGCACGCAGACCCGTGCCAATGTTTGTTGCTGGTGAAACTCGATATGTGCTGTCATGGTGAACGACTCGTGTTGATGTCTTGGCTGGTGGTGAACCAGCGGGATTTCTTGCAGTGATTTAACTTGCTACATATTAAATAGCTGTCAGCGCTTGCTGGATATGGGCTAGAGGCTTATTTTGCTTGAAGAACTGGGGCCGCCGAGCGTGCCCACCACCACAGGCCGGCACCACCGAGCAGCATTGGCAGGCACAGCCACTGGCCCATGCTCAGGCCCAGGCCGAGCAGCCCGAGGTGCGCATCGGGCTCGCGGAAAAATTCCGCCCCAAACCGGAAAATGCTGTAGCCCAGCAAAAACGCTGCTGCCACCTGGCCCGGCGCCCGCTGCTGGCGGCCATAGAACCACAGCAGCACAAACAGCAGCAGGCCCTCCAGCACAAACTGGTAAATCTGCGATGGGTGGCGCGGCAAGTCACCGGCACCCCGAAACACCATGCCCCAGGGCAGGTCGGTGCTTGCCACCCGGCCCCACAACTCGCCGTTGATGAAGTTGCCGATCCGACCTGCCGCCAGGCCGGTGGGCACACAGGGTGCGACAAAATCCGCCACCTGCAGCAGTGGCCGGTGCCGCGTCCGGGCAAACCACAGCATCGCCACAATGACGCCCAGCATGCCGCCGTGAAAACTCATGCCACCCTGCCACACCGCAAACAGCTCCAGCGGGTGTGCTGCGTAATAGAGTGGCTTGTAAAACAGGCAGTAACCCAGCCGCCCGCCCAGCACCACGCCCATCACGCCCAGAAACAAGATATCTTCCACATCGCGCCGGCTCCAGGCCTGCTGCCCTTTGAGCGAGACAAAGGGCGGATGGTGCAGTCGCAAGTTGCCCAGCCACATGAACAGGCCAAACGCCGCCAGGTAGGTCAGGCCATACCAGTGCACCGCCAGCGGCCCCAATTGCAGCGCGACAGGATTGATTTGAGGATGAATCAGCATGGGGCAGATTGTCACGCAAGCGCCGCCGCCTTGTCGGGCAGCGCAGCACGCAGTGTGCTACCTTTGCAGTTTTACTGTTTTGGGAGCCTCCTTGTGAAACATTTCTTTCTTTTGGCGGGTCTGCTGGCTTGTTCGCTGCAGTTGCCGGCGGCACCGGTGGCGGTTGACGGCTACCGCCATGTCAAGACCGTCGGCAGCATTGACGAATACACCTTGCAATCGAATGGCCTGCAGGTGCTGCTGCAGCCTGAGCATTCCAGCCCGACGCTGACCTTCATGGTGACTTACCGGGTTGGCTCCAGAAACGAAGTCACCGGCACCACCGGTGCCACCCACATTCTGGAGCACCTGATGTTCAAGGGCACCAGCGAGCGCAACCGCAGCAAGGGCAACAATGTGGACCAGTTGCTGGAGCGCACCGGTGCCCGCTACAACGCCACCACCTGGCTGGACCGCACCAACTATTATCAAAACCTGGGCAGCGAACACCTGGCCACGGTGGTCGATATGGAAGCCGACCGGATGCGCCATTTGCGCTTGCAAGACAGCGACCGGCAGCCCGAGATGACGGTGGTGCGCAATGAGTACGAGCGCGGCGAAAACTCGCCTTTCATGGCGCTGTACAAGGAGATTTACCACAGCGCCTTTGTTGCCCACCCGTATCACCACAGCACGATTGGCCATCGCAGCGACATCGAGAAGGTGAGCATCGAGAAACTGCGCGAGTTTTATGACACCTTTTACTGGCCCAACAATGCCACCGTGACCATCGTCGGCGATTTTCAGCCGGCCCAGGCGCTGGCGCTGGTCAAGCAGGCGTTTGGCGTTTATCCCAGGTCACCCAGGCCGATTCCGGCGCTCTACACCGAAGAACCCGAGCAAAACGGGCCCCGGCGCGTTACCGTCAAACGTGCCGGCGAACTCGGCTTGGTGGCGATTGCCCACAAAATTCCGCAAGCCACCCATCCCGACTACGCAGCGCTGTCGCTGCTGAGCGCCATTCTTGCCGATGGCAAAAACAGCCGTCTATACCAGGCCATCACCGACAAAAACCTCAGCACCGGTGTCAGCAGCGATGTCGGCTACAACGCCGACCCGAGCCTGCATCTGCTGTTTTTGCCGCTGGCGCCGGGCATCTTGCATGAAGAGGTGGAAAAAGCCGCGTTGCAGGAAATCGAGCGCCTGAAAAAAGACGGTGTCACGGCAGCCGAATTGCAGGCAGCCGTGGCCAAAACGCTGGCCGATGCGGCTTTTGAGCGCGATGGCTCATTTGCCGTGGCCGGCAAGCTCAATGAGAGCATTGCAGTGGGCGACTGGTCGCTGTACTACACGCTTGAAGAAGCCACCCGAAAAGTGACGGTGGCCGACATCGGGCGCGTGGCCCGGCAATACTTCAATGAGGACCAAAGCACCACCGGCTGGTTTGTTCCGATCACCGCCGGTGGCACCGTCGCCGCCGCTGCGCCCGCGCTGTTGGCGCCAGTTATCGGCCCGAACTATTACCGCAACCCGGAACTGCCCGCCCAGGCCCAAGCAGCGCAGCCAGACGGCGCCGGGAGTATTGCCGGCAGTGCCTTGGCCCCGGTGACCCGGATGGCTCCGCAGGCCAAACGTGTCAACGTGGCCGGCATTGATCTGGTGGCTTACCGCACCGGCGTCAAGGACGTGGTGACGCTGCGTGGCTCACTGCCGGCCGGCAACGCCTTGAGCCAAGACAACCCGGCGGTGGCCACGCTGACCGCCATGCTGCTGGACCAGGGCACCCGGCAACAAGACAAATTTGCCATCGCCCGGCGGCTGGAGGCAGTCGGCGCCAGCATCCATTTCCACGCCGGCACCAACCTGCTTGACATCAGTGCCAAATGCCTTAAAAAAGACCTGCCGCTGGTGCTTGGCCTGCTGGCCGAGCAACTGCGCAGCCCGGCTTTTTCGGCTGAAGAATTTGCCAAGGCGCAAAAACAGCTTGCCGGTGCCGTCCAGCGCCAGTTGGAGAACACCGACTTCCGCGCCGATGATGCGTTCAGCCGGGTGGCGTTTCAGCCGGGGCACCCGAACCGCAATCCCGAGCCACAGGCGCTGCTGGCGGCCATCGCGTCGGCCCGGCTGCAGGATGTGATCGCTTTTCATCAAGCCCACTATGGCCCGGCGCAGATGACGCTGGTGGCGGTGGGTGATATTGACAGTGCCGCCTTGCAGACCCGCCTCGGCGAGGTGTTTGCCGGCTGGCAGGGTGGCAGCGCTGCCGTGCGCCATGTCAAGGCCGACAAAGTGGCAGCCCCCCGGCAGGCGCAGGTGGCGATGAGCGGCAAGACCAGTGTGTCGGTGGTGCTGGGCCAGGCCAGCGGGCTGCAGCATCAGCACCCGGACTACCAGGCCGTGCGCATGGCCACGGCGATTTTGGGCAGTGGCTTTACCGGTCGCCTGATGGCCCAGGTGCGTGACCAGGAAGGTCTGACCTACAGCATTGATGCGGGCCTGGGCGATGACAGTTTTAACGAAGGTGACTGGAAAATTTCGGCCAGCTTTGCGCCCGCCATGCTCGACCAGGGCATTGCGTCAACCCGGTGCCAGCTTGACTTGTGGTATCAGCAAGGGGTTACGGCAGCCGAGGTTGAAAGCCGCAAGACCAATCTGGTGGGGGCTTTCCAGGTCAACCTGGCCACCACCGATGGGTTGGCCAATGCCCTGCTGGTCACCTTGCAGCGGGGTTATGCGCTGGACTGGATCGACGACTACCCGGCGCAAGTCCGCGCACTCACCGTAGCACAGGTGAATGCCGCCATCAAAAAATACCTGCAGCCAGAAAACATGATTCTGGTGACAGCGGGGACCTTGCCTGAAGGTCGCAAGTAGGCAAGTAGGCAAGTAGGCAGTGGGGGAGGGCAGATCAATTCAGCGCCTGCCTTGGCCCCGCAGGCCGTCGGCTTGCCTCATCCGATGAAAAGCGTCCTCAGTACAAAAACCCGAACAGCCACAGCGGCAGCTTGTTCCTGAAACCGACTTCCAGATCGTCTGCCACCACATAGGCATCGGCAAGCCCGGCGATTTGCTTGAAGCCCTTTTTTTTGCCGCCAATCTCAAAGCTGTGCAGGCCATTTACCAGAAAATCGCCACTGCTGGCCAACTCGACAGTGTTGTCCAAAAGTTGCGGATGCAAACTGTGGGCGTTGTGAAGTTGGTTGACAAAAAACAGCTCGCGCAGGGTGCCCGTGTTGACCTCATTGGCAATGGCGAACATCAGGTTGCTGTTGTCAAGCAGGATTTTGTCGGGTTTGCTCAGAACCTCGTAGCCCCGGCCCTGGGAGCGCACCAGATTAAGCAGTTTGGCATCTTGCAGCTTTTCCAGATACTCGTACAACCGGGGACGGGAAATCTCGGTGGCTTCGGCCAACTTGGCCAGGTTGGGAACCAGTGGCACGCTGGTGGCCAGCAGGTAAAGCAATTTTTTGATTTTGGCGATTTGCCGAGGCTCGATACGGCTCACCAGAGGCAGATCAACCTCCAGAATCTGGTTGATGACTTCGCGCAGCTTGAATTTGTACAGCCCTGTGCCTTCGAGAAAAAACGGGTAATAGCCGTGTTGCAGGTAGTCGCGCAGCTCTTTCAAAGGCTTGAAATCGCGGCACAGGTCAAGCGCGATTTGCGAATGATCCGTCAGCAGGCGGGTCAGCGGGAAACAGGGGTAATCCTTTTGGTAAACAAAATTGAGGTACTCGCGCAGCGAAAGCCCGTGCAAGTTGTAAACGATGGCCCGCCGACTCAGGTCACCTTTTTGCTGGGCAATCTGCAACAGGCTGGAGCCAGAAAAAACCAGCTTCAGGCCGGGTATCGAATCAAAAATTGATTTGACGTGAACCGACCAATCGGGATAGCGGTGAATTTCATCCAGAAAAAGCGCCTCGCCACCTAACTGGTGAAACTCAAGTGCAAAGTCAAACAGCTTTCGGGCCGAGAAGTAGGGGCTGTCCACCGACACATAAAGTGCTTTGCCAGCCGTGCCATAGGTGGCCTTGATGTGCTGCAGCATCAGCGTGGTTTTGCCCGTGCCGCGCGCCCCCAAAATGCCAATGCAGCGCTGCGTCCAGTCGATGTGGCTGTAAAGATAGCGTTTTGTCGGACTGACGGCATCTTGCAGTTGTTGCTGCTCACGAAAAAGGTATTCCATGACTGGTGTGGTTGTCTTTAACTTTGTAATTTACATTTTACATATATCAATTATTTTTGAAAAACATAAATTACAAAAATGCAGTGTGGGCAAGTGATCCGCAAAACCCTCAAGGAGGTGGGCATCAAGGACTGCTGGGAGACATTGAGGAAAACACTCTCGGTGCAGCAACGGGTCACGAGCAGCATGAACCGCCCGGATGGCCGCACGATCCATATTCGCAAGAGCACCCGTGCCGAGCCTGCGTTGGCCCGTATTTACCAGGCGCTGGGCATCCACGGCGCGCCCGGGGGCACCAGGAAACTCATCGTTTAACCGCAAATCTGGCCAAAAACTACCACGACCTCGCCATCGAAGCCACCACGCTCGGCCAGGACCAGTTGATCACCTGGTCTGGCATTGGCAATGTTCGCGTGCTGAACCTTTTTGGCGATACCAGTTTCACCCAGCATGCCCAAGACCAGTTGTACATGATCCCGGAGCCGGCTAGCTACAGCCTGATGCTGGGCGCTCTGGGGCTGATGGGCCTGCTGGCGCGCCGCCGCAGGACAAGCGCTGCCTGATCGCTGGCGCTTGCCAACCCAGGCTGCCGGAGCAAACCATGCAGCAGCGCGCCCAAAGTGCGTGTCACTTGGGGATCAGCCGCAGCATCAGTTCGGTGTTCAGATTGACCCGCACCGTGGACGCGATCAGGGTCGAAGATATGGCATAACCGGCGCGCGAGGTGTCGCGCAAATGCGGTTCGGCGATGGGTTCATCCGAGCGGTTTAGCACACTGGCCACCCAGGGTTCGGCGGGCTTGATGCCGCGCCGCATCACCACTGCGGTTTCACCGTTGGCCAGTTTGACAAAGGTGCCGGGCGGGCACAGTCCCAGCACCCGCATCAGCGCGGTGCCGACCTCGTCATGTTTGGTGTCGCCCGCCTGCACCACCACCGCACGCACCGAATCACGCGCAGTACGCCCCGAGCGTGACTTGCGCGGGCTCATTGCTGCGGTGTAGCGATCGACGGTTTGCAGGATTTTGGTCATGCGTTTGGCGGCAGGCCAGGTCAACAAACCGGCTGGACCGCTGATGGGCGCGTGGTGCTGCGCCACCACCGCCAGCCAGGTCTGGTCTGTCACCCCTGCTTGCTCAAGCAACTTGCGGCCAGTGCCGGCATGGGCATCAATGGTGCTGCGCTGATGTGCATTGGGCGGATGCTTTTGCAGCGCCAGCAAGTCCTGCAAGCGCGTCATGCCCACATTCATGGTCAATGCGGCACAAACCAGGCAGCGGCGTTGTGCATCGGTCAGTGCAAACACCTCGACCAGCGAGCTGGCCAGCGCGGCGCACAACAGGGCGTGGATCACGCTGTAGTTGTCAAAATGCGTCACTGCACGGTTGAACAGAAAAAACTGCGAGCCGGTTCCGTCTTCTGCCAGCAACTGGGCAATCAACTGCTCGAGCACGCCAATCCGGTTGCCAAAGTCCTCGGTCGTCTCCACGCTGGCCAGCAAGCCACTCAGGTTGGACTCCACATCACCCCAGCGCTGCGCCAGCGTCCCGGTCATTTTGGCAGCAACTGGACTGCTTTTTTTGATGTCGAGGTATCTGGAAAAGTCCTTGATGGCTCCGCCAGCCTGGTCAAGTGCCGAAAGACTCGACATGACGGCACGCACACCGGTGCCAGTTTGGTCAATTTCAACAAAAATGCGCTGCCGGCTGATGATGCCTGCAAGCTGCTGATTTGACTCGATTTTTTGCCCTTTGGTCAACAATACCAGACCACTGACATCGCGCAAGGTGTAATCCAGCGACATGCCCAGAAAAAGTTTGTCGATTGATATTTCGATCAGTTCCATGGCCAGCCAAAGATGCCATCACGCACCAGCCCGACATCGGTCAGCCGTACTGCAGACGCGGAATTTGGCAAACACAAGGCAGCGGACATCATGTGCCGAGTTTAGCTGCCAGCCCCTGGGTTTGATCAAGACCTCCTTGATAATCAGCAGCCATGAACCCCCTGCTTGCCACTTTGCAACCCTACCCGTTTGAGCGGCTGCGCCATCTGCTGGCCGACATCACGCCCAATCCGGCCTGCCATCCCATCAGTCTGGGGCTGGGTGAACCCAAACACGCCACGCCCGCGCTGATCCAGCAAGCCATGGTCGAGGCGATTCACCGCAGTCCCAGCGGGCTGAGCGGCTACCCGGCCACAGTCGGCGAACCTGCCCTGCGCCAGGCTTTTGCCGATTGGCTGCAACGGCGCTACCAACTCGACCTGGATCCGAACACGCAAATGTTGCCGATCCTGGGCTCTCGCGAGGCCTTGTTTGCCCTGACCCAAACGGTGGTTGATCGCAGCGCAGGCAGCAACGGCCAAAAGCCGCTGGTGGTCAGCCCAAACCCGTTTTATCAAATTTACGAGGGTGCGGCGCTGCTCGCCGGTGCCGAACCTTATTTTGTGGCTTGCGACCCGGCGCGCAACTTTGCGCCAGACTGGGACAGCGTGCCCGAGGATGTGTGGGCGCGTACCCAGTTGCTGTTTGTTTGCTCGCCGGGCAACCCGACCGGTGCCGTCATGCCCTTGTCCGAATGGCAAAAGCTGTTTGACTTGAGCGACCGCCATGGCTTTGTGGTGGCATCGGACGAGTGCTACAGCGAAATATACTTTCGCGACGAACCACCCCTGGGCGGCATGCAGGCTGCGTTCCAGTTGGGCCGCAAAGACTTCAGCCGTCTGATTTCCCTCACCAGTCTGTCCAAACGCAGCAACGTGCCCGGCATGCGCAGCGGTTTTGTCGCCGGCGATGCCGCCATCATCAGACAGTTTTTGCTCTACCGCACTTACCACGGCAGTGCCATGAGCGCCGTGGTGCAAGCCGCCAGCATTGCCGCCTGGAACGACGAGGCACATGTGCTTGACAACCGTGCCCTGTATCGCGCCAAGTTTGCCCAGGTCATGCCAATGCTGGCCGACGTGCTGGGGTTGGCGCTGCCCGATGCCGGGTTTTATTTGTGGGCTGACGTGGCTGGCTGCGAACTGGCTTTTACCCGTGCGCTTTACGCTGCCTACAATGTCACGGTGTTGCCAGGCTCTTATCTGGCCCGCGAAGTGCGGGGCCACAACCCCGGCCGGGGACGCATCCGCATGGCCCTGGTGGCCGATACCGCCGAGTGTGTGGAAGCCGCCAGCCGCATCCGGCGCTTTGTCTTGGGCAGCACCCTCTGACGCGCCGGTTGTCGGCCGATTTTTTTCAACTTTTCGACAATTGCCACCATGACCCAACAATTGCAAACCATTCTCGACACCGCCTGGGACGAGCGCGCCAACTTTGTCGGCAGCTCGGCCCCCAAAGAAGTGCTTGATGCGGTGGACCACGTCATTCATCAGCTCAACACCGGTCAATTGCGGGTTGCCACCCAGCAAGCGGTCGGCCAGTGGACCACCCACCAATGGATCAAGAAGGCCGTGCTGCTGAGCTTCCGACTCAAGGACAACATGCTCATGAAGGCTGGCGACATCGGCTTTTATGACAAGGTGCCGCTGAAGTTTTCGCAAATGGACGAAGCCGGCATGAAAGCCACCGGGGTGCGCATCGTTCCCCCGGCGGTGGCACGGCGCGGCAGTTTTCTGGCCAGGGGCGTCATTTTGATGCCGTCCTTTGTCAACATCGGGGCCTATGTCGATGAAGGCAGCATGATCGATACTTGGGCCGCCGTTGGCTCGTGCGCCCAGATTGGCAAAAACGTGCATTTGAGCGGTGGCGTCGGCATCGGCGGCGTGCTGGAGCCGATGCAGGCCAACCCGACCATCATCGAGGACAACTGTTTCATTGGTGCCCGCTCCGAGGTGGTCGAAGGGGTCATCGTCGAAGAAAACTCGGTGATTTCCATGGGCGTCTATATCGGCCAGAGCACGCCGATTTATGACCGCGCCTCTGACAGCGTGAGTTATGGCCGCATCCCGGCTGGCTCGGTGGTGATCAGCGGCAGCCTGCCCAAAGAGGGCGGCAAATACAACCTATATGCGGCCATCATCGTGAAACGGGTGGATGCGCAAACCCGCGCCAAGACCAGCCTGAACGACTTGCTGCGCGACTAAGCTCGGCACCCCGCCCAACAACTGATCCAGAGACACCAAATGGCCAGCATCGACAACCCCCAGCAGGGCAACATGAAACGCATTCTGCGTCTGATGGCCGATAAGCGCGCATCGGATGTCTATCTGTCAGCCCACTCGCCGGCGCTGATCCGCATCAACGGCCTGTGCGTGCCGATCAACAGCCAGATATTGCCGCCCGAAGCGCCATTGAGCCTGCTGAGCGAAATCTTGCCGCCAGAGCGGATTGAAGAGCTGCAAGACCTCAACGAACTCAACATCGGCTGGTCGATGCCGGGGGTTGGGCGTTTTCGCATCAGCGGCATGCGCCAGCGCGGCTCGTTTGCGGCGGTGATCCGTTTCATTGCCAACGACATACCGCAACTGGCTTCGCTGATGCTGCCGCCCACGCTGGCCGATCTGATGCTGCAAAAGCGCGGCCTGATCCTGATGGTGGGGGCCACCGGCGCCGGCAAGAGCACCACGCTGGCCTCGATGATCGACCACCGCAACACCTGCATGTCGGGTCACATCCTGACGATTGAGGATCCGGTCGAATTTTTGTTCAAGAACAAACGTTCCGTAGTCAACCAGCGCGAGGTGGGTACCGACACCCAGTCCGCCCAGGTCGCCCTGAAAAACGCGCTGCGCCAGGCCCCTGACGTGATCATGATCGGCGAGATTCGCGACCGCGAAAACATGACCGCCGCCATCGCCTACGCCCAGACCGGTCACCTGTGCCTGGCTACCATGCATGCCAACAACAGTTACCAGGCGCTGAACCGGATATTGAGTTTTTATCCGGTAGAGGTGCGCCAGACCATGCTCGGTGATCTGGCTGCCGCGCTCAAGGCGATTGTGTCGCAGCGGCTGTTGCGCACCGTGGCCGAAACCCGCACGCCCGCCGTCGAAGTCATGCTCAACACCAAGCTGGTGTCCGAGATGATCGAAAAAGGCAACTTTTCGGGCATCGCCGAGGCCATGGAGAAATCCATCGCCGAAGGGAGCCAGACCTTTGAGCAAGACATTGCCCGGCTCATCACCATCGGCATGGTTGATCGCAAGGAAGGGCTGATCAATTCGGATTCGCCCACCAACCTGATGTGGCGGCTGCAAAACGACTTTACCAACCAGGCCCAGGCGCTGGCGCAAAGTGCCATGCAAGACCCGGACGACCAGCCCAGGTTTACCGAAATCACGCTCGACGTGGTGCATTGACTTGGCGTCTGCCCGCACCTGCGTGATGGCAGCCTTTAATGGCACTGGCCGGGGCTTTTCTGGCAATGCGGCATTGGCAACAGCCGGCCCGAGCATTCTGCAATTGATCGAGCTTGGTGCGCAGCAGCTTGAAGCCGCCGGTGTGGCCTTTGGTCACGGCACTACCAATGCTTTTGATGAAGCCGCCTGGCTGGTGCTGTGGCAACTGGGGCTGCCGCTTGATACCCCGCTGCATGCTGATGATTTAATGGCAAATCGGCCTGTAGCCCTTGCTGATCAAGCGCAGGTAGCTATGCTTTTTGAATCACGGATCAACACCCGAAAGCCCGCCGCCTACCTGACCCGCGAGGCCTGGCTGCAGGGTGTGGCGTTTTATGTTGATGAACGCGTGATCGTGCCGCGCTCGCTGATAGCCGAGTTGCTGGTCAATGGCAGCCTGGACTGCTGGCTCAGTGAATCGACCCGCCGGGTGCTGGATTTGTGCACCGGCAATGGCAGTCTGGCGGTGCTGGCGGCGATGGTCTATCCGGATGTCTTGGTGCAGGCCTCCGACATCAGTGCCGACGCGCTGGAGGTGGCGCGCATCAACATCGACCGCCACGGACTGCATGAGCGCATTCATCTGCGCCTGGACGATGGCCTGCCAACAACCGGCACCCATTACGACCTGATCCTGTGCAACCCGCCGTATGTCAATGCGCACAGCATGGCAATGCTGCCCCCCGAGTTTCTGGCCGAGCCGGCGCTGGCGCTGGACGGCAACAGGGCCGGCGGCAGCGACGGCATGGACTTCATCCGCGAGTTGTTGCAAGACGCACCGGCGCAAATGAGTCCGCAAGCCGTGCTGGTGTTGGAAATCGGCCATGAGCGGTCGCACTTCGACGCCGCTTTTCCTCAGCTTGAAGTCATCTGGCTGGAAACCAGCGCGGGTGAAGACCAGGTGCTGCTGCTGTCCCGGCAGGCTTTGCTGAACAGCCCACTTAACCCCAACTGACTGCTTCCCCTTTGATTACCCTCAAAAACGTCACCCTGCGCCGCAGCGCCAAAGTCCTGCTTGACGGCGCGTCTGTCACTCTCAATCCTGGCGAAAAAGTCGGTCTGGTCGGGCGCAATGGCGCGGGCAAATCCAGCCTGTTTGCACTGTTCAACGGCAACTTGCACGAAGACTCGGGCGAGTACTACATTCCGCCCCAGTGGCGCATGGGCCAGGTGGCGCAGGACATGCCCGAGACCGGCCAAAGCGCCACCGACTTTGTGGTCGAAGGCGACACCACCCTGCTGGCGGCCCAGCAGGAAGTCAGCGCCTCAGAAGCTACCGACGACTATGACCGCATGGCGCACGCCTACATGGCCTTGCAAGATGCGGGTGCCCATGATGCGCCGGCGCGCGCACAGGCGCTGATTCTGGGCCTGGGCTTCAAGACCACTGAACTGACCAAGCCGGTCAACAGCTTTTCGGGCGGCTGGCGCATGCGGCTGCAACTGGCACGCGCCCTGATGTGCCCGAGCGACCTGCTGCTGCTCGATGAGCCGACCAACCACCTGGACCTCGACGCGCTGGTGTGGCTGGAAGCCTGGCTGAAAAAATACGAGGGCACGATGCTCGTCATCAGCCACGACCGCGAGTTTCTCGATGCCGTGACCGATGTCACGCTGCACATTGATGCTGCAAAACTGGTGCGCTACGGCGGCAACTACAGCAAGTTTGAGGACATGCGTGCCGAAAAAATGGAGCTGCAGCAAAACGCCTTTTCCAAGCAGCAAGACAAAATTGCCCACCTGCAAAAGTTCATTGCCCGCTTCAAGGCCAAGGCCAGCAAGGCCAAACAAGCACAAAGCCGGGTCAAGGCACTTGACCGCATGGAAAAAATCGCCCCGCTGCTGTCCGAGGCCGATTTCACCTTCGAGTTCAAGGAACCCGCCAATCTGCCCAACCCGATGCTGTCGATGACCGGGGTCAGCTTTGGCTATCCGCCTCCCGAAGGCTCACCGCCAGACACGCCACCCACCATCATCGTCAACAAGGTCAGCAAATCGGTGCTGGCGGGTCAGCGCATTGGCATTCTGGGGGCCAACGGCCAGGGCAAATCGACGCTGGTCAAGACCATTGCGCGGGATTTGGAACCAATTGGCGGCGACATCACCGAGGGCAAGGGTCTCAATATCGGCTACTTTGCCCAGCAGGAGCTGGACGTGCTGCGCCCGACTGATACGCCGCTAGAGCACATGATCCGGCTGGTCAAAGACATGACCGCTGCTGGCAAGATCATCGGGCAAGCCACCCGCGAGCAGGATTTGCGCAGTTTTCTGGGTACCTTTAATTTTGGCGGCGACATGGTCAAGCAGGCGGTCGGCAGCATGAGTGGTGGCGAAAAGGCCCGGCTGGTGCTGTGCATGATCGTCTGGCAGCGTCCCAACCTGCTGCTGCTCGACGAGCCAACCAACCACCTGGACCTGGCCACGCGGGAGGCGCTGGCGATGGCGCTCAATGAATTTGAAGGCACCGTGATGCTGGTCAGCCATGACCGCGCCCTGCTCAGGTCGGTGTGCGACGAATTCTGGATGGTGTCGCGTGGCGGCGTTGAGCCGTTTGACGGCGACCTCGACGACTACCAGCGCTATCTGCTCGATGAGGCCAAGCGTCAGCGCGAAGCCATCAAGGAGGCCAGCAGCGCTGCCGCCAAGGCCGAGCGGCGGCTCCAGGCCGAGGCCGCTGCAGCAGCAGCCAAAGTCAAGCACAAGCCAGCCCCCACCGGATCGCTGAAACGCAAGTTGCAAGATGTCGAGACCCGCATGACCACCCTCCATGCCGAGGGTGCCACGCTGGAAGGCCATTTGTGCCAGTCGCCGCCACCGGCTGACTTTGCCAGCCAGAGCAAGCGCCTGAAAGCGGTGAACGAAGAGCTGGAAGTGCTCGAAGAGCAGTGGCTGGAGCTGTCAACCGCGCTTGAAGCTGCCTTGACCTGAGTCGGCATTCAGCCTTTGATCGCCTGCGCCAGTTTCAGCAGCGGCGCAACGCCCATGCGACGGCAGCCCAATTGGGGCTGGATCCGGGTTCAGGCGTGCGGTCAACCGGTTTGCCGGGATTCTGGGCGCGCAGAGCCCTGGCTTGTTCAGCGCTGGTGGTGTGCTGGCAATAAACAGCCGAATTTCCGCTGGAGACACAGGGCCTGATGGCTTCGTCTGTTGGCAGCAAGTGGTCGGTCCTGGTTTCTGGGTTCTTAATTGCTGTCATTCGGAGGTTGCAGTACCCAAATATTGGACGACCAGACCATTATTGGAGTTTGGTTGAACTTCGTAAAACTCCATGCTAAGAAACTCATCAAATCACCTTCGCAACAAATCAACGAACGAACGCTTAAAGATTTCCGAAATGTAGCTTCCTGTCGACTTATTCTGGAACAGAACATGCCTGTCCGCGAGTACCCATTTGGTGCCGAACGGTTTTAAATCGCCGCCAAGCGTTGCACCATGTCTGGGAATTGCGCCACCATTCGGATCAGCAACGCAGCCTGTGCGTTGGGCTTTGCGCGCCCTTGTTCCCAATTTTCAAGTGTGCGCGGGTTGGTGCGCAGATAGTGCGCAAACACCGGGCGCGACAAGCGCAATTGTTCGCGCACTTTGAGCACATCTTGAGGCAATAGTACCGGCGATGGCTTGCTTTCTACCTTGAAAGTGCGCAGCGTAAGCTTGCCTTCGCGCTCAGATTTCAATGCATCAAAACCCTCGGTCAATTCAGCAAAAATATCACGTCTTGCAGTCATCATGTTCTCCATCTTGGGACTGACGGTTTTTCAACTCGTTTTTCAAAAGCTGTTTGAGTACTTTGCGCTGCGTCGCGGTCAAATCATCAGCATGGTCTTTGTCATAGACTGTAAAGAGCCAAAACTGGTGACCGCCTGACCACCAGTAATAGATCACCCTCAGGCCACCGCGCTTGCCTTTGCCACGCCGAGGGTCCACTTGGCGGAGTTTGCGTAAGCCGCCAGTTCCCTCAATTACATCACCGGCTGTCGGATTGTCCATCAGCGACTGCTGCAACAGACTGTAGGCCTCGTCGTCCATGTAGGTCTTGCGAATTCGCTCGAACGGTGGCAATTCAACAAATACAGCATTCATTGCGGAATGATACGCTAGTTGCGTATCATTATTTGATATTTGGCCTTGAGCAAATTTTTTGAAACTGAACAGCCGGATACCTGCCGTTCGTGGCCGTCTGCTTGCGCTGCATTGGAGTTACTGGCCGCCGCTTCAGAAATCGCCACTGCTTTAACCCCCGCTGCGTCAACTCGCGCGATGCCTCACATTGAAGGTTGTGCAGCACAAGCATTGGCTTTCATGGGTTCATGTAATCCCTGCTTTGCTACTTTTTCAGGATCGATTTCCTTGCCGATAATCGACTTCTGGCGCTTGCTGTACTTGCGCTGAATGCTCTTATTTTTTAAGTGATTTTTGTGATCTTTTTAATCTGTGCGCTGCCTGCAGAGAATGTCCGTGGCTTGCTGTACAGCGGCGTAGGCGGCTCGCAGCGTCACCAGGCAGGCTGCGTCGTGGTTAAGCATGTTGAGCCTGCAAGACAGCCGCTTCATCTGGCGTGACGGTGAAGCCCGCACCAAAGTGAACCGAGCCATTCCAGCACTGGCTTGTTTGGCGCTGGTGGTGTGCTGGCACAAGCAAGAGCAGTGGCTGGAGCGGTCACCCGCACTCGAAGCTGCCTTGACCTGAGTCGGCCTTCAGCAGCTCATGATCACCTGCCAGGCTTTCTACAATGCGCCATGTTTTCTGCCATGACACCCCCAAGCCCGCCGGACGCTGGTCTGCTGCACCACCTCAACCCCGAACAACTTGCGGCGGTCACGCTGCCTGCCGAGCACGCACTGATTCTGGCTGGCGCCGGCTCCGGCAAAACCCGGGTGCTGACCACCCGTATAGCCTGGCTGCTGCAAACCGGGCAGGTGTCGCCTGGCGGCATTCTGGCGGTCACCTTTACCAACAAGGCGGCCAAGGAAATGATGGCGCGGTTGGGTGCGATGCTGCCAGTCAATGTGCGCGGCATGTGGATTGGCACCTTTCACGGGCTGTGCAACCGTTTCTTGCGTGCCCATTGCAAATTGGCCAATCTGCCGCCGAGTTTTCAGATTCTCGACACGCAAGACCAGTTGTCTTGCATCAAGCGCCTGTACAAGCAATTTGCCATTGATGACGAGCGTTTCCCGGTCAAGCCGATGCAGTGGTTCATCAACGGCTGCAAAGAAGATGGCCAGCGGCCCAACATGGTGCCGGTGCGCGATGAAGAAACCCGCAAAAAAATCGAGATTTACCAGCTTTATGAAGAGCAGTGCCAGCGCGAGGGCGTGGTCGATTTTGCTGAACTGATGCTGCGCAGTTACGAGTTGCTGCGTGACAATGATCCGATCCGGGAGCACTACCAGCGCCGCTTCAGGCATATCCTGATTGACGAGTTTCAGGACACCAACAAACTGCAATACGCCTGGATCAAGATGCTGGCCGGCACCGGTGCCCACGGCAGTGTCGATGGTGCCTTTGCGCCGACCGGCTGCGTGCTGGCGGTCGGCGACGACGACCAGAGCATTTACGCCTTTCGCGGCGCGCGCGTCGGCAACATGGCCGACTTTGTGCGCGAATTTGGCGTGCGGCATCAGATCAAGCTCGAAGAAAACTACCGCAGCGGCAGCAACATCCTCGACAGTGCCAATGCGCTGATCAGCCATAACAGCAAACGTCTGGGCAAAAATCTGCGTACCGCACAGGGGCCGGGTGAGCCGGTGCGGGTGTTTGAGGCGGTCAGCGACTTTGCCGAGGCGCAGTGGATGGTGGATGAAATACGCAATTTGGTGCGCGAAGGTGCCCCGCGTCAGGAGATCGCCGTGCTGTACCGCAGCAATGCACAAAGCCGCGTCATCGAGACTGCGTTGTTCAACATGGGCATACCCTACAAGGTCTATGGCGGCCTGCGCTTTTTTGAGCGGGCCGAAATCAAGCACGCGCTGGCCTACCTGCGCCTGTTGGAAAATCCGCGCGATGACACCAGTTTCTTGCGTGCCGTGAACTTTCCGCCGCGCGGCATCGGCGCGCGCAGCCTGGAGCAATTGCAGGATCTGGCGCGCACCACCGGCTGCGCCTTGAGTGACGCGGTCAGCGGCTTGAGTGGCAAGGCGGGCACCAACATTGGCGGCTTTCTGGCCGGCATTGACGTGTTGCGCGAGCAAACCCAAGGCATGAGCCTGCAGGACATCGTTGCCGCAACACTTGACCACAGCGGCCTGATCACCCATTACAAGGCCGACCGCGAGGGTGCCGACCGACTGGAAAACCTCGAAGAACTGGTCAACGCGGCAGAGAGTTTCGTCTCGATGGAAGGCTTTGGCCGCGACGCCGTGGCGTGGCCGGCGGATGAACTCGGCCATGCCCTGACCCAGTCGCCGGCCTCGCAAGGGCTGGATCTGAACCAGCCCTTGCCGGAACTGCCTGCACCCGATGCCGACACCGGCGAAACCCTGTCACCGCTGGTGGCCTTTTTGACCCATGCCGCGCTGGAAGCCGGCGACAACCAGGCGCAAGCCGGGCAGGATGCGGTTCAACTGATGACCGTTCACGCCAGCAAGGGGCTGGAATTTGACTGTGTCTTCATCACCGGACTCGAAGAAGGTCTGTTCCCGCATGAAAACGCCATGAGCGATCAGGGCGGGCTAGAGGAGGAGCGCCGCCTGATGTATGTGGCCATCACCCGTGCCCGCCAGCGCCTGTACCTGAGCCATTCGCAAACCCGCATGCTGCATGGCCAGACCCGCTACAACATGAAAAGCCGGTTTTTGGACGAACTGCCCGAGTCGGCATTGAAATGGATCACCTCCAGAAAGTCCGGGTTTGGCAGCAAATCGACCAGTTATGGTTCTGGAAATGCTTTAAGTTCAGGAGCTGCCAGCGCATACCCAGCAAGGGCTGGAGGCCAATTTGGCACTGATTATTCAAAATTTTCAGGGCCTGCCGTGCCGCAACGTAAAGAGCCTGCTGGTCACAGCTTCAAGGTCGGCCAAAAGCTGTTTCACGCCAAGTTTGGTGAAGGCACGGTGCAACTGCTTGAAGGCAGCGGCATCGATGCCCGCGCCCAGATCAATTTCCCGCGTCATGGCACCAAGTGGCTGGCGCTGAGCGTGGCCAAGCTGACACCGGTGCCGTGAACCGGGCCGGTGCCAAATCAAGCCGGTTCAAACTGGTTCAAAGCGGGCGAAAGCCGGTCGGCTACTGATCTGGCTGAAGTACCCCGCTTGCCAAAATATCTTCCTGTGGTTGTGGCAAACTAGCCGTGTCAGCTCAGGCGCTGATGCCCGACAGAATATTCATTCTCACCATCCATGCTCAAGCGAGTCAGCGTTCAACAATTGCAACTCGGAATGCATTTGAAGCAGTTCTGCGGTTCCTGGATGGATCATCCGTTCTGGCGCACCGGTTTTGTGCTGCGCGATCCCAATGACATCAAGCTGATTTTGGCGAGCAGCATCAAAGAGGTCTGGATCGACTGTGGTCTCGGTGCCGATGTTGCCGAAGATGTGCCGGTGGTCAGCGCGGTCGAACTGCCAGTGCTGCCGGCCCCGGTCGCAATCCGGCCAGCCCGCGTCGTGCGCGAGACTTCACCGGTGCCGGCAGCCCAAGAGGTCGCGCGTGCTGCACGCATTTGCCTGGAGTCCAAGGCGGCGGTGGTATCCATGTTTGAAGAAGTGCGCATGGGCCGGGCGGTGGATGTCGGGGGTGCCCGGCAGTTGGTGGAAGACATCACCGACTCGATAGCACGCAACCCGGGGGCCATCATCAGCCTGGCCCGGCTGAAGACGGCTGACGATTACACCTACATGCATTCGGTGGCGGTGTGCGCCATGATGGTGGCGCTGGCCAAGCAACTCAGTCTCGACGAGCCGCAAACCCGTGCCTGCGGCATGGCCGGTCTGCTGCATGATCTGGGCAAGGTGGCGATGCCGACCGAGGTGTTGAACAAGCCCGGCAAGTTGACCAACGCCGAGTTTGACATCATGAAAACCCATCCGACCGAGGGTTACAAAATGCTCATGGCCAGCAGCGGGGTGGATGCCGTGTCGCTGGACGTGGTGTTGCACCATCACGAAAAAATGGATGGCTCCGGCTACCCGGAGCGCTTCAGCGGCGAGCAGATCAGCCTGCATGCAAAAATGGCCGCCGTGTGTGATGTTTATGATGCGATTACCTCCAACCGGCCCTACAAATCGGGTTGGGATCCGGCCGAGTCATTGCGAAAAATGGCCGAGTGGGCGAACGGCCACTTTGACCCCAAGATATTCCAGGCCTTTGTCAAAAGCATGGGCATTTACCCGGTTGGGTCCTTGGTGCGCTTGACTTCAGGGCGTATCGGCGTGGTCACCGAGCAGTCAAAACGCTCGCTGACTACGCCGGTCATCAAGGTGTTTTTTTCGACCAAGTCCAACATGCGGATGGTGCCGGTGATGGTCGATTTGTCGCAGCCCAGCACCACTGAGCGCATCCAGAACCGCGAAGACCCGGCCAAGTGGAATTTTCCGGACCTCAACGAACTGTGGTCCGGATTGAACCATCTGCCGCGCTGACTCAGCGCCGAATTTGCAGCGCGCCCGGGTTGACGATATTGGTCGGGCGACCCTTGATGAAGTTGATCACGTTGTCAAATGCGGCGCCAAAATACATCTCGTAGCTGTCTTGCTCGACAAAGCCGATATGCGGTGTGCAAATGCAGTTCTCCAGCCGCAGCAGCGCGTGGCCCTGCAAAATTGGCTCGGATTCAAATACATCAATCGCGGCCATGCCGGGGCGGCCCCGGTTGAGCGCACTCAACAGCGCATCCGGTTCGAGCAACTCGGCGCGTGAAATATTCACCAGCAGCGCAGTCGGCTTCATTTTGGAGAGGTCTTCAAGCCGCACCATGCCGGTGGTTTCTGCCGTCAGCCGCACATGAAGTGTCAGCACATCAGCCTGTTCAAACAGATGTTCGCGGCTGCTGGCAACCTCAAATCCGTCAAGCACAGCCCGCTCGCGCGAAGGTTCCCGGCCCCACACCAGCACCCGCATGCCAAACGCCCGGCCATAGCCTGCCACCAGTTGACCAATTTTGCCGTAACCCCAAATACCCAGGTTGCGTCCCTTGAGCGTGGTGCCCAGACAAAAATTGGGCGGCATGCCGCTCGATTTGAGGCCAGACTGTTGCCAGGCACCATGCTTGAGGTTGCCGATGTACTGCGGCAAGCGTCGCGCCGCCGCCATGATCAGGGCCCAGGCCAGTTCGGCCGGCGCCACCGGGGAGCCGGTGCCTTCGGCCACGGCAATGCCGCGCTCGGTACAGGCCTCGATGTCAATGTGCGAACCAATACGTCCGGTTTGCACCACCAATTTCAGTTTGGGCAATTTTTCAATCAGGGCGCGTGGCATCTGTGTGCGGTCACCATTGAGCACGATCACCTCAGCGTCTTTGAGACGCACCGACAGTTGGCCAAGGCCCTTGACCGTGTTGGTGAACACCTTGGTAGGCCAGGTCTCCAGCTTGGCCGCGCAAGCCAGCTTTCTCACAGCATCCTGGTAGTCATCGAGTATCACAATGTTCATCGCTCTAAAACTTTCGTAAACCATTGATTAGCCATACTATTTTTGCATCTTGAATGGGTGCGGGATGATTTTCCGATACCCTGACGCAACCTCCATCGCCCAATGACTGCACGCCACACCGCGATGCGGCATCGCCTTTGACGCAGGTGGGTGCAATGCAGTTTGACGCTCGGGCTGCCAAGCTACGCAAGCCCGCCGCTCGTATTGTCGTTGATGCTTGTGCTCGACCGCACTTAGCTGCACCAACCGGGGGCACACGGTGGCACAGGCAAAAATCATGGTAACGGGCCGGTTTTCCGGGATTTGGGGGCCATGCGCTTGAGCCACAGAGCAGGCAGATTGCAAGTGATAAGGCTGCCTTGTCACTCGATGTGACTTGATTCCTACAAGTGGCTAATAATTCTCACTTTTAGAGTAAATTGACTAGGGGAAACCCTTATATTCACGTCATGCTAGAAATCAAGACCCAAGGTCAACAACCGATCACCGCAGATTCGACGTTGCCCGCCCGCCCGCCCGAGCCGGCGACCAACTCCGTGGTCGCTCCCAAGGAGTCCGGCCTGGTGGTGCCAATTCGATCGTTAGGGGAAAACCACCGTGGGCGCATTGCCGATCACCTGCTTTCGCTTGATGCGCAGGATCGGTACTATCGGTTTGGATTTTCGGCTCAAGATGAGCAAATTGTTCGCTATGTTGATGACCTGAATTTTGAGCGAGACGAGATTTTTGGCATTTACAACCGGCGACTCTCGCTGATTGCCATGGCGCATTTGGCGTTTTCGATGGACATGGCGCATAACTCTGCGGCCGAGTTCGGTGTCTCGGTACTGCCCAAAGCGCGCGGTCGCGGCTTTGGCGGGCGCCTGTTTGAGAGAGCCGCCATGCATGCGCGCAATCGGGGTGTGAAAACCATTTTTGTTCATGCGCTTTCTGAAAACACGGCCATGCTCCGGATCGCCAGCCATGCGGGTGCGCTCATTGAGCGCGATGGCGTCGAGTCTCAAGGGCATTTGAGCCTGCCCCCGGCCACGCTGGACACCCAGTTGACCGAGATCGTGCAAGAGCAGATGGCGCAGACCAACTACCAGTTCAAGGTGCATGCCAAACAGTTTAAAGATACGCTGGATCGTCTTCAGGCCGTCTGGCAAACCGTAGGTCAGGCAAGCCGGGCCGACTAATTCTTGCGCGCGCTGCGGTTTTGCCGGTTGCCGCAGCCGTTATCAGCTATCCTTGCGGCTTGATCAACCACTGCATGTCCTGCTTTACCGGCCGTGTCTGACCCTTACCCCACGCGCCCCGAGCGCGAAGATAGCCGCACCCTGTTGCAAAAAATCGCCGAATTCATCCATCCGGGGCCGGATTCGACGGATGAATTGATTGATTGGCTGGTCGAAGCCGAGCACAACCAGATCATTGGCAATGACTCCAGAAAAATGCTGGAAGGCGTGATTCGAATGGCCGACATGACGGCCGGCGATGTCATGGTGCCATCGACCAGGATGGAGCTTGTCAATATTGAAGATCCGCATGATCAGATGATGCACGGCGTGATTGATACGGCACACTCGCGCTTTCCGGTATATGAAGGAGAACGCGAAAACATCATTGGCATCTTGATGGCCAAGGATTTGCTCAAGCTGCAACGTGCACCCGAGTTCAATATTCGCGCATTGCTCAGGCCGGCGGTTTTTGTGCCGGAAAGCAAGGGCCTGAATGACCTGTTGCGCGATTTTCAGAGCAACCACAACCACCTGGCGATCGTGATCGACGAATTTGGCCGGGTTGCCGGCCTGATCACGATCGAGGATGTGCTAGAGCAGATCGTCGGCGAGATTGAGGATGAATTTGACATCGCCGAAGACGATGGCGATATTTTTGGTTTGGCCGATCGAACCTACCGCATCAGCGGTGACACACTGATCGAGCGGGTTGAGCACACCTTTGCTGTCAAGATCGAGAGCACCGATCCTGACGACCAATTTGAAACGATCGGTGGCCTGATTGCCCATGAGATGGGCCATGTGCCCAAGCGGGGCGAGCATTTTGTGTTCGCCGGTCTCGACTTTGCCGTGCTGCACACCAGGGGGGGAGCGGTGAAATGGTTCAAAGTATCCCCGGCATCGGATGAAACGCCTTGAGGACCGGGCAGGCTTTGATCTTTTTCCAAGGCGGCACAAAGCGTCAGGTTTCTGGCCCGCCCTGCTGGCGTTGCTGGCCGGCGGCGTGCAGGCTGCCAGCGTTGCCTGGCCGCTAAAGATAGCGGCTTTGCCTGGGCTGCAGCAAGGCCAGCCGATTTGGTGGGCGCAAATCCTGGCGATGGCGGTCCTGGTGCGCTTGCTGACTGGCAGCGGCAGCGCCCGGCAGGCGGCGTGGCGCGGTTGGCTGTACGCCGTGGCCTGGTTGTCGCTGACTTTTGCCTGGCTTTTTACCTCGATGCACATCTATGGCGGACTGCCTGCTGTGCTGGCGCTGCTGGCAGTGCTGGCGCTGGCCGCAGCGCTGGCCTTGTACTACGCTGCAGTTTGTGCATGTTTTCATGCTCTAGCCCTTACCGGTAAAGCGCTGACAGCTATTAGTTTTGCAGCATTTTGGCTGCTTGCAGAATTGATGCGTGGCCAGTGGCTGACCGGCTTTGGCTGGGGTGCCATTGGTTACGCGCAACTTGACGGCCCCCTGGCCGGCCTGATTGCCTGGGGTGGCTGCTATGGTGTTGGTTTTGCGGCAGCGGCACTGGCGGCGCTGCTGGCAAACGTTCTGAGTGCCGCCGACTGGCGCGACAAGGCGGTTTCGGCTGCCACCCTGCTGGGGCTGTTGGCGGCTTGCCTTGTGTTGCCGCTGCCACAAGGTGTCTCCCAGGGCAGTCTGAGCGTGACCCTGCTCCAGGGCAATATCCCGCAGGAACAAAAATTTCAGGCCGCTACCGGAGTGCCGACGGCGTTGCGCTGGTATGGCGAACAGTTCCAGTCCAGCCGCAGTGCCCTGACGATCTCGCCTGAAACCGCAGTGCCGCTGTTGCCTGCGCAGTTGCCCGAGGGCTACTGGCAGGCGTTGCAGCAGCGCTTTGCCAGTGGCGAGCAGGCCGCGCTGGTGGGCGTGCCACTGGGGAATTTCACCGACGGCTACACCAATTCGGTGGTAGGCCTCAAACCCGGACAGTCGCCACCCTGGCGCTACAACAAGCACCATCTGGTGCCTTTTGGCGAGTTCATCCCGCCCTGGTTCCGCTGGTTCACCGATTTGATGAATATTCCGCTGGGGGATTTCAACCGCGGCGCCTTGCCGCAGCCCACCTTTGACTGGCGGGGGCAGCGACTGGCGGCGACGATTTGTTACGAGAACCTGTTTTCTGACGAGATGGCCAGGTTGTTTGCCAATCCGGCGCAAGCCCCCACCATGCTGGTCAACATCAGCAACCTGGGCTGGTTTGGCGAACACCTGGCGATGGACCAGCACTTGCAGATTGCCCGCATGCGCGCGCTGGAGTTTGACCGTCCGTTTCTGCTGGCGACCAACACCGGGCAGACCGCCATTGTTGATCACCGGGGGCGTGTCACCCATGCCCTGCCTTCCCACACGGCAGCCGCCCTGACCGGCGAGGTGCAAGGGCGCAGCGGCATGACCCCTTATGCGTCCTGGCTGTCGCGCTGGGGTTTGTGGCCGATGTGGCTGCTGGCGGTGGCGGGCCTGCTGCTGATGTTCTGGGCCAGCCGCCGCAACACGCCAGTCTGAACCGGTAAAATCAGCCCATTGCGCGCCTGGCTTGGCGTGTGTTTCACCAATCAGGGCCGCATTGGCCGGCACGCCACCACTTATGTTGACCTTCCAGCAAATCATTTTGAAACTGCAGTCGTATTGGGATGCCCAGGGCTGCGCGTTGTTGCAGCCCTATGACATGGAAGTCGGTGCGGGCACGTCGCACACGGCGACATTTTTGCGGGCGCTGGGGCCAGAGCCGTGGAAGGCGGCTTATGTGCAGCCCAGCCGCCGCCCCAAAGACGGTCGTTATGGCGAAAACCCGAATCGCCTGCAGCACTATTACCAATATCAGGTGGTGCTCAAGCCGGCCCCCAGCCATATTTTGGAGCTTTACCTGGGCAGCCTGGAGTCGCTCGGTTTTGACCTGAAAAAAAACGACATCCGGTTTGTCGAAGACGATTGGGAAAACCCCACGCTCGGTGCCTGGGGGCTGGGCTGGGAGGTCTGGCTCAATGGCATGGAAGTCACCCAGTTCACCTATTTCCAGCAGGTCGGCGGCATCGACTGCCGGCCCATCACCGGTGAAATCACTTACGGGCTGGAGCGCCTGGCGATGTACCTGCAAGGGGTTGATAACGTCTATAACCTGACCTGGACCGAAGCGCCCGACGGCACCCGGCTGAGTTATGGCGATGTCTATAAGCAAAACGAGGTCGAGCAGTCCAGTTACAACTTCGAGCACAGCGATGCCGACTTTCTGTTCACCGCGTTCACCGCCCACGAACGTCAGGCCAAGCACCTGATGGAGACGCAACTGGCGCTGCCGGCCTACGAACAGGTGCTCAAATGTGCCCACAGTTTCAACCTGCTCGATGCCCGTGGCGCGATTTCGGTGACCGAGCGCGCCGCCTACATTGGCCGCATCCGCACGCTGGCGCGTGGCGTGGCACAAAGCTACTTTGACAGCCGCGAACGTCTGGGTTTCCCGATGGCGCCGCGCGAGTGGGTGGCGCAAATGACCAAAAAAGCCGCCTGACTTTCATGGCGCCGGCGCCGCCCCAAACATCATCAAGCCGCGCTGTCGCTGGCGTGGCGGGCCGCACGTCAAGCCGATGCATTCCTGCACCCTCGGGGAATGGCGACGATCAACCCAAGACCAGCAAGCCTTGCTGCACATCATGACCTCTCAAAATCTCCTTGTTGAATTGTTTGTCGAAGAACTGCCGCCCAAGGCGCTTAAAAAGCTCGGTTTAGCCTTTGCCGGGCTACTGGCCGAGCAGTTGCGGGCACTCGGGCTGGCATCTGGCGCGTCGGTGGTGACGCCCTTTGCTTCGCCGCGCCGGCTGGCCGCGCACATTAGCGCGGTCGCGGTCAAGGCGGCCGACAAGGCGGTGGCACACAAGCTGATGCCGGTGAGCGTCGGACTGGATGCCAATGGCCTTGCCACACCGGCCTTGCTGAAAAAGCTGCAGGCGCTGGG
>CAIQOO010000130.1 GCA_903873485.1 uncultured beta proteobacterium | reverse complement strand
ATGCGTGCCAAACTCAAGTTGCCAAATTCCAGTAATCCGGTGGAGCGAAGCAATAACCTGGTAACCGCCAAGCGTCAAAAGCATGACGGCATGAGTTGGTCTGACGATGGCTCCTATGCGCTGACCTCACTCAATGCGCTCTCAGTCAACAATGTGGTTCCACAATGGCTGCAAAACCGCAGTTTTGACCTCACTTGGGCAGCAAAAGCGGCTTAATGAATCGTACAGGTCGAAAGATTGCGTTGTAACCTTGCAAGCTGCTGCTGGGCATTGCCGAGGCGATCAAGGCCGCCGGGGTCAAGGTGCCAGCCGACACGGCCATCGCCGGCTTTGACGATCTGCCCTGGACCAGCCTGGTGACACCCGACATCACCGTGATGCGCCAGCCGACCAACGACATCGGCCAGGCCGCCATCCGGCTGCTGCAAGAGCGGGTGGCCTTGCCCGAGCGGGCGGTGCGGCGGGTGGTGCTGCGCGGCGAGCTGCTGGTGCGCGGATCAACGCAACCCAGGGCAGCAAGTCCGGGCTGATCCGCCCGACCGGCAAACGGCCCGGCTGGCGCTGCTTGAGCCCGGCCAAAATGGGCTATGCTATGTTTTGCTGAATCCTGGAGCCTTTGTGTTGAACACAGCGTTGTGCCGATCAGGTGGTTCTGGCACCACCGCCGGCATCCCATGAGGTCAGTGACAGCGGCGCTTTCACCTTTGAAGAAAACTTTTGCCATGACCTATCCATTTGTTAACCTGCAACCGATTCAAGCTTACCTGGCCACGCTGCCACAAGCAGCCCTGATCGATCTGCTGCTTGAAGTGGCCCAGCGCGATGCGCCGCTGCGCCAGTCGTTGCACCTCAAGTCTGCCGCGCTGTCGGCTCCGGTGGCTGATGATGATGACGATCAATGGCGCAGCGACCTGAAGCAGGTCATCGATGACGCGACCGATATCGACTATCTGCGGGACTGGCAATCGGACGGTGTTGGTACCGATTTGTTGGACGACATGCTCAACCAGTTGACCGAGTCGCTGACGCCAGCGCGCGCCCCGGAACTGGTCGGACTGGTCCGATACGCCATCGAACATGTCGAAGACATGCTGCAAAATGCCGATGACCCGGACGATGATCCGGAGGGCGAGATCAACGAGGCACTCGGCAAAGTGGCCCACCGTTTGGGCCATCTGCATTTGCGCGCCTGCCAACTGGCCCAGCCCGACCCGCTGGATCTGGCCGCCGATCTGCTCTTGCTGGAAACCACGCTGCCCATGAGCTGCGGCAGCTTTGGCCCGCTGACTTACCGCGAGGTGCTGGGAGATGCCGGTTTGCAGCGTTACCGCGAGTTGACGCAAGCGATGCTGGATGCGCTGGCGGCAAAAACTGCGCCGTCTGGCTTGACCTCTCAAGTCGCCAGCCTGACCCGCATGCTGGAGGATGTGGCGCAGGCCAGAGGCGATATCGATGAACTGGTGGCGATCAAGTCACGCGATTTGTCGGGCACCCGGAACTACCAGGCTATTGCCGAGGTGTTGCAGCAGGCCGGTCGCCCGGATGAGGCGCTGGCCTGGGCCGAGCGCGGTGCAGCAGCGTTCCCGCAGCATACGGACAACCGTTTGCGTGATTTTCTGGCTACCGCTTATCTGGCGCGCGGCCGCCATGAGGAGGCGCTGCAACTGACCTGGGTGCAGTTTGCCGAGCAGCCGCAGCTTCAAAATTACCAGAAACTGCACGCTTTGGCAGACAAGCTGGGGCTGTGGCCGGCGCAGCGGCTCAAGGCCCTGGCCACCCTGAAAGAGGCAATGGCGCGCGCGGCCAGCGCCACCAGCCGCTGGAACCCGACGCCGCCCGGCCCGGATGCCACGCAGTTGCTGGCGATTGCACTGTGGGAGGGCGATCTGGACGCGGCCCTGGCAGCACTCGATCAGGGCCGATGCGATGTCTATTGGCGCATGCAGTTGGCGCAGCAGCTTGAACCGGTGCGTCCAGCCGCTGCCATTGCGCTCTATCAGCAAGAAATTTCGGCCACCATCAAGCTGACCAAAAATTCTGCTTATGCCAGCGCCACCGAGATGATCGGCAAAGTTGGCCGGCTGATGGCGGTGCTCGACCAGCGCGCCGGCTTTGCCGACTACCTGGCGCAACTGCGCCGGGAACATAAGATCAAGCGCAATTTCATCAAGCTACTCGATGGTGTCAAGCCTTGATCCCGGCTTCGCCGACCCCTGATTTACTACTGTTTTTATAGCTACTTTCGCTTATCCCATAAGGACTTGAGGCCAATATGACCCATAAAACCGAACTTCTTCATGTTGATCTGCGCAGCGACACCGTGACGCAGCCCGGTCCTGCCATGCGCGCCGCCATGGCCGCTGCGCCGGTCGGTGACGACGTGTTTGGTGACGACCCCAGCGTCAACGCCTTGCAGACCAAACTGGCTGGCCTGCTGGGGTTCGAGGCGGCGCTGTTTGTGCCCACCGGCACCCAAAGCAATTTGTGCGGCATTCTGGCGCATTGCCAGCGTGGCGATGAATACATCGTCGGGCAAATGGCGCACACCTACCGCTGGGAAGGTGGCGGCGCCGCCGTGCTGGGCAGCGTGCAGCCACAACCGCTGCACCATCAAGGCGATGGCACGCTGGCGCTGGCCGACATTGAAGCCGCCATCAAGCCCGACGACGCGCACTTTGCCAAGACCCGCTTGCTGGCGCTGGAGAACACCTTTGGCGGCAAATTGCTGCCGCTGGACTATGTGCAGCAAGCCACCGAGTTGGCCACCCGTCACGGTCTGGCGCGGCATCTCGATGGTGCCCGGCTGTTCAACGCAGCCATGGCGCAGGCGCTGCAGCCAGCCACAGCCAGCCAGCCCGGCACCGGCACCGGCCCGGCTGTTGCCGACACCACTGCCTTGAGTGAGAACGTGGTGCAACAGGCGCGGCGCATTGCCCAGTGTTTTGACAGCGTCTCGGTGTGCCTGAGCAAAGGCTTGGGCGCGCCGGTCGGCTCGGTGCTGTGTGGCAGCGCGGCACTGATCCAGCGTGCCCACCGGATTCGCAAAATGGCCGGCGGCGGCATGCGCCAGGCCGGCGTGCTGGCAGCGGCCGGGATTTATGCGCTTGATCACCATCTGGCCCAGTTGGCAGACGACCACGCCCACGCCGCACGGCTGGCGGCCGGGCTGCAAGGCTTGCCGGGTGTGGTGGTTGAGCCGCCGCAAACCAACATGGTGTTTGTTGATCTGCAAGGTGCTGCCAAGGCGCGGGCTGCCGATTTGTTGCCCTATCTGAAAGCGCGGGGCGTGCTGGCCACCGGCTTGTACCGGCTGCGCTTTGTCACCCATCTGGATGTCGATGCGGCCGGCATCGACCATGCCATCGCAATGTTGCGGGCGTTTTTTGACGGCACTGCCGCGACAGCCGGAGCCGATGCCTGATGAAAGTTGCCTGACATGTTCAACGGAATCGACAGCCTGGGCTGGTTTGTGCTGGCTGGCATTTTGCTGAACCTGACCCCCGGCCCCGATGTGCTGTTCATCGTCAGCCATGCGCTCAAAAGTGGCTGGCGCACCGGCGCGGTGGCAGCACTCGGCATCACGGTCGGCTGTTTTGTGCACATTGTGGCGGCCGCCCTGGGTCTCAGCGCCCTGCTGGCGGCATCGGGCACGGCATTTGCCGTGCTGAAATGGCTGGGGGTGGCCTACCTGCTGTATGTCGGCTGGTCGATGCTGGGCCTCGGCAAGGCCCGTGAAACTCCTGAATCAATAGCTGCCAGCGCTTTATCCATAAGGGCTACAGGCCGAAATGATCTAAAAAACGTATTTGTCAAAGGGTTCTGGACCAATGCCCTCAACCCCAAGGTGGCGCTGTTTTTTCTGGCGTTTTTGCCGCAGTTCATCGCACCGGCCACCACGCACAAGACGCTGGCATTTCTGCTGCTGGGCCTGGTGTTCAATGCCAATGGTCTGTGGGTGAATCTGGGCTATGCCGCACTGGCCGCCGCTGTGGCGCAGCGTTTTGCCGCGCTGCAACAGGGCATGGCCGGGCTGCAGCGCGCCGCCGGCCTGCTGTTCATCGGCTTTGGCCTGAAACTCGCGCTGATGGACAATGCGGCGCGTTGAAAACGCATCCCCGACCGCCATCGATGCCAGCCCGACAGATAACTTTTCAGATCGAACCGATTGGCCGCACACTATGGCAGCCGCCCCGTCATCCACTTTTTTTCTTCATCCAGACATGATCCACACTTCCACAATCACCCCGCAACAGGCGCTGCTGCGCACCATCGAGCACCGCGAAATTTTTCATGACGAAATGCTGCACGTGGTGCGCCAGATCATGAATGGCGAATGGAGCCCGCTGATGATTGCCGCGCTGATCACCGGTTTGCGCGTCAAAAAGGAAACCATCGGCGAGATCACCGCAGCAGCACAGGTGATGCGCGAGTTTTCCACCAAGGTCGAGGTGGCCGACAAAACCCATCTGGTGGACATCGTTGGCACCGGCGGCGACGGTTCGCACACCTTCAATATTTCCACCTGCGCCATGTTTGTCGCCGCCGCCGCCGGGGCCAAGGTCAGCAAACATGGCGGCCGCAGTGTCAGCAGCAAGAGCGGCAGCGCCGACGTGATGGAGTCGCTTGGTGTCAACATCAACCTCAGTCCCGCAGCCATCGCCCAGTGTATTGAGCAGGTGGGCGTCGGCTTCATGTTTGCGCCAAATCACCACCCGGCGATGAAAAATGTCGCGCCGGTGCGCCGTGAACTGGGGGTCAAAACCATCTTCAACCTGCTCGGGCCGCTGACCAACCCGGCTGGCGCGCCCAACATCCTGATGGGCGTGTTTCACCCGGACTTGGTCGGCATCCAGGTGCGCGCGCTGCAGCGTCTGGGCACCGAACACGCCGTGGTGGTGTATGGCCGCGATGGCATGGACGAGGTGTCGCTGGGTGCCGCCACGCAAGTCGGTGAACTCTACAACGGCCAGATTACCGAGTACGAGATTCACCCGGAAGACTTTGGGCTGGTGATGGCCAGCAACCGCTCTTTCAGGGTGGAAACGCCCGAGCAGTCACGCGCCATGCTGCTGGGCGTGCTTGACAATGCCGACGGCCCGGCCAAGGAAATCGTGGTGTTCAATGCTGGCGTGGCACTGTACGCCGCCAATGTGACCGATTCGATTCCAGCCGGCATCCACAAAGCGCGGGTGGCGATTGAAACCGGTGCCGCCAGGGGCAAATTGGCGCAATTGGTGGCGGTCGCACAAAAGCTCGGCGAGGCCTGACACCATGCAACTTCTCAATAGCCCGGAAGCTTGGATCGCCATTGGCGTCTCGCTGCTGTTCATCGCGGCGGGGCTGGTGATGCACCGCGTGTTTGTCAAAATTCTTAAAAATGGCTCGCAGGAGCCTGCCAACCATGACTGATATTCTGGAACAAATTGTCGCCGTCAAGCGGCAGGAAGTCGCCGCCGCCAGCCAGCGCAAGCCGCTGGCCGCAATGCGTTTTGATGCCGAAAGCCGGGTGCTGACGCGCGATTTTGTCGCCGCCTTGCGCGCCAAGATTGCCGCCGGCCGGCCGGCGGTGATTGCCGAAATCAAAAAGGCCAGCCCGTCCAAAGGCCTGCTGCGTGCCGACTTCTTTGCGGCCGATATTGCGCAAAGCTATGCCGAACAGGGTGCCGCCTGCCTGTCGGTGCTGACCGACGTGCAGTTTTTCCAGGGCTGTGTCGATTTTCTGAAGCAGGCGCGGGCGTCCTGCCCGTTGCCGGTATTGCGCAAGGATTTCATGATCGATGTCTATCAAATTTATGAGTCGCGCGCTATCGGTGCCGATGCCATTTTGCTGATCGCCGCCTGCCTTGACGATGCACAAATGAAAGACTTCGAAGCGATTGCTCGCAGTCTGGACATGGCAGTGCTGGTTGAAGTGCATGACGCGGCCGAGCTGGCGCGTGCCCTGCAACTCAAGACCCCGCTGATTGGCGTCAACAACCGCAACCTGAAAACCTTTGAGGTGTCGCTTGACACCACGCTGACCCTGATGCGCGACATACCGCCAGACCGCTTGCTGGTGTGCGAAAGCGGCATCCACAGCCGCGATGATGTGCTGCGCCTGGGGGCCGCCGGGGTCAATGCGTTTTTGGTCGGCGAGGCTTTCATGCGCGCCGACGATCCCGGCGAAGCGCTGGCGGCGCTGTTTGGCTGATCACTTGGGGCTTGACCTATCCTCAATAAACCTGCCAACATGAACACCGGATGAACGGCAGATTCACGCTGCGTTCAGCCTGCACCGCGCATAGTGGACCTCATACCAAACCAACTGAGGAATACACCATGCAAAACAACCTGACCACCCCCCTGCCGATAGAGGCTGTACCGCCCTATGTGGCACCGGCCTCGCAGGCCGCCCCCAAAGAGATTATTTTGCTGTCATGGGCGGCACCTTTGCTCTGGCTAAGGCTGGGCTGGCGCGACCTGGCAGCCCGGCCTGCTACCAGTCTGTTTTACGGTTTGCCGTTCTGGTGCATGGCGCTGGTACTCCATACCGTGTTTCATGCCGAGCCTGAATACATGATGACGATGGTCTCGGGCTGCCTGCTGATTGGGCCGTTTGTGGCGATGGGGTTGTATGACTTGAGCCATCGCCGCGAGCAGGGCCTGGCAGCGGATTTCATGGCCTCGCTGACCTGCTGGAAACGCCATCTGCGCAGCATGGGCATGCTGGTCGGGGTGCTGATGGTGCTGGAGTTGCTGTGGGGCCGGGTATCGCTGGTGCTGATTGCCTTGTTTTTTGACACCGGCATGCCCTCCTCGGTTGATGTGATGCAAACCCTGCTCGACCCCGACAACCGGGAGTTTGTGGCGGCGTACCTCGTCATCGGCGGTGTTTTTTCCATGCTGGTGTTTGCCATCTCGGTGGTCTCGATTCCGATGATTCTGGACCGCGATACCGATGCCATTACAGCTGCCATTACCAGCATTGAAGTGGTAACCAACAACACCGCCGTGATGCTGCTGTGGGCTGCGCTGCTGGCTTTGCTGGTCACGCTGTCGCTGCTGTTGCCGCTGGCGGTCGGGCTGATCGTGGCAGGGCCGCTGCTGGGGCATGCCAGCTGGCACGCCTACCGGGGATCAGTACGCTGGCTGGCCGCCGCTCGGCCTGGCCTGTGATGCTATAGTGAACCGGCACACTTTTGCCGCTTATTTTCCACAACGAAAGAGGTTTTTTCCATGGGTTTATTCGACGTATTCAAAGGCGATTCATCGCAAGCAATGACACCGAAACTGGCATTTGCCGCTTCGCTCATCTACATGATGTCGGCCGACGGGCAAATTGAGGAAGAAGAAATTGGCCAACTCATTTCAGCCATTGGTGGTGACCGTGCCACCCTCGACAATGCCTTGAAATACGTTCGCAAAAACAAGGTCGAAGCCTTTCTGGATCAAGCCGCCCCGGTCCTGTCCGAGCCGCAAAAACTGTGTACTCTGACCAATTTGTGCGACTCGCTGCTGGCGGACGGCAGTGCCGCACCGGCGGAACAAATGCTTTTCAGCAAGTTCCTGACCGCCTTCGGCGTTTCAGAAGACCGCTTCCGCCCTTATTTTGAGGTCATTGCGATGAAAAACGACCGCTCCGTTTTCGGCAGGCAGTAACAGGTCATAGGGGGTGCAGCGGTCATTGGGGTCAGAGTCGAATTATTTTCACCATCGCCAGTTCGGCAAGGACGCCAATTTTCATATACCAAATCAGCCTGTAACCCCCGTCCAGAAAGCGCTGGAAGCTATCATTTTTAAAATTTTGGCGTTCGCGCTGGTCGTGGCAGAGGGCCACCATCGTAAAGTTGCGCAGATGGCACCAGCAGGTGACTTGAACAAAATCGTTAAGCCATTGTTGCACAAGATAATTTTCAGTATTGCTCGTGTTTACGCTGGTAGTAGCGGCGTAGTTCTGCGCAACTTTACGTT
>CAIQOO010000129.1 GCA_903873485.1 uncultured beta proteobacterium | reverse complement strand
TCTTTATGTATCTATGTCACGATAAGTCATCTATATCTATGTCACGATAAGTCATCTATATCTTGCCACTTTTATTTTTCAAAGATTGTCGATAAAGTTGGCATAAATTTCAGGCGATCACTGGGGAAATGGCCCGAAAATTTGTTCCACTTTTATTTTCTTCTACGGGAGCCGACGGCCACGAACACCCGCTTTGCGGCAGCCTACTTGTCTGCTGACCGAGTTGCCTCACCGGAATTCATCACCCCACACCACGCCGCATCTGGCTGCCAGTTGGCCACCCAGGCAGGTAACTGCTCTGGCGGCATGGGCCGGGCAATGCCGTAGCCTTGTGCCAGTTCGCAGCCCAACTGCAGCAGCGCGGTGCCATGCGCCACCGTCTCCACACCTTCGGCAATCACTTCGCGCCTGAACGCGGCGGCCAGGCTGATGATGCCTTGCAGAATCGCCAGATCATCGGGGTCATCAAGCATGTCTCGCACAAAGCTCTGGTCAATCTTGAGCAGCGTGACACGCAGGCGTTTGAGGTAGGTGAGTGACGAGTAGCCGGTGCCAAAGTCGTCCAGCGCAAAGGTCACGCCAATGCGGGCGCAGTCCTCAATCATCTGCGACACCTGCGCCATGTCAGCCAGCGCGCTGGTTTCCAGCACCTCCAGCGCCAGGCTGGCCGGGTTGACTTGCGGGTGCCTGGCCAGGATGGCTTGCAGCCGCTGCACAAAGTTGCTTTGCTGCAGCTGGCGTGCGCCGATGTTGACGCTGACGGGCATGTCAAGCCCGGCGGCCTGCCACAGCCCGATCTGGGTCAGGGCGGTGTCAATCACCCATTCGCCAACCGCAACCGCCAGCGGATGGTCCTCGATCACCGGCAGGAAGGCTGACGGTGCCAGCAGACCTCTTTCGGGATGCTGCCAGCGGATCAGGGCCTCGGCACCCATTACCTGGCCGCTGTGCATGTTGACCTTGGGCTGGTAGTGCAGCACGAACTCACGCCTATCCAGCGCCAGGCGGATGCGCTCCAGGCTTTCGTGGTGGACACGCATGCTGCTGTCCTGCGCCGCATCAAACACGCAGTAACGGTTTTTGCCCGCCATTTTGGCCTGGTACATGGCCTGGTCTGCTTGGCGCATGAGTTGATCGGCATCAATGTCTTGCGCCTGCGGGTAAAAGGTGACACCCACGCTGGCCGAAACCTGCGGCGCCAAGTCGTCCAGCTGCACCGGCAGTGCGGCGGCCGCCAGCAGCCGGTTGAGCAAAGGCACGCTGGCGGTGCTGTCTTCCAGGTCAATCAGCACCGCCACAAACTCGTCGCCACCGATGCGGGCCAGCGTGTCACCCTCACGCAACGCCTCTTTCATGCGCCTGGCCAGGGTGATCAGCGCCTGGTCGCCGATGACATGGCCGTGGTGGTCGTTGATGGCCTTGAAACCGTCCAGATCGAGAAAGGCCACCGCCACCTGTTGCTGCCTGCGCTGCGCCTGCGCCATGGCTTGTTGCAGGCGGTCAGCCAGCAGCACGCGGTTGGGCAGGTTGGTGAGTGCATCAAAGTGGGCAATATGTTCGAGCTGGCTCTCGTGCGCCTTGCGCTCAGTGATGTCGGAGAACAGCGATATGTACTGGCTCACCTTGCCCTGCGCGTCTCGCACCGCACTGATGGCCTGCATTTCGGCAAACACTTCGCCGCTCTTGCGCCGGTTCCAGACCTCGCCATACCAGTAGCCGTTGGCGATCAGGTTGCGCCACATGGCAGAAAAATAGTCCGCACTGTGCCGGCCGGATTGCATAAAACGCGGGTTTTTGCCCAGGGCATCTTCGCGCGTGAAACCGGTGATGCTTGTGAAAGCGGCGTTGACATCGACAATGCTGCCGTCGGGCGTGGTGATCATGATGCCCTCCAGCGCATGCGTAAAAACACCCGCAGCAAGCTGAAGCTGTTCCTGCGCCGTTAGGCGCTCAATGGCGATGCTGGTCAGACTGGCGGTTTGCACAATCAGGGCGATGTCGGCTTGCGCTGGCGCGTGTGGCGCGCGGTGGTAAATGGCAAAAGTACCCAGCACCTGGCCGCTGGCTGCGCGAATCGGCTGCGACCAGCAGGCACCCAATCCGGCACTGGCCGCCAGGTCTTTGTACGGGGTCCAATAGGGGTGCGTGGCAATGTCGGCCACGATCACCCGCTCACCGGTAAAGGCCGCTGTGCCGCAGGAGCCCACACCAACCCCGATTTCAATGCCGTCGAGTGCCGCGTTATAGAAATCAGGCAGGCTCGGTGCCACCCCTTTGCACAGATGGCGGCCTTCCACGTCGAGCAGCAGAATGCTGCACAACATGCCCGGGTTGAGTTGTTCCACGCCCCGCACAATGCTTTCAAGCACGTCGGCAAGGGGCTCGTTGGAGGCCAGCATTTCCAGGGTGTGGCTTCGAAAACGCTCGTATTGCTCAGCTTGCTTACGCTCGGTGATGTCTTGCACCAGCCCGGCTATGCGCACCACCCGCCCGCTGGCATTGCGCTGCGGGAAGCCCTTGACGATGCAGGGGCGAAGTTCGCCGTCGGGTTGCACCGTCATCAGATCAAGCGTGTAGGGCGTACCGTCTGCCACAGACTTGCCCACCGCATCAAACAGGGTCTGCGAGGACTCTGGCGTGTACATCTCGGCCTGCCCCTGCAGGTTCGGGACACCCAGGGCCGGGTCGCGTCCGAACAGGTAAAACATCTCGGGCGACCAAGTCACAAGGTTGGTATCCACTTCCCACTCGAAACTGGCCAGGCGCGCCATGCTTTCGGTGCGCTCCAGCATGGTCTGGCGCTGGTGCATGGCTTGCTCAGCACGGTACTTCTCGGTGACATCACTAAACACCAGTACGACCCCGACAATCTGGTCCGCCGCGTTGCGAATGGGCGCCGCACTGTCAGCAATCTGGTATTCGCGGCCATCACGCGCAAGCAGCGCAGTGTGGTTGGCCAGGCCCACCACCTCACCGCGCTCCATCACCGTATGCACCGGGTTAAGCGCAGGCAGGCGGGTCTGGGCGCTGATGATGCGAAACACGTCGGTCAGGGGCTGGCCCAGCGCGTCGGCCAGCGGCCAGCCGGTCAGTCGCTCGGCGGTCGGGTTCATGTGGGTGATCAGACCCGCAACATTGGTGGCAATGACGGCATCGCCAATCGAATTGAGCGTGATGGCGAGGTTTTGCTCGCTTTTTTGAAGCGTCTCTTCACGCTGCTTCCAGGTCTGCAGAATGCGGTTGAAGCCTGTCACCAATTGGCCGATCTCGCCTGGGTGCGTGTGCGCCAGGGGCTGCGGCATTTGCTTTGTGTCGGCCAGGGCCGCCATGGCAGATGCCGTTTCCACCACGGGTGCGAGTTCGCGCCTTAAAACCAGCCAGGTCAGTACGCCGGTGAGCAGGGTCAGCAGCAACGTGGCCCAAAGCAAACGCTGCTGCATGGCGTAAATAGGTGCAAAGGCTTCTGCGGTCGGCATGACTACACCCAGGAACCAGCCCGCTGCCGGAATGGCTTTGGCTGCATTGAGCTCTGCGATGCCCCTGGAATTTACAGCAATGCCATAACCTTCATAGCCCTGCATGTAGCGGTCGTGCATGGTGTTGATACCGGGTGAAGGCAGTGGCTGCATGATGCGGCTCTTGTCCGAGGCAGTTACAAACAAGTTGTGTTGCGGGGCAATCAGCAAGTAGCCCCCTGTCTTGCCATAGGGGCAGTCTGACAGCGTATCCAGAAAACTCTGTTCCCCCAGATTGGTAACCCCGGCGAGCGCGCCAATCACTTTGCCCTGAGCGTCGTGCACGGGTACGCTCATGACCAAAACCGGGGCCTTCAACTGCTTGCCCATGACCGGGCGGCCAATGGCCGATTTGCCCTCTTTGAGCGTCGCCACAATGAAATCGCGCTCCATGTACAGACCTCTCGGAATCTCCCAAAAAACCCTTGAAGTTTTGGACAACTCGCAGTCTTGCAGCATCGCTCACATGGGTGAGTCTCCGACCTCGACACGCAACCATTTGCCCCCAGGAAT
>CAIQOO010000128.1 GCA_903873485.1 uncultured beta proteobacterium | reverse complement strand
TCGATGGCGCTTTGTACCGCCGCCAGCGAGATCAGGCCGCTGAGGGCGGCAAAGGCCCCCAGCAGGGGCATGTTGGGCACCGGCCGACCCACATGTTTTTTTGACAGTTCGGTCGCCGGCACCGTCAGCAGGCGCTCGGGCCGAAAGCCTTTGACAAATTCGCCCAGGCCCATTTCGGCAAAGCTGCGGGTGGTGTTGATCAGGATGTAGCCGTCTTTTTTAAGGCCGCCAAAGACATCGACCTGGTGCAGCAAGGTGGGGTCCTGGATGATGATGGCGTCAGGCTGCATGATGGGTTCGCGCAAGCGGATTTCCTTGTCGTCCATGCGGCAAAACGCCACCACCGGCGCGCCGGTGCGCTCGGAGCCAAAGCTGGGAAAGGCCTGTGCGTGGCGGCCCCCCAGAAAAGCTGCAATGGACATCATTTCTGCGCCCGTGACAACGCCTTGGCCGCCACGGCCGTGAATTCGTAACTGATACATGATTTGCCCCTCAAAGGTCGGTGATTATGCAGACTTATTGGTCTGTGTCATTTTTTTGACAGGGCGAATGTTGATACAGCCATAAAATTTGGTTTTGACCTAGATCAACCTTTTGCCACTGCCAGACAGACCTTGATGCTCTCACACTTTGCTGACCTTTGATCAAACCCGGTTTCTGACCGGGTCACTGGCAGCACACTAGACTACCCGTCTGGCCGCAACCACCCTGTTGCAGCCACCCAACTGGAGACACCCGATGATTCTTGAACTTGCCGATTTTTCGATCCACCCAAACCAAAGTGCCGCCTTTGAAGAAGCCATTCAGCGCGGCCTGCGAACCATCATTGCCAACGCCTGCGGTTTTGAAGGCTTCAAGCTGAACCGCTGCCTTGAAAACCCGCAGCGCTATGTGCTGCAAATTTTCTGGACCACACTCGAAAACCATACCGTGGACTTTCGTCAATCCCCGGCCTTTGCCGAGTGGCGCGCCATCGTCGGGCCGTTTTTTGCGGCTGCGCCGGTGGTACAACACTTTGATCTGGTCGCCAAATCGGATGCCGTGACGGGCTGACGCCCACCGGACTTTTGCGGCAAGGCAGGCACCGCATGGCGGCTTTCAAATTACACTGCATCGATGCACCGTCCCCCTGTCAAACACTGTAAAAACTGCGGCACCGCCGTGGTCTGCCGGGTGCCCGATGACGGCGACACCCGAAAACGCGGTGTTTGCCCGGCCTGCCACACGGTTCATTATGAAAACCCGCTCAATGTGGTGGGCACCATTCCCTATCTTGGTGATCGTATTCTGTTGTGCAAGCGCAACATCGAGCCACGCCTGGGCAAATGGACGCTGCCGGCCGGCTTCATGGAGCTTTGCGAGACGGTGTCTGAAGGCGCAGCCCGCGAAACCGTCGAAGAAGCCGGTGCCCAGTTTGAGATGGGCGACTTTTTCTCGCTGGTGAACATTCCCCGGGTCGGCCAGGTACACATGTTTTACCGCGCCAGGCTGCTGAGCGACCAGTTTGATCCGGGCCATGAGACGATGGAAGCCCGCCTGTTTCTTGAAGACGACATTCCCTGGGACGAGATTGCTTTCAGAACCGTCGGCGAAACCCTGAAACGCTACTTTGCCGACCGCCGGGCCGGGCAGTTTTCGATTCATGTCTTTGATATCCCCTGACCTGCAAGCTACCCTGGCGCTGTGGTTTTACCGCAGCGGCCACTTTTTGGTCACCAGCGTGCTTGACGACCCGGCCTGGCTGGCATTGCTGTTTTGTTGATGTTTTCAGGCTCTAGCCCTTGCTGCATAAGCGCTGTCAGCTATCATTTTTAATATACCATGCTGCCTTGTTACCTGCTGCTTGATCTGGAAACCACCGGTGGCAATCTGCTGCAAGACCGGATCACCGAGATCGCCGCCGTGCGCATCGAAGCCGGCATCGAGGTGGTGCGCTGGAGCACGCTGGTCAACCCGGACACCCGCATTTCCGGCTTTATCGAGCAGCTCACCGGCATCAGCAACGCCATGGTGGCTGATGCACCTCGTTTTGACGAGGTCGGCAGTCACCTGCTCAAGCTGCTTGACGGGGCCGTGCTGGTGGCGCACAACGCGCGTTTTGACCATGGGTTTTTGCAAGCCGAGTTTGCCCGCATGGCGGTCACGCTGCGCGTCAAGACGCTGTGCACGGTGCGCCTGTCGCGCCTGCTGTACCCGCAGGTCAAGGGGCACGGGCTCGATGCCATCATGCAGCGCCACGGCATCTGCAGCCAGCACAGGCACCGCGCCATGGGCGATGTCGAGGTGGTGCAAGCCTGGCTGGCGCAGCTTGGGCAGCAGTTTGGCCGCGCGCATCTGCAACAGCAGGCGCAGACGCTGTTGCAAGGCAGCGCCGTACTGCCGCCGCAACTCGACACCCCCATTACTGATATTCCGGAGTCTGCCGGGGTGTATATTTTTTATGGCGAAGGCACGCTGCCGCTGTATGTGGGCAAAAGTGTCAAGCTGCGCAGCCGGGTCATGGCGCACTTTCAGGCGGCAAGCCGCGAACCGCGTGAAATGCGCATCGCCCAGGAGATTCGCCGCATCGAGTGGATCGAGACGGCAGGTGAACTCGGTGCCCTGCTGCTGGAAGCCCGGCTGGTCAAACAGCGGCAGCCGATCCACAACCGCCAACTGCGCCGCGCCAGCAGCCTGCACGCCTGGCGGCTCGATGCCAACCCGCTCAGCCGCCCGCTGCTGACCCTGGTGCAGGGCAGTGCCTTCGACCCGGCGCAGTTTGGCAGCCTGTATGGCCCCTACCGCTCGAAAAACCAGGCGCTCAGCCACCTGCGCGAACTGGCCGACGCCCACGGGCTGTGCCTGCAGGCGCTCGGGCTGGAGTCGGGCCGGGGCCGCTGCTTTGCGCACCAGATTGGCCATTGCAAAGGCGTGTGCTGTGGTCAAGAAGCACCGCAGCGGCATCACCTGCGACTGCAAATGGCGCTGGTGGCGAACAAACTGCAAGTCTGGCCGTTTGCCGGACCGGTCGGCTTGCGCGAGCACAACCTCTTGAGTGGCCGTACCGACATCCACATCTTTGACCAGTGGTGCCATCTGGCCACTGTGCACAGCGACGAGGAACTCGCCGATGCCCTGCAAAGCCGCCCGGTCGCGCTGGCGTTTGACCTTGACACCTACAAGCTGGCCATCAAGCACCTGTTGCCGCCCGGCAAACCCGGCACCGAGCTGCTTGATTTTTCGCGTCAGGCAAGACCGCCGCAGCGCCTGGCCACGCCCGTGCAATTGGCCAGAAATTTATAACAAAACAGGCTCCAGCCCTTGCCAGACAAGCGCTGACAGCTATTAAACTCAAAGCATTCAGCGGGGCGGCGGGGTCAGGCGTTTAGGCTCCACATCGGTCACCACGTTGACATCAAGCACACCGGCATCAACCACGTTGTCTGGCGCTGGCGGGCCTGGCGGCGGTTGTTGGGCACGACGGTAAAACCGGTACCAGGTGGCTTGCCGGTTGACCTTGAAGGTCCACGGGCTGACCGGCTGACCGGTCAATTTGGCCCACAAGGCGCGCAGCAGCCACACCGCCAGCACCAGCAAGGCCGCCAGCAGCAGGCTGGCAAGAAACACCAAACCCGCCAGCAGCAGCCCGACACGCACCACAAAACCCAGCAATTTCAACACTAAATCAGCCAACACAGCACTCCTTCAGATGCCCGCAGAAACGGCTTTCACACCACACTGCAAGGCGCACTACTGTACGTCCGGCACCGCAAAGGTCTGCCCGCGCACCCGGCGTAAAACCGCATAGGGCGGCAGGCCTTGCAGCATGCGCCGGCCAAATGACATGCTCAGCAGCCGCTTGTCATAACACACCACCCGTGCCTGATCGGTCTCGGTGCGGATGGCCCGGCCGGTCCACTGCAGCAAGCGGATGCCGGTGGCTGGCACCACCAGTTCAGCAAACGGGTCGCGGCCTTCGCGCTTGAGCCACTCGGAGCGCGCCTCTTCCACCGGATCAGACGGCGAGGCAAACGGCAGCTTGGCAATGAACACGGTCTCGCACAACCAGCCCGGCAAGTCCAGCCCCTCGCCAAACGACTGCATGCCAAAAATCACCGAGGGCTGGCCCGACTCGATGCGCGCTTGGTGGCTGCCGAGCAGCCGGCTGCGCGCCATTTGCCCCTGCACCAGCACCACACCCAGCAATTCGGCACCCAGCGCATCCACCGCCACCTTCATTTGAACCCGCGAGGTAAACAGCACCAGCGCGCCATGCGGCACCAGCCGCAAATCGGCCAGCAGCGTGGCCACCATCTCGCGGGTGTAGCTCTCGACATGACGCGGGTCGGCGGCCGTTTCGACCACCAGCAACTGGCCTTGCTTTTGGTAGTCAAACGGGCTTGACACCGCCAGCGTGGTCACATGCGGCAAATCGACCAGCCCGGTTTCGCCGAGAAAATAGTCAAAACTGCCACAACTGGTCAGCGATGCCGAGGTGACCACGGCACCGCGCACCTGGCTCCACAGGTGCTGGCGCAGCAGCTCGCCCGGCACAATCGGGCAGGCATGGGCGCTCAAGGTCACCAGACCGGCGCTGGTATCGGACTTGAGCCACTTGGCCATTGGTTGCGGATCATGCGTCAGCAGCATGGCACTGGTGCTCACCAGGCTATTGAGCCGGGGGGCCATTTGCCCGAGCCGGGCGTACAGCAGTGCGCAGTGCGCGGCCTGCGGCGGGTCTTCCTTGGCGCGGGCCTTGAGTTCAGCCCCCAGCGCTTCGAGCACCTCCGACAAACCGCGCGCATGGCCCTGAATCAGGCGCATCGGCTCGGTCAGTGCTTCGGGCAGCACGCCGTCGGCAAAGCGCTGCACATGGTCGTAACTGGGCGATACCTGACGCAGCAAATCCATGCCGATGCGGGCCGCATCATTCAAGGCGCTGCGCAGTTGCTGCGCCAGCGTGCTCACGTCTTGCGTGACCGCATAACTCATTTTTTCAGCGACATCAAGCAAGATGCGCGGCAGTTTGTCGAGCCAGCGCAGGTTGCTCATGTCCATGACCCCGGAAAACTGGTCCAGCGCCACCGCTGGCAGGTGATGCCCTTCGTCAAACACCAGCAGGCAGTTGTCCAGGTCAGGCAGCGCCTTCATGCCCAGCGAGGCCAGCACCAGATCATGGTTGGCGACAATCACCTGGGCTTGCGCCAGCAGCGTGCGGGCGTTGTAGTAACTGCAATCGCGAAAACGCGGGCAATGCCGCGCGGTGCAGGTGTGGCGCTCGGCCGCCACGCCAGACCAGTCACGCGGCTCGGGCTGCAGCGCCAGGCTGTCACGGTCGCCATCCCACTTGCCGCTTGCCAGCAGGGTGGCAAGCGACTCATACAACTGCATGCGGCGCTCCTCCGGGTCTTGCCCGTCCTGCCCCTTGATCTGCCTGGCAAACGCGGCGGGGGCCGACGGGGTGTCTTCATCGGCATCAAACAACTCGCCGTCGTCGTCACTGCCGGCGCCTGCCAGACGTTCCAGCTTGAGCTTGCAGACATAACGACCGCGCCCCTTGGCCAAGGCAAAGGCGAACGGGGTGCCCAGCACGGCCGCCAGGGCCGGCAGATCTTTGGTCATGAGCTGCTCTTGCAGCGCCACCGTGGCGGTAGATACCACCACCCGGGTCTTGCGCTCCAGCGCCATGGTGACCGTAGTGGACAGGTAGGCGGCTGACTTGCCGACACCCGTGCCGGCCTGGATCACCGCCACCGCCTTGTCCGGGTCAGGCTGATCGCCCAGGCTGACACCATGCAGGGCGGTCGCAATGCGCTCAGCCATCTCGCGCTGGCCGGCACGCGGGCGAAAACCGGCGCTGGTGCTGACCATCAGGTCAAAGGCGGCCAGTGACTTGGCGGCCAGGTCTTGGTCTTTCAAGGCGTTTTCCAATAGGTGACGGCGGTCATTTTTTTCTCAGAAAGCCAGTAGCGCCGAAGCCTGCAAATGCCCCAGCACAATCGCCATAATCTGCAACAAGACCAGCAGCACCAGCGGCGACAGATCAATGCCGCCGACCAGCGGCAAGACGCGGCGGATCGGGGTCAGCGGTGGCGCCACCAGCCGCTCGATCACATCGGCCATCGGCGACTCGGTAGATATCCAGGACAACACGGCATACACAATCACCGCCCCGGTCAGGCCAGAAATGGCCATGCGCAGCAGGCCAAAACCGGCGAGGATCGGCACCGCAAACAAGCCCCCGGCACCCCCGGCGAGCAGCCAGAGCAGGCCAAACTCGACCAGTTGCAGCAGATAAGCGGCCACCAGACTGGCGCTATCGAGCGCGCCGATGGACGGCAACATCCGGCGCAGCGGCAGCACAATCCAGTCGGTCAGGGCAAACACCAGGCGGCCCAGCGGATTGCCCGAGCGCGCCGACATCGGAATGCGCAGGTACTGCATGTACAGGCGCAGCAAACAGGCCCCGCTTAAAAAACCGGTTACAACCTCAAGCAGCAAGGAAAAAATTTGGTAAAGCATGTTTCAAACCGCAGCCAGGCTCGGCAGTTGGTCAAAATTTCGCCAGGCCGACTGGCGTGCCGGCGAATTGAGCCAGTCCCTCAAAAGAAATGCCTGCATCATGCCGCCTTGGCAGCCTGATCAAGCGCGATATGCCGCAACGCGGCAAAGCGCATCATAGCGACACCGCAGCAGCCAATTAAAATGCCGGGTTTCGCGTCATCGCCAGCCCTCGCGCCCTGACTTTGCCAAATCCAACGCGCCCTCAATCCCCCTGCTACCCCCTTGATTGCCTCCATGTCTGAACACCCCACCCCACCCCAGGACGACAACCAGCTCATTTTGGAGCGCCGCGACAAGCTCAAGGCCCTGCGCCAGGCGCAGCTTGATGGCAAAGGCGTGGCCTTCCCCAACGATTTCAAGCCCGCCGACCATGCCGCCGATTTGTTCGCCGCCCACGCCAGGCAAACCCCGGAAGGACTGGCAGAACAGGGCGTAGTCGCCAAAGTGGCCGGGCGCATGATGCTCAAGCGCGTCATGGGCAAAGCCAGCTTCTGCACCCTGCAAGACAGCAGCGGCCGCATCCAGATCTACATTAAGCGCGATGACGTCGGCGAAGAAATTTACGCCGCCTTCAAGCACTGGGATCTGGGCGATATCGTGGCAGCCGAGGGCCTGGTGTTCAAGACCAAAACCGGCGAGCTGTCGATTCATGCCAGCCAGATCCGCCTGCTGACAAAAAGCCTGCGCCCGATGCCCGACAAGTTTCATGGCATGGCCGACCAGGAGGTCAAATACCGCCAGCGTTATGTCGATCTGATGACCGACGAAGACACCCGCAAGCGCTTTGTGGCGCGCAGCAAGGCCGTGTCATGCATTCGTGAATTCATGGTGGCGCACAACTTTCTGGAGGTTGAAACCCCGATGCTGCACCCGATTCCGGGCGGGGCCAACGCCAAACCCTTCACCACCCACCACAACGCGCTTGATCAGCAGATGTTTTTGCGCATTGCACCCGAGCTGTATTTGAAGCGGCTGATCGTCGGCGGCTTTGAGCGGGTGTTTGAGATCAACCGCAACTTCCGCAACGAAGGCATCAGCGTGCGTCACAACCCCGAGTTCACCATGATGGAGTTCTACGCGGCCTACTGGGACTACCAGGATTTGATGACTTTTACCGAGGCGCTGGTGCGCGATGCTGCGCAAAAAGCGGTCGGCACGCTGCACTTGAGCTATGGCGGCCGTCCCGTCGATCTGGCCCAGCCGTTTGCCCGCCTGACGATTCACGAGGCGATTGTCAAGTTCACCGAAGCGGCCCAGCCGCTGGAGGATGGCTCTGGCCTGAAGGTGGACAACGCCGAATGGCTGACCAAGACCCTGCGCAAGCTTGGCATGACCGAGGCCAAACACCACCTGTCCACCCGCAGCTTGGCCAGCCTGCAGGTGCTGTACTTTGAGGAAACGGTAGAAGAAAAACTCTGGCACCCGACCTTTATCTGCGAGCATCCGGTCGAAATCTCGCCGCTGGCGCGCGAGAGCGACCACAAACCCGGTGTCACCGAGCGCTTTGAGTTGTACATCACCGGGCGCGAATTTGGCAACGGCTTTAGCGAACTCAACGATGCCGAAGAGCAGGCGGCCCGCTTTCAGGCCCAGGTCACCGCCAAAGACGGTGGCGATGATGAAGCCATGTATTACGACCACGACTTTGTCCGCGCCCTCGAATACGGCATGCCGCCTGCCGGAGGCTGCGGCATCGGCATTGACCGCCTGATGATGCTGCTGACCGACAGCGCCAGCATCCGCGACATCATCCTGTTCCCGGCCCTGCGCCGCGAGTCTTGAGCCAAATTGGCCTCCAGCCCTTATGGGTACTGCGCAGCTAGCTATGAATAATATAGTTAGTCAGGCTGGCCCGCAAGCCCTGCGCTACCTGCAAGGCTATCCCGCAGACACGCTGGCGCAGGTCGAGAAGCTGCTGCAGCAAGACCGTCTGGCCAATTGGCTGCTGCAGAAATACCCGCAAGGCCACTGCGTGCGTACCGACCGGGCGCTGTTTGACTATGTGCAGGCCCTGAAAGCCGAACATCTGCGCGGTGCCGAACCCATCGCCAAAGTGGCGTTTGATGCGAAGCTGCAGGTGGTGCAGCACGCGCTGGGCACGCACACCACCATAGCGCGGGTACAAGGCAACAAGCTCAAGGCCAAGCGAGAAATTCGGGTGGCGGCGCTTTTCAAGCAGGTGCCCGGCGATTTCTTGAAAATGATCGTCGTGCATGAACTCGCCCACCTCAAGGAACGAGCGCACGACAAGGCGTTTTACCAGCTCTGCAACTACATGGAGCCGTGCTACCACCAGCTCGAATTTGAAGTGCGGGTGTATCTGACGCACATGGAGATGTCCGGGGCTCGGCTATGGGCGGCATGCGTGCCAAACTCAATTTGCCCAACTCCAGTAATCCGGTAGAGCGAAGCAATAATCTTGCGCATTGAACACCCGGACAAGCCCGAGCACATCCGCGAACTCATCCAACTGCTCGATGTCTGGCTGGCCGACATGCCAGAGTTGCGGCGCACCTTTGTGCTGTGGTTGCGCGCCACCTTGATGCGCCGCAGCAACTACACGATTCACATTCCCCTGATAGAAGACCTCAAGGAGTTAGATATGGCAATGGCACCCCAATGGGCCAAGTGGGCACAGGATTTCAAGCAAGAAGGCTGGCAAGAGGGCCGGCACAGCTTCGGAGTCCAATCACTGCAAAAGCTGCTGACCAAACGCTTCAGCCCGCTTGAGCCTGATCTTTTGGCGCAAATCGAAGTTGCTCCACTCACCACGCTGGAAACCTGGTTTGATCGTGCCATTGATGCCCCCAGCCTTGCCGCCGTTTTTGCCGATGCACCACACGACTGGTCAGTGCCACCGCGTGGCAAGGCAGATGTTTGACAGGATGCGCAGCGCAGTGATACGCCACAGGGCACAAATCTGCTGGCATATCGCTGGGCGTCCTGAACCCAGTGCATTTCATGCTGGGTCAAAAACGGTCACAGCCATTGCCGGGTAACCGCCTTATCCCGGCAGACTCAATATCCCCACAGTTCGACCGATAAAGTCATTGTTGATATTGACGAAAAAACATGCGCAACGAACCCATTGACGTCACCCAGCCCTATTTGCCGCAACTGGAAGAGTTCATTCCGTGTTTGCATCAAACCCGGCCTGGTCGGACTGAGTGAAGTGGAGTTGATGACGCAGCTTCGGGATATCGGGCTTTGACTGGCAATTCGGCAACTCCACCCAGATCAAGGTCAATTCAGCAGTCCATCATGGCTACATGAGATTTTGGCCTCTAGTCCTTATGCAGCAAGCGCTAGCAGCTATCAATTTTATATAGTTTCGACCTCGAACCGAACCACGCTGCGGCTGGCTTTGCTGAACTCGACACCAATTTGGTGAATCGGCTGCCCCAGTGCCAGATAAGGTTTGGCATAGCCCTTGTCCTTGATCTGCTGCAAGGCGCTGCCATCGGGGGTCAGTTCAACCACCTTGAATTCAAACAGGTAAATCTGGCTGTTGAACTTGACCGTCATGTCCAGCCTGCCCGCATTGCTGCTGGTCTCGGTCTGCACATCCAGCCCGCAGGCGGCAAAGTAGCTGTAAAACACGCTGGCGTAATAGCCCTCGTACTGGGCTATCGGGTTTCTGGTGAACCACTCGTGGGGAATGCTGTCATAAAAGGCGGTGAACAAAACCTGCATGGCAGCAAAGTCGTTGCGCCCGAGCAAGCGGTACAACTGGCCGATGTAGGTGCCCGGCAGCGCCGCGTCGCCGGTGAGCGTTTGCAGCAGGCTGTCGTTGAGGCTGGTTTGCACTTCCAGATTGGGGTACTTGAGGGTAAATTCCTGCCGTCCGGGCATGCGCTCGATATGGCCAATGGTCAGATAGCCGGTCTGAAACAGCAAAGCCTCGGCGGTCATTTGATCGACATCAAAGCAGGACAGCAGGCTGCTGGAGGCCACAAGGCGACCCAGGTTCGGCGTAAAGGTATGGCGCTGGGCAAGAAACTGGATCAAAAAGTCAGGTGTACCGGTTTCAAACCAGTGCGGACGGAATTCCTGCTCCTGAAACAGCAGCAAGATATCAAACGGGTTATAGACGGATGTGCCGGTCCAGTTGTAGCCGTTGTACCAAAGGCGGATTTCGTCACGGTCAAAACCCGGCAACTCGGGTGCAAAGACGCTGTCGATATCGGCATCGGTATAGCCGCAAATAGCGCTATACGGTTTTGACAAGGTAATGTCCTGCAGATTATTCAACCCCGAAAACAAACTCACCTTGCTGAATTTGCTTACCCCCGTGAGCATGGCAAATTTGATATGCGCGTCTGAATCCTTGATCACCGAATACAGGTTGCGCAGGCCATCGCGCATTTCGCGGGCGATTGCTGGATCGGTGATGTTGTCAAGCATCGGCTTGTCGTATTCATCCACCAGCACCACCACGCGCTGACCGGCCTGCGTGTGCAGCCGCTCAATCAGGTCTATGAAACGACTGCGCAAATCGGGAAAATCTGGCGGTAAATCGAAGCGCTTTTCATGGTGCGCCAGTTGCTGATGCATGGTTTGATCCAGCGCCAGGCGGTCATGCACCACACCAGCTCCAAAGCTGATGCGAATCACCGGGTATTTGACCGACCAGTCCCAGCGGGTTTCAGCCGCCAGACCAGAAAACAACTCGCGGTGGCCCTCGAACAGGTCTTTGAGCGTGTCAAGAAACAGACTCTTGCCAAAACGCCGGGGGCGGCTCAAAAAATAGTATTTGCCAGCCTTGACCAAATCCACCGCCATGCCGGTCTTGTCAACGTAATAACAATCGTCCTCGCGGATTTCGCGAAAGGTCTGGATGCCAATCGGCAGCTTGCGCCGCTTCAGGGCTGCGGATAAAGGCGTGGGGGAGGTCATTGGCGGATTTTAGGGGGCGGCCATACTGCCCTGCTGGCCTCCTAAAATCGGCACTTTTATGGGTGTCGATTCGCCCATTGACCAACTCTCTTTCGCCACCCTTCGGGAGTCCGCCATGCGCTTTCTTGATGTCAAAACCGACTTTGCTTTCAAAAAGGCCTTTGGCTCGCAGCAATCCAAGCCGGGCTTGATCGACTTTTCGCTCTATGTGATCAGCAATTGCGGGCTTGCTGCTGAAACTCCTGCATGAAACTGGCCAGCGACTCGACTGCCGACAGTTTCAACGCGTTGTAAATCGAAGCCCGAATGCCACCAATCGCACGGTGACCCGCCAAACCAGAAAACCCGGCCCGCTGGGCTTGCGCCAGAAATTTTTTCTCCAGCTCAAGGTTGCCTAGGTTAAACACCACATTCATCAGCGATCTGTCTTGGTGCGCGGCCCGCCCCTGGTAAAAACCCTCACTGCTGTCTAGCGTTTGGTAAAGCAAGGCGGCTTTTTGCTGGTTGATGTCGGCCATATTGCGCAGGCCGCCAATGTCTTGCAGCAGCCAGCGGGTCACCAGCAGGGTGACATAAATGGCAAATACCGGCGGCGTGTTCAGGTTGGAATGGGCCAGTGCCTGTTTGCGGTAATCCAGAAAACAGGGCAAATCGGCGGGCACCAAGTTGAGTACATCCTCATGCAGCAGCACCACCGTGACACCCGATGGCCCGATGTTTTTTTGCGCATGGGCGTAAATCAGCAAAAAGCGTTCTGCTGCACAGGGCTGTGACAAAAAGTCCGAAGACATGTCACAAACCCTTGGAACATCGTCACGACCGAGCAAGCGCTTGAACTGAAGCCCCTCCACAGTCTCGTTCGAGACATAGTGCAGGTATGGCGCAGTAGCTGAAAAACTCAGCTCGTCATCGTCAGGCAGGCGCTTGAAATCACAAGCGCCGCCATGCCAGATCACCTCGACCGGACCTTGCAATTGCGCCTCGGGCAGTGCTTTGCCACTCCAGTAGCCGGTATGCAGGTATTGGGCGGGCGACTGTTTGCCCCGCAAAAGCGTCATCGGCACCATTGCAAACTGCTGGGTGGCACCGCCTTGAAGCAACAACACATGGTAGCGGCTACCCAGGCCCAGCAGGGTGCGAATGTTGTTTTCGGTTTCTGCAACCACCGCAGCAAACCAGTCAGACCGATGGCTGATGCCCAGCACCGACAAGCCGACCTCGGGCACCGCCAGAATGGCCTGCTGCGCCTGCAGCAGCACGCTCTCGGGCAGCGCACCTGGGCCACCGGAAAAGTTCAGACTGTTTAAATTGTTCATGCTGGCTCAGATGCGCTGAGCGGTGTTGAGTTGCGTTGATCTGTGCTGGTTGTGGGCGGCGCAGCGCCAGCCATGCGATCAAGCAGCAACGCACGAAATGCGTCTTTGGCCTTTTTCATGTGAATCTGCTTGTAGGGAAACTGCTCCTCGGTGTCCATGGCATGAATCACCATGGCGTGCTCGACCTCGAACACCAGCAGTTCGCCGGTTCGGGTTTCGGCGCAGTCAATGCTCAGGTAATCCAGCGGTATGGTGCTGGCAACGGCCTGAAGTGCAGCCTGGTGGCGTTGCTTGAAGTCATCAAAATGCGTCATGAAAGCCAACTCATCGGCCCGTTTCCAGGCTTCTTCGTACATGCCGGCATTGACGTAATGAATCATCCAGTTGTCAGACACGCCCATGTGGCAGGCATAAGGCTGGCCATCAATCAGCGCCACCCGCATTTTTCTGAAAAAACCATCCGCATGGCTGTAGTCGATAAAACGCGAGATAAAAAACACCGCATCGTGCACCTGACTCAGGTAGAAGGCAATGTCTTCTGGCGTGCTGATTTTGGCCAGATCGCGCCCCCCTTGCGAGCCAAGCGGGCGCAGGATGACGGGGAAATCGCATTGCGGGAACAGTCCATTGAGCTGACTGGCGCCGCTGGCCAAAGCCTGCAACTCAGCCCGCGTGGCACGCAAGGTGGGCGGCATCAGCAAGCCCGGCTGGTGTTGCAGCAAACGGCTGGCCATGCCACGGTCAACACAACCAATGTGCCGGGGCGCATTGATGACCGGCTGCGGCCAATCGGCCAGCGCCTGCTCCAGAAAGAGCAAATGGGCCAGGTTGTCATCGCTGTAACTCATGGCCACCAGCAGCGCATCGTGATCGGGTATTGGCGCGGCCAACGGCTGATGCGGCGACAGGTAGTAAAACAGCAGCTCAATGTCGCTGTCTTCAAGCAGGCAGTCAAGCGGCGTATTGGCAGCCAAATCGCCGGGTTCCATCAGCATCAGCAAGCGGCAGCGAACCGGCATCTGGCGCGCCGCAAACCGATAAACCCGCTGCAAATCGAGTGCCTGTGCCTGTAGCGTCAAACCCAGTTCGCGTTGCCCGAGGCACTGCATGATGATGGACAGATTCATCCAAAGCTCGGCTTGCAGCGGTTGCGCCTGCGCCAGGGCCAGCATGCGCTCAGCCGCGGGTTTCAGGTCCATGCCCGCAATGCTCATGCGCAAAAAAGGGGCTAGCCCGAGAAAGGCCGCATCTGGCGGGCTGATGATGGGCATTGATGCGTTCATGTTGACTTGCAGGCAAAAAGACAGAACCAGCAAGTTTACCGGGCCGACTGCCAGTGCTGGTGCCTCTGCCAGTTTATTCATCAGAAAAAGGGAGAACGAGGGAGAACGGGACGCTACCCTTTTTCAGAGCTTCGGCGACTCCAGACACATGAGATTTCAGCCTCCAGCCCTTATGCAGCAAGCGCCGATAGCTATAAAAATAATATTATTTTAACTTCAAGCCAAACCATTTTTCGGCTGACATTGCCCTATCGATCCCCTAAAATCGGCACCATTCCAGGGCTTGGCTTCCCACTTTAGGCGGGACAGAGATGGAGTCGCAAGCCGATTCAGATGATGTCAGTTGCCGCCGCTTGCTACCATCCACTTCATGTTAAAAATAAACAACACGACCGAAGCAATACGAAACGCAAGTCATGCACTTCT
>CAIQOO010000127.1 GCA_903873485.1 uncultured beta proteobacterium | reverse complement strand
GGCCAGACTCGGTAAATTTGATGGCGTTGTCAGTCAGGTTGGTCAGCACCTGCTTGAAGCGGGTGGCGTCTCCCACCAGCGCTTGCGGCACATCGGGATGCACATGGATCAAAAATTCAATATTTTTTTCTTGCGCTTTTTCCGCCACCAGGGTGCTGACACTGTCGAGCAGGTTGTCAAGCCAGAACGGGGCCGACTCCAGCGTCACCTTGTCGGCTTCAATTTTTGAGTAGTCCAGAATATCGTTGATGATGTCGAGCAGGAACTTGCCCTCGCTGTGGATTTTTTCCAGGTAGTCTTGCTGCTTTGGCGTGAGTTCGGTTTTGAGCGCCAGATACGACAGTGTGATCACGGCATTCATCGGGGTGCGAATCGCATGGCTCATATTGGCCAAAAACTCGCTCTTGGCACGGGTGGCTTCCTCGGCCAAGTCCTTGGCGGACTGCGTGACTGTGAATTGCTCGTGCAATTCTTCCGCCTGGCTGCGCAGTTCTTCTTGCTGCGCCTGCAATTCTTTTTCAGAACGTTGCAAAGCCATGGCCTGGGCCTGCGTGTGGGTGAGCAAATCATGGGCGACCCGGTTGCGCTCCAATATTTCCAGATTGAGCGCAATCAGCGGCAGCATCTCGTCAAGCAGCGCCTGATGGGTTGGCTCGAACCGGCCCACGCTGCACAGCTCCATCACCGCCAGCACGGCACCGGTGCTGATACTGATCACCGGAAAGATCAGCACCGTGCGCGGCGCGGCATCTATCAGCCCGGAGGACACGCGCAGGTGCGCCAGCGTCACATCGCTGACCCGCATCGGCCTGGCGCCGCTGGCGCACAGGCCGACCAGGCCTTCATTGAAAGCAAATGCCGGCTTCAACGCGCCCAGGTCTGCCAGCCCGACACCCCCGGCAAAACCATAGTGGCTGCGCTGCGTGTCCCAGACATACAGCAGCCCGGTCTGTGCGCCTATCAGCGGGATGAGCTGGTCCATCAAGGTGTTGGCAAATTCATCAAGTTTCTCGATTTTCAGGACATAGGCGACCATGTCTGCCGCCGTCGATTTGACCCAGCGCATGGTGCTTACATCGCGGGCGGTTTGTTGCAGCACCGCAATCGAGCGCGCCAGGTCACCTATTTCGTTGTCAAAGTCAGCGTGTGGCACCACCTCGTCAAACTGTCCTTGTGCCAGGCCGTCAACACTGACCCGCAATCGATGGATCGGTCCGCGTACCGAGGCGTCGAGCAGCAGGCCGACGCCCAGGCCGACCAGCAGGCCCAAAACCATCAGCCCGAGGCTATGGCGCGGTGTGGCATCTGCCAGTTCGGTGGAGGTTTGCAAGGCACCTGCCTCCTTGTTTTTGGCCAACTGGCCCATCAGCCGGTCAGTCTCTAAAAAGGCGGCCACATTGCTGGCCTTGAACAGCAGAGCAGCCGTCTCATCTTGGCGAAAGCGCGGCTCTTGTGTCATCCGATCCAGAATATGGTCCACATTTTGCAGGTAATGCGTGATGTTGACTTGCGCCGCGACCAGCAGGCTTTGGTCCTGCGACTTGACAAAGTGTTGTTCGCTGTCTTCCAGGCTAACCAGCATCTTGTGGCGCGCACTGGCAAGCCTGTGCTCCGCGCTGATACGTTCGCTGGCATTGGGAGCCAGCAGCATTTGCTGCAAAGCATGCCCGACTTCCATCATATGAATATGGGTCTGATTGATGGAAAGCGCGCCCAGCAGCGTCATTTCGTACATGCGTTGTACCTGTTGGGTTTGCTGGCGCGTGCTGTCGATGGCCTGCGCACCCAGCAGCAGTGCAATGCCCAGCAGCACGCCCATGCTCCAGCGCAACTGGGTGCCCAGCGTGAGTCGTTCAAAAAAGTTCAGAAATTTGTTCACGGCGTGGCTCTCAGGGGCAATTCAAACCAGAACCTGCAGCCCTGCCCGGCGGTGCTGTCAACCCCGATGCGGCCCTGCATCAGCGTCACCAGTTGCTGGCAGACGATCAGACCCAGCCCGATGCCGCCATAACGGCGGGTCAGGGAGCCGTCGCCCTGCACAAAGGGGTGAAACAGCCGCTCGCGCACCACATCGGTCAAGCCAATGCCGCTGTCTTGCACCTCAAAACGCAGCAACGCAGCACTGCCTTCGCCTGCCACGCCCTGCACCACCAGTTCAATGCTGCCGCTGGCGGTGAACTTGACTGCGTTGTCGAGCAAAATCAGCAGGCACTGCTGCAATCGGCGTTCGTCACCCATCAACTGCTGCGGCAGATTGGCATCCAGTCTGCTGTAAAACTCTATTTTTTTGGCCTGGGCTTTGGCCGTGATCAACAGTTCACAGGCCAGCAGCATCGGTCGCAACTCAAACGGCAGGCAGTCGAGCGCCAGTTTGCCGGACTCCAGTTTGGAGAAGTCGAGCGATTTGTCGATCACCTGCATGTAGTCCTGACCCGCGCTGGCAATATGGCTGACAAACATCTTTTGTTTGGGGCTAAGTTCGGTGCCCAGCAATAGGGTGGCCATGCCAATCACGACATTCATCGGGGTGCGCATTTCATGGCTGATGGATGACAAAAATTCGGATTTCAGCCGCGAGGCTTCCAGCGCCCGGTCGCAGATCTGCAGCATCTCGGCCTCGGCAGCCTTGCGTGCGGTGATGTCGCGCTGCACCGAAATCCAGTGGGTAAACCAGCCCTTGCCGTCGGCGACCGGAACAATGTCCATTTCTTTCCAGAATTCATCGCCATTTTTCTTGTAATTGATCAGCTCGACATGGACACTTTGCCATGCCGCCAGCGCCTGGCGGATGCGGTCAAGTTGGTTGCGCTGGGTTTTGGGGCCTTGCAGCAAACGCGGGCTCATGCCCAGCACCTCAGCACGGCTATAGCCGGTCAATCGCTCGAACGCGTCGTTGACAAACACAATGCGCGAGCCAGGCAGGTCAAACGGCTCAGCCTCGGCAATCATCACCACGTCATTGAGCTTGGCAATGCACAGATCAAGCATACGAAGCTGGGCATTGGCGGCTCTGAGGGCATCTTGCGCCGCCCGGCGCTGTGTGATGTCGCGCCCAATGCCTTGGACCCCGGTTAATTTGCCAACTGCGTCCCAAACCGGGTTTTTGGTGATTTCAAACAGTAGGGGCAAGTCACCCATGGCCGGGGTATGCAATTCTTCAACGATGGTGGCCTTGCAGGTGACAAGGGTCTGACGGTCATGCTCGCGAAAACTCTGGGCCCGCTCAGGGCTGACCAGGTCAAAGTCGGTCTTGCCAATGATCTGGTTGATTTCAAACCCGAGATAGCGGGCAAGTGGCAGGTTGCAGCTTTGGTACACGCCACCCAAATCCTTCACCCAGACCAGGTCCGGGCTAACTTCCATGATGTCGGTGATCTGCTGGTTGACGGTATCGAGCCGACGCGACTTGGCACTCAACTGTTGTTCAAGCAAATGGGTTTCTTGCAGGCTGGCCTGGCGCCATTGACGCTGCAAGCTCAACAGCCACAGGCCCAGTCCGAGCAGTGCAATGGCCAGCAGTATTTGCGCTGCGTGCATGGCTTGCGTGACCTCGTTGTGATGTTGCCAAACCTGGGGCACCGAACCCCAGGCCAGAAACTCCCAAGAGACCAGACCGATCAAACCCATGAAAAAAACCATCAGCACCAGCATGGCCTGGTTCATTCGACTGGATAAGGGCTGTGATTTCATGGCATCGCGCTTGCGTTAAGGGTGGCTGGGCTGGTGTCGGGTCCGCTGCGGGTTGGCGCGGCGGTGTTTAAGCTGTCTTGCAGCGTGGCGTAAGCGGGCAGGCACAGGCGCACACGGGTGCCTTGGCCGGGTCTGCTGTCAAGCTCAAGCGTGCCGTGGTGCAGGTCGATGATTTCCTTGACGATGCTCATCCCCAAGCCGGTGCCCAGTATCTTGCCCGAGGCATCGGCCCGGTAAAAGCGCTCGCACACCCGCGCCAATTGCGCCGGGGTCATGCCAATGCCGCTGTCGGTAATCTCGATGCAGACCGCTGCTGGCCGGCCGGGTTCGCTGCTGGCCCAGGCCTTGACCTGTACCGCACCACCGTTGGACGAGTATTTGTAGGCGTTCGAGATCACATTGAGCAGCGCCTGGCGCAGTTTGCCGGCATCGGCCATCAGGTACAGGGCTGGCCCGGGCAGGTCTAGCGCCGGGGTGACCCGGCCACTGGGCAGGGGGAAACTTTTGATGAGATCGGCCAGCAGTTCTTGAAGATCCACCTGGGTGTAGTGAAAGTCCTTGTCGCGCCGGGCTTCGATGCGCGCGAGATCGAGCAACTCGTTGAGAATGTTGGCCATCAGCGTGGACTGCTGGTAAATGGTGCCCAAAAACTCATGCCGGGTGGCGGCATCAAAGTCTTGATGGAGCAAAATTTCTGCATAACCCAGAATGCTTGACATCGGGGTGCGCAGCTCGTGCGCGGCAGTGGCCAGAAATTCGCTTTTCATCTGGTCCACTGCCGTTTCGCGCGTGACATCGCGGAAGTAAAGAGTGCGGGAAACCCTGGAGGCCTCGCTACGGATGCCGACCATCTGTAGAACGGATTGGTGCAGTGTCTTGAGCGTGATGATCTTGTCCGACGCTTTCTCGCTGGCATCACCGAAACAGGCCGCTATGCCAATGAAGGCCGCAGGACTTTCGCACCGTTGACGCAGCAAGGTATCCACACCCGCTTCGTCCTTGCCGACGATTTTTTTAACCGGTATTTCGGTCATCACGACAAAGGCGGGATTGACGAACTGGACCCGGCCGTCAGAACCGAAGACGACGAACCCGTCCGGGCTGAGACTGAACAAGGCATCAAGTTGCGCATTCCGATTCTCAAGCTGTTGACTCTTGATTTGCAGTTCGCTCGTCTGCTCGCGCACTTTACGTTGAACGACGGATGTCCTGCCGGTGGTTAGCAGCAGCAGCATTTGCAGCAGCGCCGCCAGAACCAGTCCGCCGGCACCCACCATCAGCGCCGTCCAGTGCTTGCTCTGGCGCAAAAATTCAGGGCTTGGAACGACGCTGAGCGTCCACGGCCGGTCGGCCATGAGCAGTTGCTTTTGCCATCCATAGTAGTTATCGCCCGGGCTGGCTTGACTATCCGAGCGGTAAAGACTGGCCTTGTCGGCAGGAGCAAAGGTATCGTCAACGCGGAAAACAAGCCCCGGGAGCGCCACCGACCGGGTGGCGATGTCCACCATCTCATCGACCTTGATCACGCCAATCGCGAAGCCCATGAGCGTCGTCCCCCCCTGGCGGACTGGATGCATTACGAGAACACCGGGGCGCTGCCGATTCTCCTGAACCAGTTGAATCGGGGCGGTTACGGCCGGTTTGCCGGAGTGCTTGGCACGCTGGATGGCATCGTGTCGAAGCGGTTCCGAATTGATGTCGTAACCCACCGCAGGACGATTGCCTTCGAGTGGCGCAATGAAGCCCACCGCAACATAGTCCGGTCGCGGTGCGGCGCGAACCAGGCGGCGCTGGCTGTCGCGCTCCGTGATTTGGAAGTTAGGCAGGCCGGATTTTTCGGCCATGCTGCGCTCAAATGCCTGGCGTTGCGCTGGCAACACATACGGGTTAAAGCTCAAGGCAAAGATATCGGGGTTGTCCTTGAGCGTAATACGGGTGAAGTATTCAAATTGGCTGTAGCGCATGTCCGGATTGACTTCGACCAGTCGGTGCAAGGCTGAAATGGCCTCCTGGTGCGCAATGAAGCGCTGCAGAAGGCGTTGGGCCAGATCCTCGCCATGCTTTTGAATGACCATTTTTTGCTGCGCGCGCTCCCACTGTGCAACAGCATAAAAGGCACCGCCCACCAGCACGAGAACAAGCAGCATCGGCAATACCAGCGTCGTCATTCGACCGCGCCAGGGCGATTGATGCCAGTACAGCAGCGCCAGACTGAGCGGTAGCATGACCAATACGCCGAGAACATCGCCTGACCACCAACTCCACCAGGCGTAGAGATAGTCTGCGCCGTGAACAATTTGCATCAGGTAAAGCAGGGTCACGCCGACGCTGGCGGAGATGACGCAGGCGAGCGGCCCGGCCAGCGCCAGACAACGCAGGATGTCGGCCTCATTTTCCAGCGTCTGCCAGCCATTTTTAACCCAGCGCAGCACCAGTGACCACGCCGCCAGTGCCTGGAGCGTGGAGCCGCTGGCGATTCCAGTCGCAATCAGGACGCTACGCCAACCCGCATCGCCATGCATCCAGGCGGTACCCAAGTTGAGCGCCAATGCTCCGACCCAGATGCTCAGCCATGCGCGCTTGTCTGACCACAACAGGATGGCGACAGCGAAGCCAGCCGCCGGGAAAATCGGGCTGGCATAGCCGGGGTCAATGGCAAAGCTGAGTCCCAGTGCGCCCAGCCCGAAATAGACCAGCCCCGCGACGAGAAAAATAACGACACCGCTTTTTGACCTTGAATCGGACCCTATGGCAGGCATGATCAAGTTCCCAGGGTTTGACTGGCCCCGGGCAGAGTCAAGCTGACGCAGGTGCCTTTGCCCAGGGTGCTGTAAAGACTGACGCTGCCGCCGTGCAGCTCGATGATTTCCTTGACGATGCTCATGCCCAGTCCGGTGCCCAAAATTTTGCCCGAGGCATCGGCCCGGTAAAAGCGCTCGCACACCCGCGCCAATTGCGCCGGGGTCATGCCAATGCCGCTGTCGGTGATCTCGATGCAGACTGCAAGTGGCTGGCCAGGTTCGCTGCTGGCCCAGGCCTTGACCTGTACCGCACCACCGTTGGGCGAGTATTTGTAGGCGTTGGAGATCACATTGAGCAGCGCCTGGCGCAGTTTGTCGGCATCGGCCATCAGGTACAGGGCTGGCGCGGGCAGATCCAGCGCCGGGGTGAACCGACCACTGGGCAGGGGGAAACTTTCGATGAGATCGGCCAGCAGCTCTTGCAGATACACCTTAGAGCAGGATTTCCGAATAACCCAGAATGCTGGACATCGGGGTACGCAACTCGTGCGCGGCGGTGGCCAGAAAATCGCTTCACGCTGGCCGGGGTTGCCGCCGGTGACTTGGGCGCGCAGGGCGATGATGCCGACAAAGGGTGTGCCGGGCGCACAACGCTGCGCCAGCCAGGTCGAAAAGTCTTGCTCGGCCATGCCTTCGAGTTGATCACTGCCTGGCCCGGTCAACTGCATGAAGGCCGGGCTGATGTACTTGACGCACCTTTGCCCGTCAAACGAGACAAAGCCGTCCGGACTCAGGTCAAAAATTGCGTTGAGCTGCTCGTTACGTTCTTCGATTTGGCGCTGTGCCCGATGGCGGATGCCCATTTCACGGCGAATCTGGCGCAGGTGGCGGGTCAGCGCCAGGGTCAGGGCCAGAATCAGCAGGCTCATCAGAGCCGCCTGCAAAAACAAGGCTTCCTTGGCACGGTTGTGGTTGGCCAGCAGGTACTGCGGAATTTTGCGGTAGTAGTACAGACGCTCGATGCCATCGACCACCGAACGGTTGCTGTAGCTGCCTTCCTGCTGGCCCTGGTTGATGCGCTCAAACATGGGCGAACTGCTGGCGTTGGAGCCAAATTCTTCTTTTGCGCCGGCCTTGCGCGCCCTGAATGCCGTCCATGCCATACAGCGCCACCACGCCTTGGCTGCCCAATTGCAGCTCGCTGTAAAAGCGGGTGAAATAGCCCGGATCGACCGACACCACCACGACACCGGCAAAGGCTGCGTCGGCGCGGTTGATGCGCTGCGTCAACTGGATTGACCACTTGCCCGAGGCACGCCCAAGCACTGGTTTTGACACAAACAGTTGGCCCGTGTTGGCGGCCAGATGCACCTTGAAGTTTTCGCGGTCTGAAAGATCAAGTTTGCCCGTGACGGGCAGGTTGGCCAACACATAGATGCCCTGCGCGTCAATGATGCCGACCTGGGGAAAGATATCGGCATCAATCACGCCCTTTTCAGTCAGCGCCGTCAGGTCGAGCTGGTTACCCATGTCGAGGTCGCGCTCGGCAGTGGCCAGCTCTTTGGCACGGCTGTCGCTCTCCAGGGCAAACACATGCCACCAGGTTAGCCCCAGCAGCACCGCAGCGGCCAGCCAAAGCAGAGCCAGCGTGCGACGGTAGTTGGAAGCAATGGCAGGCATGGTCAATTTCCCAGGGTTTGGCTGCTACTTGCCTGAGCGTCGTCAGCGCGGGCCCCGGGCAGAGTCAAGCTCACGCAGGTGCCCTTGCCCAGGGTGCTGTCAACGCTGACGCTGCCGTTGTGCAGATCGGCGATTTCCTTGACGATGCTCATGCCCAGCCCGGTGCCGGGGATTTTGTTGGTTCGGTTGGCGCGGTAAAAGCGCTCGAACACATGGCTGGTTTGCTCGGGTGTCATGCCGATGCCCTGGTCGCACAGTTCAATGGCCACCCGCGCCATGCCATCATCAGTCTGGACTTGGTCGATGGCAATATGGACCTCGCCACCGTCAGGGGAATACTTGTAGACATTGGAGAGCAGATTCAGCAGCGCCTGGCGCGCCTTGTTGCGATCGACATGCATCAACAAGTCGTCTGCTGGTGCCCTGATGACCGGTGCCGCGCGGCCTGGCGGTCGGTTGAAACTGGCGACAACCTCTTCGACCAGTGCCAGCGCCGAGGTGTTGGCGGGGGCAAAATCCTTGGCGTGACGGGCTTCGATGCGTGACAGGTCGAGCAGTTCGTTAATCAGCAGCGACATCACATGCGACTGGCGGTAAATGATTTGCAAAAATTCGCGCCGGGATTTGTCATCAAACTCCTGATTCAGCAACAATTCAGCAAAGCCGTAAATGCTGGCCAGCGGAGTGCGCAGCTCGTGCGCGGCGGTGGACAAAAATTCGCTTTTCAGGCGCTCGACTTCGGTTTCGTGCGTGACATCCCGAAAACACAAAATCTGCGCCACTTGGCTGGTTTGACTGACCAGGCGCGTGATCGCCAGCACCAGGCGCTGCGGCAGCGCAATGTCCACCAGCCACCGATTGCGCCGTTCGCCCGGATCAATATTGCCCGGTTCAATATTCTCAGACGCGTCAGTCAGGCTGGTGGCCGACAAATTGCCCAGGCAGCGCAGGCTCAAGACCCGCCAGAATGCGGTCTCATCAAGGCCCAAAGCAGCGCCCGAGACAAAGCCGGTGAGGCGGGTGAACACCGGGTTGATGTATTTGACCTGGCGGGTATGGTCAAACAACACAAAGCCGTCGGGGCTTAGGTCGAGTATGGTGCGCAGCTCTTCGGTGCGATCGTGCAGGGCGGCTTGTGCCTGATGGCGCTCGGTGATGTCGATCACGCTGCCGACCAGGCGGGTGGCCCGCCCGGCGGCGTTGCGCTCTACCACCGAACCATGCAGCTTGACCCAAATAACGCTGCCGTCAGGCCGGTTAAGCTGCTGTTCACGCATGCAGGGGAGGTCGGTTTTGAGGCAGGAGCGGATCGTGGCCTGCGTTGCATCGCGATCAGGCACCGGCACGAAGATCCAAAGGGTTTCTGAGGGATAGGACAATTGACCTTCTTCAAGCCCGAGCAACTGGCCGCAGCGTGGATTGATTTGCACCCGGTTGCAGCTTAAATCCCAGTCCCAAAAGCCCTCGGCGCTGGCGTTGATGACATGGTTGAGGCGGGTTTCACTGGCGGCCAAGGCTTGGGTGCGGGCTGCCACAGCGGCTTCATGTGTGTTGCGGGCATCGGTCAAGGCCAAGGTGTTGATGGCCTGCACCATCGGCAGCAGTTCGGTGGTGACCGGCACGGGTGCCATCTCGGGTGTATCAGCGGTGATTTTTTCGCTCGCTTGTGCCAGCGCCTCAAGGGGTGCCAAAAGTGTCTGGGCCAGCAACCGCGACAACACCAGTGCCACCGTTAAAAACAGCGTGACGGCAAGCAGCATCGACACCAGGTCAGGCGAGCTGCCATCCGTTGTTGACCAGAGTGCCGCCAACAGCCTGGGAGTCAGCGCTCCGAACAACACAGCGCCTGCCAGTGCCAGCGTGAGTTGAACGCGCAATGAGTTTGGTTTGAAAAGTAGGGTTTTCATAGTGCGCCTGTCACGTCCGTTCAGACTTTTGTCGGGTTGGCTCGAACCAGGCCAGCCGGTCAACTGGCGCGGTAGGTGTGATTTATTTCAGGTGACTGCGCACCCAGGCCACCACTTGCAGCGGGCTGAAGGGCTTGATGAAGTAAGCATCGGCACCACGCTTGCGTGCTTCGTCATGGTCGGCAGACTGGCCGCGTGCGGTGATCATGGCGACCAGGATGCCCTGGGTGGCGGGGTCGGCCTTGATCGCATCGAGCACCTGTAGGCCGTCCATGCCGCCGGGCATCATCACGTCGAGCAGCACGGCGCTGGGGTGATGGTGGCGCACCGCATCAAGTGCGCCTGCGCCGTCTTCGGCCTCAAGAATTTTGAAGTCCCGCCCGAGCGTGATGCTGAGCAGGCGGCGAATGTCGGAATGGTCGTCAACAATCAAAATGGTGGTCATGGCAGGCTTCTTTCAAAAAAAAGGCAGTATTGATTCAAGCCGGTGTCAGTTGAAAACGGCTGTTGTTGACGATGCCAGTGGCAATGGTCAGCAGCCGGTCAAACGCAACAGGTTTGCACAAGAGTTCGATGCCGTCCGGAATGCCGCCTTGCTCTGCGATGGCGTTGGAATCAAGCCCGGTAACCACGACGATGGTGGTGTCGGCCATTTCGGGGGCCTGTCGCAACGTGCGCAACATACTAAAGCCGTCCATGTTGGGCATGTGCAGGTCGGTAATCAGCAAGTCCGGGCCACCGCGCCCCAGCAGCAGCAGCGCGGCCACTGCGTTGTCAAGACAGGTGACGCTGGGCTGCATCGGCCAGCGCGACAGATTGACCTGGTACAGGCGCAGCAGGTCGGCATCGTCTTCGACCACCAGCACCCTGAACTGGCGCGGCTTGGCTGGCACCAGGCTGCCGGGCGGCGGCGCGGTGGGCTGATCCGGCACGCGGCGCAGCAGGCTCGCAACTGAATCGTGCAGCACCCGGCGGTGGCCGCCAGCGGTTTTCCAGGCTTGCAGCAAGCCGCTTTCAACCCAGAGTTGTACGGTGCCGACCGACACGCCCAGCAGCGCGGCGGCCTCGCGGGTGGTGCAGAAAGATTTTTCAATGACGACAGGTGGCATGGTGATGGAAATCTTTGCTTGCGGCATTTGCCTGGCAAAGTTTAACAACTTTTATGCTTAATTGCGATTTATTGTGATTTTTTATTATTTATATTTCCAGAACGAGCAATTTCCATTCCGACTACAGCCTTCAGTTTCCTCCTTGATTTGCGCCCGTGGGGTGGCTGAGGTCAATGATTATTTAATAAAATAGGCCTGTAGCCCCCGTGCCTATTGCGCAAGCAGCTATATAGTTCATAGCATATGGAGCTGCGTTGCTGATCGGCAACAGGGTACCTTCACCAAAATGAAATCCCGACCGACCCGAGCCGGGCCAGCACCTCGGCGCGGGTGGGTGGCACACAGCCGCGCTGCATCACGCACAGGCTGGCGCTGGCAATGGCGCTGCCCAGCAGCGAGCTGGCGACGTTGTCCTTGACCGCTTCCGCGCCCCAGTCGGTTGCCAGTTTTTGCTGCAGCATGGCTGCTACCAGCCCGGCCAGAAAGCAGTCGCCCGCGCCGATGGTGTCAACCACCGGGATTGGCGCTTGCTCACGCGCCTGAAACAACTGGCCAAAGCGCGTCAGCAACACCGCACCGGCGCTGCCACGGGTCAGGGCCAACAGGCTGGCGCGGCTGTATTGCAGCAGATGCCGCGCCTGCGCGATGGCGCCGACACCCGACAGATTGAGGCATTCAAGGTCTTCGTCACTGGCTTTGATGACATCGGCGTATTGCAGCGCGGTCAGCACATGGCGACGGTACAAATCCAGATTGGGCATCACCGAGGGCCGCAAATTGGCGTCAATCACCACCGTGCGGCCAGCCTGGCGTTGTGCCGCCAGCCAGGGCAGATAGGTTTCACCATCGTCGGGCGACAGCGCCAGCGCACCGGTGCACACCACCGACAGGCTCTCCAACTGGCTGCAAGCCAGTGTCAGGGCACCGGCACTGGTGGCCCGGTCGGCCACACCCTCGCGGTAAAAGGCGTACTTGGGGTGGCCACCGGCATCAATGTTGACCAGCGCTAGCGAGGTCACTTGCGGCACCGGCTCGGGCACCGCCAGCTCGACATCATCGTGCTGCAGGGCAAGCGCCAATTGCCGGCCAAAACAGTCCCGCGACAGCGGGTTGAGGTAGAGCGTTTCGACACCCTGGCGCGCCAGCGCACGCGTCAGGTTGTAAACCGCACCGCCCAGGCAGGCTTGCAGCCGGCCATCGGCATCGGCAATCAGGTCAATCAGCGCCTCACCTGCAGTGGCCGCCTGGATATCGACATTTTTCTTTTTCATACGAGGGTTTTCCATAACTAAAGCAACTTGATTTAACAAAAGATGCAAAACTATAGTTCAGTCTCGCTGATTCAACAAGCGTAGTTTCCCGGATGCAGTCCGGGCACAGATGGTTCACCAGGCGCGCCAAGACCTGAGCGACGGCCAGCCCCAGGCGCACGCCAGCCGGCTGGCGCCAGAGTTCAAGATTCAGGCTTAAAACCGGTTCCAGCCCTTATGGACATTGCGCTTATAGCTATCATAAAAATAGCATTTTGAAGATTCACTCCGGTACCCTAGCCGATCTGCGCTTGCAACAAGGCCAGCAGTGCGCCCTGTTGCATCGGCTTGTGAAAGTAGTAGCCCTGAAAGGTCTGGCAGCCGGCGTTTTCCAGATAGTTTTTTTGCACCTCGGTTTCGACCCCTTCGGCCACCAGCTTGAGGCCCAAGCCCCGGGCAATCGAAATGATCGCCAGCACCACCGGAAACTGCAGGCTTTCATCTTCGATCGGCATGACAAAAGAGCGGTCGATCTTGAGCACGTGAATCGGAAACCGGTGCAAATACGACAGCGACGAGTAACCGGTGCCAAAGTCGTCAATCGCCACCCGCACCCCGAGCTGGCACAGCTTGTTGAGCTGCTCGATGGCCGCCAGCGGGTTGCGGATGCAGATGTTTTCGGTCACTTCAACTTCCATTTGCTCGGGTGAAATCCGGTACCGGTCGAGAGTATTTTTGAGTTTGTCAAAAATATCGCCACGTTCCAGGTAGTGCGGCGACAGGTTGATTGACAGGTACATGCGTTCGCCACCCAGCGCATTCCAGTCGAGCAGGTCGCTGCAAGTGGCTTCGAGCATCCAGTCGCTGATCGGAATAATCAGGCCGCTTTCTTCGGCAAACGGCAGAAATGCCGCAGCACCCAGAAAACCCCGCTGCGGATGGTTCCAGCGCATCAGAGCCTCGGCGCCGATGATCTTGCCGGTTTTGACATCCACCTGCGGCTGGTAATACATCTCCAGTTCATTGCGCGTCAGGGCCATGTGCAGGTCGTGTTCCAGCACAATCCGCTCGGACGAGCGGTTGATCATGGCGTGGTCAAAAAATGCGTGGCCATTGCGCCCCTGGTCTTTCATGCTGTGCATGGCCAGATCGGCATTGCGGATCAGCACATCAACGCCTTCACCGTCACCGGGGTACACCGCCACCCCGATGCTGGCCGACACATGCACCGAATGGCCGGCCAGCACAAATGGCCGGGTCAGGCTCTTGAGCAAAGCCTGTGCCACCAGACTGGCCTCTTCGGGCTGATCGAGTTCGGGCAACACCACGGTGAACTCATCACCGCCAAAGCGCGACAGGGTATCGCTGTGTTTCAGGCACGCTTTCAGGCGGATGGCGACTTGCTGCAGCAATTCGTCACCGATGTGGTGCCCAAGCGAGTCGTTGACCACCTTGAATCGGTCCAGATCGACAAACATGACGGCCAGCCCGCCCCTTCCTCGCTTCGCCTGCAACAGCGCCAGACTCAGCCGGTCCTTGAACAGCACCCGGTTTGGCAAGTCGGTCAGGATGTCGTGGTAGGCCTGGTAAGTGATAAGTTCGTCGGCTCGCTTGCTTTCGGTGATGTCCCGGGCCACCGCATAGAGGCCCGGCAAATCCGGCAAATCCGGCATAAGCGGGTCAGTCGCCATCGGCTGGCGGCACTGGCCCGGCAACATGGTCATCAGCTCGATGCTGAAGCTGCGTCCCTCGTCATCCAGATGGCAAGACTTGAGCCGCAATTCAATGTTGCGCGACCAGCGCTGGTCGCGCGGACCATCGGTGAACACATAGTTGGCCCGCTCAAGGTCTTGATCGTGCACCAGTTCGGCGTAATGTCGGCCGATCAGGTCTTCGCGGACAAAACCCAGCAGGGGTTGCACCCGGTCGTTGACAAAGCTGATGATGCCTTGTGCGTCCAGCGTGAAGATGATGCCGGGTGAACTGTCCACCAGATAGCGGTAAATTTGCTCGGAGTCTTCGAGCTGCCAGGCAATACGCTTGTTTTCTGCCGCCAGTTGGCGCTGCTGCAAGGCGTTGTTGACGGCCTTGAGCAGTTCCTCGCGCGGGTAAGGTTTGCGCAGGTAATCGTAGGCGCCACGCCGGAGTGCGCCAATGGCGGCATCAATGCTGTTGTCGCCGCTGGTCACAATCACGTTGGCATCGATGCCGCTGGCTTTCATGAAGTCCATGATCTGGTGGCCGCCGATGTCGGGCAGGCGCAAGTCCAGGATGACCAGGTCAAACGCGGTCTGGCTGAGTTGCTGTATCGCCTCGACGCCGCTGGCCGCAGTGGACAGGGCAAAACCGCGATGGTTGAGCAGTTCGCACAGGCTGTCGAGCATCAGCGGCTCGTCATCGACCAGCAGCAACTGGGCCAATACCGGCGCTGGTGCCGGTATTGGCAAGACCAGCACCGGCACCGGATCATGGGCGGCTTGTGTCAAGTCTGGCTGAAGTGGATCGATGCTGTTCATGGGGTCTCCAGGCGGCTCAGGTCGTGGTGGCGCGCCATACTGGCAGCAAAATCTCAAAACTGGTTCCTGTTGGGGAGCTGTTGCAACTGATGCGTCCATTGAGTTTCTTCACCAGGCCATGAACAATGCTCAAGCCCAGGCCGCGATTGTCGCCTGCCTTGCTGCTGCTCACTGGTGAAAAAAGTTTGGCCAGCACCTCTTCGGGCAGTCCGGGGCCGGTGTCCTTGATTTGCAGGGCAAAAAAATCCGCCCCGTCACGCCGTGTCAGGCCCTGGTTGACCACATCGATGCGCCCGCCTTTGGGCAAGGCCTCTACCGCGTTCTTGATCAGGTTGACAAAAATCTGCTTCAGGCTATTGGTGTTGCCAACAATCTCGCAGGCCTGCTCGGGCACCTGCGCGCCAATCTGCACCGAAGCCGGCAAAAAACGGCTGTCACGGAAGGCTGCTGATGTAGTAATGGATTTCATCGCTGGTTTTACCATTTACCTGACGCGTTCGCAGCGATTCAGAGCATCTCGATGACAATGGAAAATGGTAGCTCATCAATATATTAAAGGGGTGTCCATGTGAGTGCTGTAAACGCTACTTGATTGAATGTGTATTCTCAAAGATGGCTCGCACCTTCTTGCGCCACATCCGTGTCAATTCGAAGGATGAACTCAAAGCGCGCATTCTCAAAGGCATTGCAGAATTTAATGCTGTACCGGTCATTTTTCGGTGGAATAAGTTCGATCTAGG
>CAIQOO010000126.1 GCA_903873485.1 uncultured beta proteobacterium | reverse complement strand
TCGGAGGGAGGGGAGGACGGTGTCCTTTCCTACCCCTATTCCTGCACCAGTTCGGAGGTTTTCTGGATGCTGGGCACGATGTCGTCAAGCAGCTTGCCAGCCCGCTCGGCGGTGGTCACGCTGCTGGCAGCGAGTTCACCAATTTCCTTGGCGGCTTCCTGGCTGCGCTCGGCGAGCTTGCGCACTTCGGCGGCCACCACTGCAAAGCCCTTGCCGTGCTCGCCAGCCCTGGCCGCTTCAATCGCCGCATTGAGCGCCAGCAGGTTGGTCTGGTAGGCAATGTCATCGACGATGCCAATCTTGGATGCTATCTGCTTCATAGCTGCCAGCGTATGACTGACGGCGGCTCCACCCTCAACTGCTTCTTTATTTGTGCGGGTCGCCATGCCATCGGTGACTTTGGCGTTGTCGCTGTTCTGGTTGATCGAGGCGGACATGGTGTCGATGCTGGCCGAGGTTTGCTCGACGCTGGCGGCCTGCTCGCTGGCCGCCTGGCTCAAGGATTGGGCGGTCGCACTGACCTGGTTGGCAGCACCGGTCAATGCATCGGCGGCGGCGCGCACTTCGCCAATCACGCGGGTCAGGTTGTCGCTGCTGGTGTTGACGCTGTCCTTGACGGTGCCAAACAGGCCGGCGTAATCACGCGTGATGCGTTGGGTCAAATCGCCTTCGGCCACGGCAGCCAGCACCTGGGCCACATCGCCGAGGCCTTGTTCGCTGGTGTTCATCAGTTGGTTCATGCCCGCCGAGATCTTGCCAAAGAAGCCGGTTTTACCTGTCAAGCTCAGGCGGCCACTGAAATCGCCACGGGTAGCGGCGCTGACCATGTCGTCAAGTTCCTGTTCGGAGGCCAGTTCGTCGGTGCGGTCGAGCCACTGGGTAATGCGCCCGATCGGATTTGACTGGCGGTCCAGCACCGGACGCGCTAGCAGCCGCAGTTTGTGTCCATTGACCTCCATGTCCACGGTTTCACCTGACTTCACGGCATGATCAAAGCGGCTGGCAATAGTCGGGTCGTTGAACAGGCTGCTGAGCTTGTTGCCGTAAAACTTGTCAGCGTCAAAACTGGCACCACCAAACAGCTTGAGCAGTTCTTTGGCCGGCGGGGTCGCATGCACCAGCTTGGCCTCGGCATTGGAAACAGTAACGCAAACCGACAGGCTGTCGAGTGCCATGCGGATGCGCTCATTGAAGGTGGCGGCCAGGGCGGCATCCCGCATCGCCGCCTGCACTTTGTCCAGGGCCTCGGTAACCCGGGCTTTTTGGCCAGGCAGCCGGTCCATGGCAACCTCGAAGCGCCCTTCGGTGTAGCCGCTGACCACGTCAACCACTTTCATCTTCACGGCAATATGCGACTGCACCAACTGATTGATGGATTCAGCCATGTTGGCATAAGCGCCTGGCAGGCCTTGTGTTGACATGCGGTAGTCCAGCATGCCGGCTTCGTGCTGTTGCGCCAGCACCGCCTGTGCCGTTTGAAACTGCGTCAAAACGCGCTGCATGGCCATCAGCGAGTTCAGCACCTGAGCGGGCTCATCGCGTCCAAAGGCTTGAGCCGGGGTGTCGCTCAAGTCGCCTTCGGCAATTTCTTCCAGGTGTTTGCAGGCCAAAGCGAGGCCGCGGCTGGTAACCAAAAAGAAACAGTAAAACAGATAGGCCACCAGCAGTAAGGCGACACCGCCCAGGCTTGCAGTCAAGAGCAGACGCCTTTGCATGCCGTCAAAGCGGCTCGCCAACAATTCATCGAGTGCCGGCAAGCCCTTGTCATAAAAAGACTGAAGCCGCAGCATCGCCGCCTCGCCCTTGTCAAAATACTGCGCGGGGGTCAGGTCTTTCTGGTTGACCAGCGCCTGGGATTCTTTGGCTAAATTGTGAAAAGCGCTCACATCATCCCAGATGATCATGTCAAGCCTGGCCGGCAAAGCCTGATTGACGGCAAAGGCCCGCTGCAAGTAGGAGAGCGATTGCGCCACGCCATTGGCCACCCCTGCCGCCCACACGGCGTAACGTTTTTCTTCGGTCGCAGACAGTCCGGCGCGGGCCAGCGCGAAGGTGCCCCAGCCCCACAGTTGGCCCAGATCTTCTGCCAGATTAGGCAGGGTCAGCACCAGCGTATTGACCAGGTAAAAGCTGTCAATGTCGGGGTCAAGCACCAGATTCGAGTTGTCGCCAATCAGGATCAGCATGGCAGTGACGGAACTGCTGACCGGCCCAAATACGGTTCGCCCCTCCTTGTTGGCACCGTTGGCGGACTGCGCAGTGTTGGCCCAGGCTGACTTGAGTTTTTCGAACTCTGCCTTGATCCTGATGGCATCGCCGGAATCACTGAGAAATTTGTCAAAGTCTTTCAGCGCCAGGTCGGTTTGCCCTCGCGCGGCCAGATAACGACTTTGGCCGTCAAAGCCGCCGAGCGTTGCGCGAGTGGCGTTGCGAGCCTTCAGGACACCGCCATAAACGGGCAAAAAATGCCGCATGGCGACGACTCCGGCGCGTTCCTGCGCAGTGAATTCCATCTGGGTCGTCTCGTTCCTGGCAAAAAAGTAGCCAAACAGCAGGGTCGGCAGCAAAAACAACAGACAAATCAGCAGCGCCTTGCCGCCAAACTGCAAGTTGGCCATCAGCCGCATACCGGGTGCAAACAGCCCGGCGATGGCGGCAGATCCAGAATCAGATTTTTGGTTAGTAAGCATAAAAAAGACCGGTAAAAAATCGGGCGCGAAAGAGGGTCAACTGTCCGCAGAGCACCAATAAGTTATAAAAAAAGTAGCATGCTACGCATGTTGGACGGGCGCTAGAGGTCAATTTCTTCTTAAAACAGCCGATCAATAGGGTTTGAAATTGCCACTGGAGTGCCGTGGCGCTGCCAACCGGGGCGCAGGCTTATGTTCCGGTGTACCACGCCGATTCGGTGCCGGCAGTTCATGGCGGCTACCGGCCTGGGGTGGCTCGTCGCCCAAATTGAAGAACGCCACTGACTGCTGCAACTGTTCAGCCTGGCCCGACAACTCTTCGCTGGTCGCGGCCAACTCTTCAGAGGCCGAGGCGTTTTGCTGGGTGGCCTTGCTGAGCTGGCCCATGGCACCGCCAATTTGTGTCACCGATTCGCTTTGTTCGCTGCTGGCTGCGGCGATTTCCTGCACCAGCTCAGAGGTCTTCTGGATGCTTGGGACGATTTCATCGAGCAGTTTGCCTGCCCGTTCTGCCGTGGTCACGCTGTTGGCAGCGAGTTCACCGATTTCCTTGGCCGCTTCCTGGCTGCGCTCGGCGAGCTTGCGCACTTCGGCGGCCACCACAGCAAAACCCTTGCCGTGCTCGCCGGCTCTGGCCGCCTCAATCGCAGCGTTCAGCGCCAGCAGATTGGTCTGGTAGGCAATGTCATCGACGATGCCGATCTTGGCTGCTATTTGTTTCATAGCTGTCACAGTAAGACTGACGGCGGCCCCGCCCTCAATTGCCTCTTTATTGGTTTTGGTGGCCATGCCATCGGTGACTTTGGCGTTGTCGCTGTTCTGGTTGATCGAAACCGACATGGTGTCGATGCTGGCCGAGGTCTGCTCGACGCTGGCGGCTTGCTCGCTGGCGGCCTGGCTCAAGGATTGGGCAGTAGCGCTCACCTGATTGGCGGCACCGGTCAGGGCATCGGCTGCAGCACGCACTTCACCAATGACCCGGGTCAGGTTGTCACTGCTGGCGTTGGCGCTGTGCTTGACCTTGCCAAACAGCCCTTGGTAGTCGCGCGTGATGCGCTGGGTCAGGTCTCCCTCGGCCACCGCTGCCAGCACCCGGGCCACATCGCCCAAGCCTTGTTCGCTGGTTTCTAGAAGCGTGTTCATGCCGGCACTCAGATTGGCGAAGAAGCCGGTTTTGCCGACGGTATTGAGCCGCTGGCTGAAGTCGCCAGCACCCGCTGCCGCCACGACGCTGGCAACCTCGGTTTCAGACGTGATTTCGACAGTGCGGTCAAACCACTCCAGCACGTTGCCAATGCGGACACCTTGCGCATCAAGAATCGGATTGAGCACCAGCATGAAGTGCAAGTTGCCGACCTGTATCTGCGTTCTGTGGGTGCTTGAAAGATTGGCCAGCATGCTGTGCTGATGGGCCGGATTTTTGTGCAGCGCATCGACATTTTGCCCGAGCAGCTTGCGCGCTTCAAAGCCGGGTGCGACTTTTCGAAACTCGGCTTCGTGGCGCTGCAGCATGCCCATGACGGTGTCGTTCAGAAAAATAATATCATTTTTTGCATTGGTGATCATCACATTGGTGTCAGCCTTGTTCAAGGCCTGAACCACTCGGGCGTTGACGACCGCCGCCTCGGCTGCGTCACGCAGGGATTGCCGGACTTTGTCCATGGCCTCAGTGACACGGGCTTTTTGGCCTGGCAGGCGGTCCATGACCTCGTCAAAGCGTCCATCGGTGTAGTTGCTGACCAGCGCTACAACTTTCATCTTGATGGCAATGTGGTTCTGCACCAGTTGAGTGATCGAATTGGCCATGCTGGCATAGGCACCCGGCAGTCCCTGGGTACTCATGTGAAAGTCAATCTGCCCCAGGTCATGCTGGCGCGCTAGTTCTTGCTGAGCCGATTGAAACTGCCCCAGCACAGCTTGCATCGCTATCAATGAATGCAGCACCTGGGCTGGCTCGTCACGCCCGGTCGGTTCGGCTGGTCTGTTGCTCAAGTCACCCTCGGCAATTTGCTGCAGGTGTTTGCTGGCCTGCGACAGGCCACGGCTGATCACCAGGAAAAAACTGTAAAACAGATACGCGGCGAGCAGCAGGATGGCGGCGATAAAGCTGGCAACGTAATAGGCCTGTATTTGTGCCTGATGTGCGCGCTGCGTCAACAGGTCTTCCATTTTTGACAGCGTACTCTCAAAGGTCTGGCCCAGCTCGTCAAGCATTGCCCCGCCCTCAGACCATAGCGCATCCGGCTTTTGGACATCATCTTCCATGACGACCTTGTAAGCCCTGGCCCGAAACGCCTCAAGCCGGTTCAGCACCGACAAATCCAGTTGCGATTGAAGCGACGGGTTGTCGGCGATCGCTTTTTCGACGTAAGCCTTAAACACCTTGATGTCAGCACGAAACTCGCCATCCCAGATGGCGTAGCGCAACCGGACTTTGGCACGCTCTGCCGGAGACAGGCCGTCTGCCTTGGCCACCAGGTAAGTGCTCCAGGCGCGGATTTGCCCCAGGTTCTCCTGAATGGCTGGCAACTTCTGAACCAATGCCAACCCCAAATACAGCGTATCGATATAGGGGTCCAGTACCACACCGGACTGGTCCGATATTTGCACCAGGAGCGCAATACCCGCCGCCGTTACCGGCACAAACACTGTGCTTTGGCCACTGGCATCGAGTCCGTTCGCCGACTTGGAGGTGGCATCCCAGGCCGTTCTGAGTTTATTGAACGAGGCTCTTAGCGCCAGCGGATCGGCTGTTTGGGCAAGTTCCTGATCGAGCTTGGCAAAACGGGCATCCGCGCTGCTGCGACTGGTCTTGTAAGTGCTGGCCGCGTCAAAGCCGCCGATCACGGCGCGGGTGGCGTTGCGGGCGGTCACCAGGTCTTTGTTGAGTGGCGCAAACGAGCGCAACACGCGGACACCGTCAATTTCACGCTGGGTGACTTGCTGGCTGTCCTGGTAGGTTTTGAATATCAGCCAGCCGAGCAGCACGATGGGGATCAAAAAGGCCAGGCTGATGACGATGGCCTTGGCAGAAAACTGCAAGTTGCCCATCATGCGCATTCCCGGCACAAACAGCCCGGTTGGGCGGACCGATTCGGTGCCGGGTTGAAGTTTTGCATTCATGATTCACAACTCACTTTCAGCTTGAAAAATACCCATTGACTCACTGAGAAAAAAACTATTAACAGCTATTATAAATGTAGCTAGCAGCGCATACAGGACATGGGCTGGAGCCTGATTTGGCATATAAACTCAGTCGCCTCTCAATCAGGCCTGAAATTGCCGCCGCTGCGCCTTGGCGGCTGCAGTCGGGGGGCTGGCTTGCGCTCAGGCGTGCCACGCCGCTCTGGTGCGGGCAACTCATGACGACTGCGCACCACCGGGGCCGCACTGCCGAGATTGAAGAACGCCACCGACTGCTGCAACTGCTCAGCCTGGCCGGACAGTTCTTCGCTGGTGGCGGCCAGTTCTTCTGAAGCTGAGGCATTTTGCTGCGTGGCTTTGGACAGTTGCCCCATGGCCTGTCCAATTTGCGTCACAGATTCGCTTTGCTCGGCACTGGCAGCGGCGATATCCTGCACCAGTTCACTGGTCTTCTGAATGTTGGGCACAATTTCGTCAAGCAGCTTGCCCGCCCGTTCGGCCGTGCTCACGCTGCTGATAGCGAGTTCGCCAATTTCCTTCGCCGCTTGCTGGCTGCGTTCAGCCAGTTTGCGCACCTCGGCGGCCACCACGGCAAAGCCTTTGCCATGTTCACCGGCGCGCGCAGCTTCGATTGCGGCGTTGAGGGCCAGCAAGTTGGTCTGATAGGCGATGTCGTCCACTATGCCGATTTTGGCCGCGATTGCCTTCATGGCGGCAACGGTCTGACTGACGGCAGCGCCACCGTCAACCGCCTCTTTGGTGGTCTTGGCGGCCACGCTGTCGGTGACACGGGCGTTGTCGCTGTTCTGGCTGATGGAGGTTGACATGACCTGGATGCCTGCTGTCGTTTGTTCGACGTTGTGCGCCTGCTCGCTGGCGGCCTGCGACAGGTTTTGTGCGGTAGCGCTGACCCGGTTGGCGGCACCGGTGAGCGCATCGGCAGCGGCGCTGACTTCCCCGATGACACGGGTCAGGTTTTCGGCGGTGGCGTTGGCACTGTCCTTGACCTTGCCGAACAGCCCGGCGTAGTCGCGCTCCATGCGATGGGTCAGCTCACCTTCTGCCAGTGCCGCCAGAAGTTTCGCCACGTCGCTCAATCCCTGCTCGCTGGTATCAAGCAGTTCGTTCATACTGGCGCTCAGTCGAGCAAAAAAGCCGGTTTTGCCGTCGAGCGTCAGCCGCTGGTCAAAAGCACCATGCGAGGCGGCGTCCACGATGGTGGCGATTTCATTTTCCACGGTCACCTCCGCTGTGCGATCAAGCCACTCAACCACCGTTCCCACCCGTTGTCCATGCGGGTCAATGATGGGGTTGGCGATAAAGCCTAAATAAACTGAGCCGATTTGAATATGTGCCCGATGGGTGGAGTTCAGAGCCGACAACAGACCTCGTTGTTTCGATGGGTTTTTGTGGAACATGTCAATGTTTTGCCCTAGCAGATGGTGCGCGTCAAAACCCGGCAATGCCTGGCGCAGCGCAGCTTGGTTTCGCTGCATCATCAGGGCAGCGGTTTCGTTCAGGTAAACAATGTCGTGGCTGGCGTTGGCGATCATCACGTTGGTGGTGCACTTGTCAAGCGCCTGGTGGATTCGCTCGTTGGCCCGCGCCTGCGCTTCGGCAGTGATTTCGATGGCACGGTCTTTCCACTCGATAATGGTTCCGAGCCGCTGGCCCTTGTCATCGAGAACCGGGGTAGCAATGATCCCCAGAACCTGGCCGCCGATGTTGATGTCTGCCTGGTGCGTGCCACGCAGCCCCGCTATCAGATTTCTCTGGTGGGCGGCATTTTTGTGGAACCTGTCAAAGCTGCCGCCGATGATCTGATTGACCTGAAACTCCGGGATTTCCTTGCGAATGTCGGCCTCGGCCCGCCGCATCAGGGCTGTCACCGAGGCGTTCATGTAGATGATCCGCCCCTCGACATCGGCAATCATCACGCAGGTTGAGGCGTTGTCCAGCGCCATCTTGATGCGCATCGTTTCATCGGCCAACTGATTGACGCGGGCACCCAGATCGCGGGCAAAACCCTGCTTTTCGGTCAGATCAATGCGCTGTGACAGATCGCCTTGCGCTGCTGCAGTAACCACCGTCTGCATTTCTGTCACCACTTCGCGCAAACCGGTTTGCATGAGCTTGATGGTGGCCAACAGGCTGTTCTGGTCGGACTTGCGTGTGGCAATGTCTTGCGACAAATTGCCCCTGGAAATCTGCTTGAGAATGTCGATGACGTAGTCTGGCTCACCACCGAGCTGCCTGAGCAAACGCCGCACAATCAATCCGACGACCACGAACAACACCAGTTGCAAAATACCAAATCCGACCCAGATCCATTGGCTGATCTGGCTGATGGCGGCCAGATCGTCCCGGATGTCAAGGGTAACGCTGGCCGCCCCCAGCACCGTCTTTTCTTCGACGGCGTGGCATTCAAGGCACTTGCTGGTGCGAAAGTCTTTTTCTGCAATAAAGGGCATCACCACCCGGAGCGAGGCCTCGCCGGTGCTGCTCACCTTGAATCGGGTTTTCCCGGTGGTCAGCACTTGGTGGTCGATCTCGTCGACCGGACGCTCCTGCGGCAAACCCTCGCCATACTCGTCGTTGGTGCCTTTGGCGCGAACCACCCGCAGCTCTTTGATTTTGTCTGATACACCAATTTTCTCGATGAAGAGCGCGCGCGCTTTGGCATCACTGATGACATCCTTGTCACCCAGCTTGGTGTCCATCAAGGTGTTAAGCCCGTTGATGACGCCATCGGCCACAGCGACCGATCGCTCCTCGGCGGCGGTCATGATCTGATGTTCAAACCTGTTCAGTATCCAATGTTGGGCACCATAAAGGATCAGGATCAAGAAGCTCTGGATCAGGATTTGCAACTTGAGCTGCAGCCCGATCTTGTTCCACCCATAAAACAGCTTGCTTATCATTAAAGACTCCTGGTACCGATTAACTGGACCCGTGGCTCGTCAGCCGTTGGTGCATCGGGCGAGCTAGCGCTGTGCCGACCGACGGTAGATGACTCAGCGGTCGCAGGTGGGCTGCGAATAGCTGGCCTGAGTGAGTGGATTCAAAACCTACACTCAGGTTTGCGCGCATGAGGCACCACCCACGGTTAGTTTGACAAAAGTGTGATTCATTCAATAGGGTCGAAAACTGCCGCCTGCGCGGCTGGGTGCGGCAAGCCGGGGAGCGCTGGCGCGTTCACTCTGGCCGCGCCGCTCCGGCGCTGGCCAGCAGGCGATCTGCTTCATCGCTTTCACCGTCTGGCGGACAGCAGAGCCGCCGTTAACCGCATCTTTGGTGGTTTTGCTGGCCATGCCGTCGGTCATGCGGGCGTTGTCGCTGTTTTGCGTGACGGTATTGCACAGCATGGCTTGGGCGGCGACTTCAGCGGTTGCGTCGGTGGCAATCTTGATCACCTTCAGCACCCGGCCCATCTCGTCCATGACCGGGCTATAGACGGCCTGCAGCCAGACATCCCGACCGGTTTTGGAAATGCGTCTGATCAGCAAAGAGTATTCTTTTGACTTCAACACAAGCGCCAAGAAACGATCAATGGGACACCAGACGCGCCAAAACCTGGCGCAGTGTGTTGGCCAGTTCGCGTGGAGAAAACTTGCCGACGTAGCCATCGGCACCCACGCCTTTGACGTGGTTTTCATTGGTGGTGCCTGTCAGGGATGAGTGAATCACTACCGGAATACCCTTGAAACGGGCATCCTGCTTGATCAGCCGGGTCAGGGTAAAGCCGTCCATCTCGGGCATTTCCAGGTCGGTCAGCACCACGGCAATTTTGTCTTTGACGCGCATGCCCTCGGCCTTTGCTTTTTCGGCCACCTCCTGCAGGTAGTTCCAGGCTTGCAGGCCGGTGTGCGTCATCACATACGGCGCGCCCATGGCTTTTAAGCCCAATTCGATCACAGCCCTTGCTACATGCGAGTCATCAGCTACCAAAATTGAAGCGTCCGGCGGCAGCAGCAGCGCAGGCCCGACCACCTCGCGGTTGATTTCTTGTTGGGTCACAGGCATCACGTCGCGCAGCACCTCTTCGACATCCAGCACCTGCGCCAGCCGGGTGTCGGGGCGGGCGCCGTCCAGCCGGGCAATGCCGGTCACCAAAGCGCCGGCGTGGCTGCTCTCGGCGGGCAGCACCTGGTCCCACTCCAGACGCACGATCTCGCGCACGTCTTCCACCGCAAAGGCCTGCACGGTGCGGGCAAATTCGGTCACCATCAGGATGGAGTTGCCCTTTTTTGGGTTGCAGCCCACCACTGCGGGCAGGTTAATTACCGGAATGATCTGGCCACGGATGTTGGCCACCCCCATCAGGTGTTCATGGGCGTTCACCAGTGCCGTGATTTTGGGCATCACCAGCACCTCGCGCACCTTGAACACGTTGATGCCAAACAGCTCACGCTCGCCGGTGCTGGGCGACTCGCCCAGGCGAAACAGCAGCAGCTCAAATTTATTGGTGCCGGCTAGCCGGGTACGTTCTTCTATGTCCTTGTCGTGGCTCATGGGGGTGTCTTTTTGGGTGGATTAGTAGGGTTTGAAATTGCCCCGGCCCACTGCGGCTGCGGGTGCACTCAGGCGCGGCGCAGCAGGCTTGGTGCGCATGCCGCGCGTGTTGGATTCGCGCTGGGCATGGCGATCAGGCACCGCTGGCGCATTGTTACCAATGTTGAAAAAAGCGATGCTTTGCTGCAATTGTTCGGCCTGGCCCGAGAGTTCTTCACTGGTGGCGGCCAGTTCTTCAGAGGCACTGGCGTTTTGTTGCGTGGCCTTGCTGAGCTGGCCCATGGCACCGCCAATTTGTGTGACCGATTCACTTTGTTCACTCGATGCCGCAGCAATTTCTTGCACCAGCTCGGAGGTTCTTTGCACGTTGGGCACGATGTCGTCGAGCAGTTTGCCCGCGCGCTCGGCGGTGGTGACGCTGCTGCGCGCCAATTCGCCAATTTCTTTGGCAGCCCCCTGGCTGCGCTCGGCGAGTTTGCGCACCTCGGCGGCCACCACCGCAAAACCCTTGCCATGCTCGCCAGCGCGCGCGGCTTCGATCGCAGCGTTAAGCGCCAGCAGGTTGGTCTGGTAGGCGATGTCGTCAACGATGCCAATCTTGGCGGCAATCTGCTTCATGGCGGTCACGGTCTGGCCAACTGCCGAGCCACCATCGACCGCTTCTTTGGTGGTCTTGGCAGCCATGCCGTCGGTTACGCGGGCGTTGTCGCTGTTTTGGTTGATCGATGCGCTCATGGTGTCGATCTGCGCGGTGGTCTCTTCCACGCTGGCGGCCTGCTCGCTGGCTGCCTGGCTCAAAGACTGGGCGGTGGCACTGACCTGATTGGCGGCGTCAGTGAGGGCATCAGCGGCGGCGCGCACTTCGGTCATCACCCGGGTCAGGTTTTCTGCTGAGGCGTTGACGCTGTCCTTGACATTGCCAAACAGGCCAGCATAGTCGCGGTTGATGCGTCGCGTCAGGTCACCATCGGCCATGGCGCTGAGCACTTCGGCCACGTCGGACAGGCCTTGCTCAGTGGTTTGCACCAGTTGATTTATGCCAGCAGACAGGCTGGCAAAAAAACCGGTTTTGCCATGCAGGTCCAGGCGCTGGCTCAAGTTGCCTTGCGCCGCCGCGCTGACCATCTGATCGATTTCCTGTTCGGCAGCCAACTGGTCGGTTACGTCCAACCACTGTCCCACCGTGCCGAGTCGCTCGCCCTGCTGCGACAGCACCGGTGTGGTGGTCAGGTCGTACATGCGTCCGCCCAGCTCAAGACGGCTCTGCGCGACGGCACTCAAGTTTCGCAGCCGCGCTACCGCTGCTTGCGGGTCAGCGTAAAACCGGCCGATGCTGCTGCCCACCACCAGGTCGGGGTCAAACCCGGCAATTTGCTTGCGAAACCCGGCAGCATTGCGGTGCAAGGTGTCGCGCAAGGCGTGGTTAATATAGATCACCGTACCATCATCATCAGCGATGCGTACCGGCAGACTGACGGTATCGAGTGCCAGACGGATGCGGCGGTTTTCGTTGGCCACCACTCGCTCTTTCTCCTGGACGGCAAGCTTTTCAGCGGCAGCGCGCTGCTCGGCTTCGGCATTTTTGGCCATGGCCAGCAGCGACTGGTTGGTTTGCGCCAGCGCCGTACTGAATGTGCCGCGCAGGCCACTGGTCTGAGCCAGCCGGAAGTACTGCCCTTCGCTGACATATCGCAGCGCCGTACCCTGCTCCCTGAAACAGGTTTCGAGCTGGTCGAGCATGTCGTTGAATTCCCAACACACATCGTGCAGCGCACCCCGGCTGGGCATGTCCTTCAGGCGCTGACCGAACTGGCCTTGGGCGACCGTTTGCGCCATGCGTTTGACCTGCTCCATGGTGCGTTGCTGACGTTGCAGACTGATTCCCCACATTCCCAGACACAGCAGTGCGGGTGCCAGCCAGACCAGCACAAAGAGGTTCCAGCCGTCATGCCAGCTTTGCAGCAGGCCGCCGACCAGCAGCGCCAACGTCAACGCCCAAAAAAATACGTTGGAATCAGAGCGAGAGGACGAGTTGTTCATAGCTGACTCCTTGTTGCTCCAGGGTACTGGCCAGCAGCGCCAGCGAGGCGGTGCAGGCGTCTTTGGCGCCGGCTTTGCGCTCTTCTTCGAGCATGGCGCGGTAAACGTCGCCCATCAGCGCGATGGCTTTGGCACTGGCTTTGCGGCGCACCGAAAAATAACCCACCACCTGACCCTTGGCATCAACATCTGGCGTGACGTTGGCAAATACCCAGTAGTAACTGCCGTCCTTGCACATGTTTTTGACATACGCAAAACACTCTTTTTTTTGCTCCAGCGTGTCCCACAAATACTTGAACACGCCGCGTGGCATGTCCGGGTGGCGCACGATGTTGTGCTGTTCGCCCATGAGTTCACTGGCGGTGTAGCCCGAAAACTCGATGAACACCCGGTTGCAGTAGGTGATGCGGCCTTTCAGGTCGGTCTTGGAGACGATGAAATCGTCTTCGCGCATGACCCTCTCGCGGCTGGTGGGCGTTTGCCTGTTTTTCATCCAACGGTCTCCTCAAAGAATGGCTTTGCTGCCTGCGCCCTTGTCTCAATAGGGCTTGAAATTGCTGCGGTCGCTGCTGCGTACCGGGGCGGCAATCAGCGGTGGTGGCCCAGACAATCGCCGCGTCGGCCGCTGCGCGATGGCCGTGGCCTCATGGCGGCTGGGTACTTGAACCTGCCCTTGGCCCTCATGGAAAAACGCAATCGACTGTTGCAACTGTTCGGCCTGCCCCGAGAGTTCTTCGCTGGTGGCTGCCAATTCTTCGGATGCCGAAGCATTTTGTTGCGTGGCTTTGCTGAGCTGCCCCATGGCGCCGCTGATTTGCGTGACGGTGCCACTTTGCTCGCTGCTGGCGGCGGCAATTTCTTGCACCAACTCTGAGGTTTTCTGGATGCTTGGCACGATTTGCCCGAGCAATTTGCCGGCACTTTCGGCCTGGGTGACGCTGCTGGCGGCCAGTTCACCAATTTCTTTGGCCGCCTCCTGGCTGCGCTCGGCAAGTTTGCGCACCTCAGCCGCCACCACGGCAAAGCCCTTGCCATGGTCACCGGCGCGTGCGGCTTCGATCGCGGCGTTGAGCGCCAACAGATTGGTCTGGTAGGCGATGTCATCGACGATGCTGATCTTGGAAGCTATCTTTTTCATAGCATCCACCGTATGTGTGACGGCGGCTCCACCCTCAATAGCCTCTTTATTGGTCTGGGTGGCCATGCGGTCGGTGATACGGGCGTTGTCGCTGGTCTGGCTGATCGACGCCGACATGGCGTTGATGCTGGCGGTAGTTTCTTCGACGTTGGACGCCTGCTGGCTGGCCGCCTGGCTGAGCGACTGCGCGGTGGCCGACACCTGGTTGGCAGCACCCGTCAGCGCATCGGCCGCGCCACGCACCTCGCCAATCACCCGCGCCAGGTTGTCGCTGGAGCGATTTACGCTGGTCTGAACCTGGGCAAACAGACCGGCGTAATCCCCGGTCATGCGCTGCGACAAATCACCGTCAGCCAATGCAGACAGCACCTTGGCCACATCGTTCAAACCCTGGGCGCTCACCTCGAGCAAACGGTTCATGCCGGTTGACAAGGTGGCAAAGAAGCCGGTCTTGTCTGACACGCTCAGGCGGTGGCCAAAAGCGCCGCTGCTGGCATGTTCCACCACAGCGGCTATCTCCTGCTCGATGACCACCTCGGCCGTGCGGTCGGCCCATTCGACCACCGTGCCCAGGCGTTGACCATGCTCGTCGGTGATTGGGTTGGCAGACAGGCTGAAATGAAGGTTACCCACCTGAATCTGGGTTTTGTAGGGATGAGTGAGCTGCCCCAGCATTTGGCGTTGGTGTCCCGGGTTTTTGTGAAACAGGTCGATGCTGGCCCCCACGAGGCGGTTGGCGTCAAACTGCGGCAACACCTTGCGCAGCTCGACTTCGTTGCGGCGCATCATGGCGTTGACCGTGTCGTTCATGTAAATGATGTTGAAGTCGGTGTCGGCAATCATCACGTTGGTGGTGCAGCGGTCCAGCGCGGTCTTGATGCGCAAATTGCGCTGCGCGGCCATGGCTGCTTCTTTGAGGCCAGCCTGCACCTTGTCCAGCGCCTCGCTGATGCGGGCTTTTTGCCCTGGCAGGCGGTCCATCGCCACCTCAAACCGGCCATCCGAATAGGCACTGACCACCTCCACCACCTTCAGGGTGACGGCGATGTGCGAATTCACCAAGGTGTTGATCGACTGCCCCATGGCCCGGTAGTCGCCTTCAAGCTGGTTGACCGGCATGCGGTAGTCGAGCATGCCCAGATCATGCTGGCGCGCCATTTCGTGTTGTGCCGCTTCAAATTGCAGCAGTGTGTCTTTCATTTTGGCCAGCGGTGCCATCAGTTGACCGATTTCGCTCTCGTCGGCCACGATTTCGGTGTCGAGTTTGCCTGCGGCCACCTCGCGCGCCGCGCCCAAGGCGCGTGCCAGTGGCCGGGTGATGCTGGCGGTGATGCCGAAGGCCACCAGCAAAGCCACCACAATGGCTGCTAACACAATGGCAACGCCAATGGTGGCAATTTGATCGGCCTTCGCCGACGCTGCGGCCAGGTCAGACTTCATTTGATCTACCTGGGATTTGACAAAAGGCGCCAACTGTTTTTGCAACTGTTCGCTGGCGCTGTCAAAACTGCCCATCAGCTTGTTGCCCGCTGCCGGACCGGCCGCCACAAAGGCCTGCGTCATGGCCTGACCGGTGGCGTAGTAGGCTGCAGCGTCCGCCTTGATAGTCTGCACCTGCTTGGCCGATGCAGCATCGCCGGTCTGCGAGAAATACTTTTCGAAGCGCGCCAGACCGGCGCTGAATTCGTCGTAGTTTTCTTGCGCCTTCTTAAAGCCATCGTCTAGGCCGTCTTTGCCCTGGGTGGCTGAAATATCGGACAAAAATTGTTGAACCTGCACCACGTTTTTGTCCATGGTGGCCGCCAGCAGGGCGTATTGAACGCTTTGCTCCGAGACCTGGTTCAGGCTTTGGCGAACTTGTGCCAACTGGCCGGAAAACCAGAAGGTAAAACCGACAAACAGCAAAATGGGCAAAGCAAAACCCGCCAGGATGCGCGTTTTAATTGCGAATTGGTTCATGGTTTGGCTTTCCGAAAGTTGCAGGTGACAGGTGGACGGTGTGGCGGCGATTTAGGTGGCGTGGGCCTGCTCGGCCAGCGCGGCCATCTCGTCGATGTTGAGCGCCCGCTCAGGCTCCAGAATCACGATGAACTCACTGCCCACCTTGCCCAGCCCATGAATGAACTCGCGCTGAATGGTGGTGCCAAACTGCGGCGGCGGCTCGATCTGTGAGGGGCCAATGTCAATCACCTCGCTGACGGCATCTACCAACAACCCCAGCTCGACCTTGTCGCCTTCGGGGCCAACGTCAAAAATTATGACGCAGGTTTTTTTTCCCATTTGCGCCTGGGGCCGACCAAAGCGCGACTTGAGGTCGATCACCGGCACCACAGCGCCGCGCAGGTTGATCACGCCGCGCACAAAGTCGGGCATCAGCGGCACGATGGTCATGGCGTTGAACTGGATGATCTCGCGCACACTGCGAATGTCCATGGCAAACACCTCGTCGCCGAGGCTGAAGGTGAGGTATTGCAGGGCATCCTCTTTGGCAGAATTTTGACGCAGGGCCGACATTGAATCGCTGGATGCAATCGCGACAGGGTGATGACTCATGGCTTGACCTCAGTAGGGCTTGAAATTGGCGCTGCCAACCGGGCGAACCGGGGCCAGCCGCCGCAACGCATCAACCTGGTTGCCAAGGCTGCGGCGCTCCGACGCGGGCCGCGCTTTCCCCGGTTGGGTGCGGGTGGCAGCATCGCCGGTTTGAAAGAAGGCAATGCTTTGCTGCAATTGCTGTGCTTGACCAGACAGTTCTTCGCTGGTGGCGGCGAGTTGCTCGGAAGCCGAAGCATTTTGTTGTGTGGCTTTGCTCAACTGCCCCATGGCGCCACCAATTTGTGAGACAGACTCGTTCTGCTCACTGCTGGCAGCAGCAATTTCCTGCACCAACTCGCTGGTTTTCTGAATGCTTGGCACGATCTGGTCAAGCAGTTTGCCGGCCCGCTCGGCAGTGACCACGCTGTTGCTGGCCAGCTCGCTGATCTCTTTGGCCGCTTCCTGGCTACGTTCGGCCAGTTTGCGCACCTCGGCGGCCACCACCGCAAAACCTTTGCCGTGCTCACCGGCGCGCGCCGCTTCAATGGCAGCGTTGAGCGCGAGCAGGTTGGTCTGATAGGCGATATCGTCCACGATGCCAATTTTGGAAGCTATCTTTTTCATAGCTGCCACCGTATGACTGACGGCGGTTCCACCTTCATTTGCCTCTTTATCTGTCTTGGAGGCCATGCCGGCAGTCACTTTGGCGTTGTCGCTGTTCTGGCTGATCGAGGCCGACATCACATCGATTTGCGAGGTGGTTTCCTCCACGCTGGCGGCCTGCTGGCTGGCTGCCTGGCTCAGTGACTGGGCGGTGGCGCTGACCTGGTTGGCCGCACCGGTCAGTGCGTTGGCTGCAGCGCGTACCTCGTCCATTACCCGGGTCAGGTTTTCGGCCGTGGTGTTGGCGTTGTCCCTGACTTTGCCAAACAGTCCGGCATAGTCGAGTGCCATGCGGCGCGTCAGATTGCCCTCGGCAAAGGCGGCCAGCAGTTCGGACACGTCGTTGAGCCCGCGCTCGCTGGTGTCCATCAATTGGTTCATGCCCTGGCTCAGGCTGGCAAAAAAGCCGTCCTTGCCGTCCAGACTCAGGCGTTGGCTGAAATCGCCCTGGCTGGCGCGTTCAACTAACACGGCAACATCACCTTCAATGCCCACTTCGGTGGTGCGATCGGCCCATTCAACCACCGTGCCGATGCGCTCGCCTGCGGCGTTGACAATCGGGTTGGCTGACAGCGCGAACGTGAGCGTTCCCACCTTGATCTGGGTCTTATAGGTGCTTGTCAGGTTGCCCAGCAGTTGCTTTTGATGCGCCGGATTTTTGTGAAACAGGTCAATGTTTTGCCCCAGCAGCTTGCGGGCATCAAACTGCGGCAGCACCTTGCGCAATTCGCTCTCGTTGCGCTGCAGCATGGCGGTGACGGTCTCGTTCAGGTAAATGATCTCGTTGCTCACGTTGGCAATCATCACGTTGGTCGAGCATTTGTCGAGCGCATTGCGAATGCGCAAGTTGGTGCGTGCGGCCTGTGCCGCCTCTTTGAGCGACTTCTGTACCTTGTCCATCGCCTCGCTGATGCGGGCTTTTTGCCCCGGCAGCCGGTCCATCGGTTCGTCAAGCTGCCCGTCGGCGTAGGCACCCGCCAGGGTGATTGTTTTCTGGTTGATGGCAATGTGCGACTGCACCAGCGCGTTGGTGTCTTGCGCCATGGCCTGGTAGCTGCCGCTCAAGCCTTCGGTGGGCATTTTGAAGTCGAGCATGCCTGCATCGTGCTGGCGCGCCATCTCGGTCTGCGCAGCCTGAAAACGCTGCAGCACCGACTGCATGTGTGCAAACGCACCGGCCAGGCTGGCCGCATCTGGATTGCCGCGAGTACTGTCGCGGCTCAAGTCGCCGGCGGCAATGCGATGGGCCAGCGCGGTGGCATCGTGCAGTTCCATGCCAAGTTGACGGGTGATGCTTTTTGACACCACCCGGGTGAGCACCACCAGCACAATGCCACCCAGCACGATGGAGGCAATCACCAGCAAGCGTGCGGCCTTGGCATCGCTGTCAAAGGTCTCGTCGAGTGCCTTGGCATCGGCGCCCAGCATGGTTTCAAGTTTGTCAAAGGCGGCCTCAAAGCGGTTGATCTGGGCATCAATCGCGCCGTCAACTTCTGTCACCTCGGTTGACGTGGCGTTTTTGGTGGCCAGCGCCAGGAACGGGCCGGTGTAAAGCTTGTTGATTTCCTGGGTGCTGGCACGGGCGTCTTGCACGGCGGCCTTTTTGTCGGCGGTGTCGGCAAGACCATCGATCAGGGTCAGTGCATCGTCCATCTCCTTGCTGACCTTGGCCCAGTTCTTGCGCGCATCGTCAAAATTGCGATTGATGTAGGTGTCGGCGATCACGCGGTAAGCCTGCGCGCCCAGATTGGAATCATGTTTGACCTGCGCTGCCGAGTGTGCGCGGGTCACCCCCTGGTCCTGCAGCGCGGCCAACCGGCTCATGGCGACCCAGTTGATCAGCGCCAGCGCCAGCATGATCAATACCGAAACGCCAACAATCAGCAACAAGCGTTTGCCAATCGTGAGTTGACTCAGTTTCATGTCGTGGCTCCAAAATTATTGAAAGAGAAATGCTTTCGGGGTACAGCACAACGGCGTTGACCCAGCAGCAAGTGGAGCAAGCTTGTGCTACCAGAGCAACCAGGTGGCCGACGTGGCCCAATCGACAACCCAATTCGCGGCTGATCGTGGCATCCACTCGGCTTGCGAGGTGCTGGCGTGACAGATGCGCATGGGAATACATCAGTAGGGTTTGAAGTTGGCCGAATCACCCCGGCGCACAGGTGCTGCAATCAGCGGGGCTGCAGCCCGCCCGGTAGCGCCACGACGTTCGGGCGCGGGCAAACCATGGCGGCTACTCACTTTGGCCGGGCCGTCACCGGTGTTGAAAAAAGCGATGCTCTGCTGCAATTGTTCGGCCTGGCCCGACAACTCTTCGCTGGTGGCTGCGAGTTCTTCAGAAGCCGAGGCGTTTTGCTGGGTTGCCTTGGAAAGCTGTCCCATGGCACCACCAATTTGGGTGACTGACTGGCTTTGTTCTGAACTGGCTGCGGCAATCTCTTGCACCAGTTCACTGGTTTTCTGGATGCTGGGCACGATTTGATCGAGCAGTTTGCCGGCACGTTCAGCAGTGGTTACGCTGCTGCCGGCAAGCTCACCAATTTCTTTGGCGGCTTCCTGGCTGCGCTCGGCGAGTTTGCGCACTTCAGCGGCCACCACGGCAAAGCCTTTGCCGTGCTCGCCGGCGCGAGCAGCTTCAATGGCAGCGTTCAGCGCCAGCAGGTTGGTTTGGTAGGCGATGTCGTCGACGATGCCGATCTTGGCGGCAATCTGCTTCATGGCCGTGACGGTCTGGCTGACGGCGCTGCCACCTTCAACGGCCTCCTTGTTGGTTTTGGTAGCCATGCCATCGGTGACGCGGGCGTTGTCGCTGTTTTGGTTGATGGATGCCGACATGGTGTCGATCTGCGAGGTGGTTTCTTCCACGCTGGCGGCTTGCTGGCTGGCGGCTTGCGACAGGCTTTGCGCGGTGGCAGAAACCTGGTTGGCGGCACCGGTGAGGGCATCGGCGGCGGCGCGCACTTCACCAATGACGCGGGTCAGGTTTTCGCTGGAGGTGTTGACGCTGTCTTTGACTTTGCCAAACAGGCCAGCGTAGTCGCGTGTGATGCGCTGGGTCAGGTCGCCTTCGGCCACCGAGGCCAGCACTCTGGCCACATCGCTGAGGCCTTGCTCGCAGGTCTGCACCAACTGGTTCATGCCGCTCGCAATTTTGACGAAAAAACCGGTCTTGTTGTCCAAGCCCAGCCGACCCGAAAACTGACCTTGGGTTGCGGCCGTGACGATGTCGTCGAGTTCTTTCTCCGAGGCGATCTCATCGGTGCGATCCAGCCATTGGGTGATGCGGCCAATCGGCGTGCCGTGGCTGTCATTGACCGGGCGTGCCAAGAGCCGCAACTGCCGGCCTTGAATTTCCATATCGACGGTCTCACCGGAGCGCACTGCCTGGTCAAAACGCACGGTATCGTCCGGGTTTTTGAACAGTGTTGAGAGTTTGTTGCCATAAAACTTGTTGGCATCGAAGCTGGCACCACCAAACAGCTTGAGCAGTTCTTTGGCCGGCGGGGTGGCGTGTACCAGTGCCGCCTGAGCGTTGGAGACCGTGACACACACCGGCAGGCTGTCGAGCGAAAGCCTGATCCGCTCGTTGAAAGTAGCGGCCTCAGCGGCGCTGCGCATGGTGGCTTGTACCTTGTCCATGGCTTGGCTGATGCGTGCCTTTTGTCCTGGCAGGCGGTCCATGACCACGTCAAAGCGGCCATCCACATAGGCACCCATCACCTCCACCACGCGCATCTTGACGGCAATGTGTGACTGCACCAACTGATTGACCGACTCGGCCATGTCCCGGTAAGCGCCTTGCAGGTGCTGGGTCGGCATCACATAGTCGAGCATGCCTTGGTCATGCTGGCGCGTCATTTCTTTTTGTGCATCAATGAACTGGTTGAGCACGCCTTGCATTTTGGCCATGGTATCGAGTAAATGGCCAGCCTCGTCCTGCCGGTCAACGATGATCTTGGCATCGAGTTTGCCTGCAGCCACATCGTCGGCCACCTCTACTGCGTAGCTTATGGGCTGCGTGATGCTGCGAATCAAAAAGTAGCCCGCCGCAATGGTCAACAGCAGCGCGGCGCCAATGATCAGCATTACCCGGGTCTGGGTGGCGCTGGCGCTGACCACCGAGCGCTCATAGTCAGCCTTTGCTTCTTCAATTTGCAGATTCTTGATGCTGGCAATGACCGGTGCCACGGCGTTCCAGCGGTTGGTGAGTGTCTCGTCCACCAGCCCGGCGCGTGCCGGACTGTTGTCGCGCAGAGCGTCCACCATCGGCGTCAGGCCATCTTTAACAAATGCGGTGCGCTTGACCTCGAAGTCAGCCACCAGCTTATGCTCGGTTTCAGACTTCTCGGCGGCCTGGTAAAGCTTGAGTGTCTGGCTGATGGTGGCAATGTTGGCGGTGACACCTTCCACCGCAAGCTTGGAGTTGTCGGGGGACGGATTGGTGATGGCGCGCAACACCAGCAACTGGTTGGCCTGCATCAGGGTTTCGATGTTGCCCAGGTATTCGAGCGGCAACAAGTCGTTGGCGTACTGCTGCGCCATCTTGGCATTGGCATCCCTGGCCGCCTGTAGCCCCACCCAGCCGATGGCGAGCAGAATCAAAACCAGCAATGCGAGCAACATGGACAGGCGATTGCCAATTTTCAGATTTTTCAGGCTCATTTTTCACTTTCTGTTGTTAGGCACTAAGCCCAGCAAATGCAGGGCATCAGTCATGGCCGTATGCCACTGGTCTAGCCGCCAAGCTCGCCGAGCAGGCTCATGCATTTGTTGATGCGCTCTTTTTGAATGCCACCGGCGAGTTTCAGGGCTTCGTCTTCTTTGCCCGCCAGAATCAGCGGCACCAGTTCGGTTTCGCGGGTTTTCTTGAAAGCACCCCAAGTATCGGTAAGCTCTTTGAACTGGGCTTCTTTGCCGACCGGTGCCTTGAGTTTGCCAAGTAGCGCACTGGCGGCATCTGCCGTGTCTTTGACGAGTTTTTGCTGCTCGGGGCCACGCTTGGTTTTGTCGGTGGTCATGGTGACCAGCGTTTCACGGGCCACCGTCATTTTGGCGCGCAGGTCCTTGAAATCTTCGGCGTGCGCCCAAGGCGCTGCAAACAGCGCAAAAAAAGCAAAACACAATAATGCAACGATCTTCTTCATGATAGATACCTTTCTAAGTAAAAAAAACAAAATCACCAAAGCAACAGCAGCTAAGCATCTACCACGGATTGCCGGTTAGAAATTTATGCCAAATCGACCTCTAGCCCACGTCCTGTATGCGCTACCAGCTATACTTTTTAATGATGCAATGAAAGCCTGGTGATCGGCTGGACATCAGGCACTGGCGATGCCGGCGGTGCTGCTTTTGGTCAAATCAGCCGTCACCAGCTCGCCCAGCGAGGCCACATCCAGAATCAGCGCCACCTCGCCACTGCCCAAAATGCTGGAGCCGGAAATGCCGCGCAGCGTCTTGAACAAGCGGCCCAGTGGTTTGATGACGGTCTGCTGCTGACCCAGCAGCACCTCAACCTCGATGCCGTATTTGCCGCGCGGCGAGCTGACCACCACCACACTGGTACGCTCGGGCAGGCTTGATTCGATGTGGTAAAGCGAGCGCAGCCGCACCACCGGCAGCACCGCGCCGCGCAGTTCGACGCAGTGGCGCCCGGTGGCATCCACACGCACATGCTGGCCCCCCGCCTCGATAACCTCGACCACCGAGCCCAGCGGCAGCACAAACTTGGCTTTGCCGACACCGACCAGAAAGCCGTCGATGATGGCCAGCGTCAGCGGCAGGCGAATGTCCACCTGCAGCCCGTGGCCGGCGCGGCTGTTGAGCCGGATGGAGCCGCGCAGGGCTTCAATATTGCGCCGTACCACGTCCATGCCGACACCGCGCCCCGACAGGTTGGTGACTTGTTCAGCGGTGGAAAACCCCGGCTCAAAAATCATCATGTTGATGACATCGTCGCTGGGCACGGTGCCGGGCTCGATCAGACCCCGGTTCCAGGCCCGCTGCAGCACCCGCTCGCGGTTGATGCCGCGACCGTCGTCCTCGATGCGGATCAGGATGGCACCGGTTTCATGGCGTGCGCTCAGGATCAGCTTGCCCGCTGCCGGCTTGCCGGCGGCAATGCGCTCTTGCGGTGGCTCCAGGCCATGATCGAGCGAGTTGCGCACCAGATGCATCAGCGGGTCGGCAATTTTTTCGACCATCGATTTGTCCAGTTCGGCCTCGCCGCCGACGATCTCGAAATTGACCTCCTTGCCCAGGCTCGATGCGGTGTCACGCACCACGCGCCGAAAGCGGCTGAAGGTTTCGCCCACCGGCACCATGCGCAGGCCGAGCGTGCCGTTGCGAATTTCTTCGATCAGGCCGTTCATGTGCAGATTGGCTTCGATCAGCGCTACATTGCGGGTTTCGCGCGCCAGCAGGTTGGCGCCGGCGCCGGCAATGACCAGTTCGCCCAGCAGGTTGATGACCAGATCGAGCCGGTCGGCCTGCACCCGGATGTAGCGGTTTTCTTCGCCGCCAGTGGTTTCGCGGGTTTTTTGCTGCTTGTTCAGGGCGGCTTCGACGACCTCGGGGGCAACCCCTGCCTGGGTTTCCAGAAGATTGCCCAATTTGGCCTTTGGCCCTGCCGCAGAGCCTCTGGCTTGCACCTGATTTGAGAGCACTTCGGTGAGTTTTTCCTGACTGACCGCACCCACCGATACCAGCATGTCGCCCAGCCGTGGCGTGCCCGGCATGTCTTCAATGGCGCGCACCAGTTTTTGGCCAGTGGTCTCGGGGGCGCTGACATCGAGCTCGCAGTCGTCTGCGACAAAGCTGAAAGCGCCTTCAATATCCTCGCGTGTTGCCCTGGATTCGAGTTCCATGCCGAAACTCAGGTAACAGGTTTCCGGATTCAGGTTGACCAGCGCGGGCACGCCCTCAATGCCGCAAACCATCGATTTGACCGTGCCCAGGCCCTGCAGGTAGCGCGCAATCGACAGCGGGTCCATGCCGTTGCGAAAGGTCTCCGGGCCAAAACGGGCAGAAATGCTCCAGATGGTCAGGGCAGCGCCGGTCTGGCCGGGGTCAGATGCCGACGTTGCCGCCAAAACCGGTGCAGCAGCGTCGGTGTAGGCGCACAACGCGACGATCAGATCGGCGCGCAAGTCTTTTTGGTCGGCTGTGTCAGCGGCTTCGTTGCTGGCGCTATCGACCAGAAACCGGATTTGGTCATTGCACTGCAGCAGCAAGGTGCTGAGTTCGGGGCTTAGGTTGAGGTCGCCGTCACGCAGCCGGTCGAGCAGAGTTTCGACATGGTGGGTAAATTCCACCACCTTGTTCAGGCCAAAAATGCCGGCCGAGCCCTTGACGGTGTGGGCGCAGCGAAACAGGGTGTCAAGCAACTCGCGGTTGTCGGGCTGCTCTTCAAGTTCGAGCAGCAGGGTTTCAATGGCATCGGTTTGTTCGCCGGCCTCGCTGATGAAGGCGGGCATGGCGGCGGCAATGAAGTCCTGGTCGGCATCTGACATGGCAATGCTCCTTTTTCAGAAATTGACTGGCGATTGGTCCAGCCAGTTGCTCAAGCCCAGGGCCTTGCAGGCATCGGCAAAGGCATTGCTCGGGTTGACCAGCCGCCAGTTTTGCCCGGTGTTGGACAGGGCTGCCAGCAATTGCAGTCCGGCACCATCGATCTCGGCCACCTGGGCTGCAGAGATTTCGATCAACTTGCTTGATTTGGCGCTTTGCTCAGTGACCCAGCCCAGCAGGGCATCACGGGTTTCGACGGCGCTGTAGATGGTCATCTCTTGCGGAAGCTCAAAGGGCTTGCTCATGCGGATATCCTGACTTGGTGCGAAAAAAAGACCCCCTGCCGGGGCATTGACTTTTTTGCCGATCATGTCCTCAGGGCAACCATCCGGCTGCCAAGGGATTGACGGCATGACCGGAGTCACCGGATGGGTTCATCATCGGCCCTGTCACGCTGACGCAATTAACGTCAAGGCAGGCACAGCTTGGAGACGGCGTTGAGCAGGGAGGAGGGTGAAAACGGCTTGACCATCCAGGCTTTGGCACCGGCCGCCTTGCCTTCTTCTTTTTTCGACTCCTGACTTTCGGTGGTGAGCATCAGAATCGGCAGAAAGCGGTAACTCGACAGCGCCTTGGCGGCCTTGACAAATTCAATGCCGTTCATGCGCGGCATGTTGATATCGCAAATGGCCATGTGAATCTTGCGTCCGTCCAGCAGGGCCAATGCAGCCTGCCCGTCGCCGGCCTGCAAAACCTCATACCCGGCGCCTTGCAGCGCCATGGTGACGACTTGACGCAGGCTCGCCGAGTCATCAATCACCAGAATTGTTTGTGCCATGGAATGTTTCCGATCAAAAAAAAGTCGCTTCATCATCATCATCGGTGCTGGCCGTGGCAGCCCCGGCGTGGTGATGGTGATGGTGGTGTTGTTGTTCTGTCATAACGTATTGGGATGCCAGCCGCGCCAGCCAGGCAACGGCATCCACATCATTGGCTAAAGGTGCATCAAGGGCCAGTTTCAGGCGCTCCATGTCTTCGTGCAGCAGCGTCATCATCTGGCTGATGCGATCCTGGTACTGCAAGCCTTTGTACACGCGCTCGATCTGCAAGCTGACCATCTGCGTCTCATGCTCAAAGGGCTTGGAGATGTGCTCCAGTGCCTCCACCGAGCTGCGAATCATGTGCATCACGCGTGCCACGGTGGCTGCCGCCGGCGCGTCCAGGGATGCCAGCAGCGGCTCAAGTTCGTGCTCGCAGGCTTGCGTCAAGCCGGTGATGCCGCCACTGCCCTGCGCCAGCGCCGTCGTGATTTGGCTGGACTGGCGTGAGGCCATGCCAAGATGTGGGCCAATTTCGGCAAAGGCGGCGAGCATTTCGGCCACTGCGGTTTCGGACTGGCTGCGTGAACTGGCCAACTGGCGCGCCCAGACTGGCAACACCGCGCTGCACAGGTGAACCAGCGCCCAGGCGTGCTCGGCTGGCAGGTCTGCCTTGGGTGGACCACTCATATATTGAGCCATTGCGCGTTCAGGTAGCAGCCGCAGCCAATCAGACGCTCATCGTCGAGCGCCATCACATACGAGGATTTGGCTTGCACCGCGCCCGATAGCGGATTTTTGATGGAGTAGTTGACCCAGCCACCCTGCTCCTGGTCACACACCGTCCAGGCATCAGCCACCAGCTTGTCGGCATCCAGCCCGGCAATGGCGCTCAAGGGGGTGCCGTCTTTTTCCGGCATGGCACCATGCTCCAGATAGCGGCCAGCCCGATCGAATATGAAAACGTAAAGATCCCGGTCAATGAACGGGCCTTGTTTGTCATGAAAATCGGCGATCGCACGCTCTAGGCCGTGCGTGCGGATATGCACCATGGCATCAAACACCATTTGTCGGGCCTGGTCGGCAGTGCCCTGGCGCAGGCGGATGCCGCCTACCGATATTTCAAGCGCCGAGGCCTGCGCAATCATGCGGTCCGAGTTGAAACTGGCGCGATCCACCAGTTCGGCGTTTTCATGGGTCAACACATCGAGATCGCCGACGGCATGCACCACCCCTTCCAGCGCCGCGCTTTGGGTGGCACTGCCCTCGGCCATCACGTTGACGTTCATGGCAATTTCGCCAATGCCCGAAATCAGGCTTTCCATGGTGGTGTTGATTTGTCTGATGCCACTGACGGTTTCGCCAACCCGCGCCGACGACTCGGCAATCAAGCCGCGAATCTCGGCGGCAGCGCCCTGGCTGCGCTTGGCCAGGTTGCGCACCTCGGCGGCCACCACGGCAAAGCCCCGGCCCTGCTCGCCGGCCCGGGCCGCCTCAACGGCGGCATTGAGTGCCAGCAAATTGGTCTGGAATGCAATGCCGTCAATCACGCCAATGATTTCAGACATGCGCCTGGAGGTGACTTCCAGCGGGCCCATGCTCTGCATTGCCTCGTGCATTTTCTGACCTGCCGAGTCTGCCTCTTTGTGCAGGCTGGTGGTCATCATGCTGACCTCGTGCGAGGCTTCGGCATTGCGAGCCACCGTTTCGCTGACATGTTTGACGTGCAAGGAGGTTTGCTGCAAATGCTCGCCCTGCGCGGCGGCGCGCTAGGCCAGCGAGCGGGTGTCATCGACCAGTTTTTTGCCGGTGTCGCCCAGCAGCACGGCCGCCGTGCGGATATTGGCAACGATGCCCGACATGTTGACGATCATGGCTTCAAAATCGCGACCAAAATTGCCGAGGGTCTTGATGCCGGAGTAACTGCTGCTGGCCAGGTCACCCTCGGATGCAGCCTTCATGGCAGCCGAGGTGCGGTCCCGTTCGCCCCGGGTAATCTGGAAAAAGCACACCTGCAAATACCACCACATGACCAGTGCCAGCAGCACCAGACCAATCACCCAGGTGGCCTCACCCGCGCTTTGGAGCAAGTGCATCAACAACAGCGTGATGAGTGCCAGCACCAGAGGGGCTGGCAACACCCAAAAACGCAGCGGCCCTGGCAAGGGTTTCAACAAGGCGATCCCGGGCGTATAAAAGTTCATGGCGATCCTGTTCTTGCTAACGTGAGATAACTTTCATGTCCAAGGGTGGATGGAGTCCATGAAAGTTAGACCAGCAGCACGAGGCGGCAATCTTATCTGAGGGCCAGTTCTATCTTGGCCTGCAAGGTGTCGAGCCGGGGCGGCTTGATGATGTAGCCAAAAGTGCCCAGCGGCATGGCCTCTTGCAAGGTGGCGACGCTGGCATCGGCACTCATGAAGATCACCTTCATGGCGCTGATGACCGGATTGGCGTGGTCCCGCATGTTCTGCACAAATTCCAGACCGTTCATGGGCTCCATGTGAATATCGGTCAAGACCAGGTTGGGTTTGAAAACCGCCATGGTGCGCAGCGCACTGGCGCCATCGATGGCGGTTTCAATCGACTGGATTCCCAGCCGGCGCAGGCTGTTGACCACAAAAGTACGCATGACATCGTCGTCATCGACCACCAGAACACGGGCAAACATCAG
>CAIQOO010000125.1 GCA_903873485.1 uncultured beta proteobacterium | reverse complement strand
CTGAACACCAAACCCTGGTGATGAATCTGCCACGTGGGGCGGCAATGGCGTGATTCAGGCGGATTGAGGGCTCATTCGTGGTGCGATACTTGGCCGCATGTGGTTGAAACGCCTATCCGTCGTTCCGTCTCTTTGATCAGCGCATGCGGCGTGAATGCGGGCTGGATTTTCAGCGCGCCATGGCCGGTAAAACCATGCAGGTGGTGGGTTTTCGGTACTTCAACGTGTATGGCCCGCACGAGCAACACAAGGCACGCATGGCCAGCGTGGCGTTTCACCAGTTCAACCAGTTCCGCACCGAGGGCAAGGTCAAATTGTTTGGCGAGTACGGCGGCTACCCCGCGGGCTCGCAAATGCGTGACTTTGTCTACATCGACGATGTGGTGGCCGTGAACCTGTGGTTTTTCGACCATCCATCCGTGTCCGGCATTTTCAATTTGGGCACCGGCCGCGCCCAACCCTTCAACGATGTCGCCAGTGCCGTGGTCAACACCTTCCGCCAACTCGACCAACAACCGCCCTTGTCGCTGGAAGAACTCAGCGCCCAGGGTTTGATCGAGTACGTGCCGTTTCCGGATGCCTTGCGCGGCAAATACCAGTGTTATACCCAGGCCGATCTGACCGCCCTGCGCGCCACGGGTTGCACGCATGCGTTTGCCGATGTGCAGACTGGCGTGGCCCAATACGTCCAATGGTTGGCCAAGCAAGGCTGACGAACGCACTGACCGTCATCGATTTCCCATCACCACCAGGAGCCGCTCAATGTTAAAAAAACTCTTTATTCTTTTGGCTTTTTTGTCGGCATCGATTTGCTTCGCCGCTCTGGATATCAACAAGGCGTCTGAAGCTGAGCTTGACAGCATCAAAGGCATTGGCCCGAGCACCTCCAGCAAAATTCTCGATGAGCGCAAAAAGGCCAACTTCAAGGACTGGAACGATTTCATCACCCGCGTCAAAGGCATTGGTGAGGCCAAAGCCAGCCAATTTTCTTCTGAGGGCGTAACCATCAACGGCGCTGCTTTCAAGCCCGCCGCAGCCGCACCGGCCGCAAAAAAAGACCCCAAGAAGGCACCGTAAGGCCCCTCATTGATGGCCATGCAGTCCGTTGTTGCCATCTGCCTGGGTGCCTGCCTGGGTGCGCTCGGGCGCTGGGGCCTGGGGCTGTGGCTCAACCCAGGCGCTTTGCTGCCCTACGGCACGCTGGCTGCCAACCTGATCGGCGCTTACCTGATTGGGGTGGCGGTGGCTATTTTTCAGCACTTGCCGCAGCTCGACCCCGCTTGGCGTTTGCTCATCATCACGGGGTTTTTGGGCGCTTTGACAACCTTCTCCAGCTTTTCAGCCGAAGTGGTCGGCATGCTAGGGCAACAACGCTACTGGCTGGCATTCAGCACCGCCGCACTGCACTTGTTTGGCTCGTTATTGCTGACCTTGGCGGGCATCAAGTCTGCATCTCTTTTTATAGCTAACAGCGCTTGATGGACAAGGGCCACAGGCTGATTTCTTAAATAGAAATCAACCGCCCCCACGCTGCATGTACAAATCAAAACGCTTCATGAAAGCGTGACTGTCAAAGGTTTGCCCGGCTTGACAATCAGTTGCATAATTTACGGTGCCGTCAACGTCATGCCATGCTGCTTAAACATGGCCAACAGCTCTCCGCTGTTCCTCAGTTCCTTCATGGCCGTCTCCAGCGCCGCGCCCAAATCTTTAAAGCTGGACTTGATTGCCATGCCAATGGGCCAGCCGTTTACAGGCAAGCCGTTGAGCTGCAGGGGAGAAATCAAGGGGCTGACCTGTTTGGTTTTGTCCAGCACGATCGCAGCCTCGGCCTGCGAGCGCAGCACATAGGCGCCATCCACTTCGCCGCGTAGAACCGCCTGCGCCGCTTCAACACCGGTGGTGAACAAGCTAACCTGCGAACTCAACAAACCGTTCCCCGGTCCAATCAGTGCGCTGGCGGTGCCGGTGCCACGCTCGGCAGCCAGTTTGTGACCCAACAGATCGTCGGTGCCGTTGACCTGTGGCAGCTTTTTGGCATCATGCAACAGCACCGGAGTTTGCCGCATGTAGGGGGAAAAGATGACAACTTGCCTGTTTTGCTGCATCAAATATTTGTCGGCTGGCACATTGAGCATGACATCGGCCGGACCATAGCCCAAGTAGTGCCCGCGCCAAACCATGTTACGCAGGTCGTCACCCATGTTTTCGCCCGCATCGAACGGCAACAAAGCCAGCTTGAGCTGGAGCTGCCTGGCCAGCGCCTCGGCCAGCGCCACATCGAGCCCGACCATGTCACTGCCGCTACCACTTGAAAACGGTGGATTGTCTTTGTACACAGCCACTTTCAAGGTGCCCCGGCTGCGGATCTTGGCCAGGTCATCAAGCTCCTGACCAAACGCTGCCGAAGCCCCCAGCGCCAGCATCAACCCCAGGCTTTGCCGACGATTGAACCCGTCCGGACCAGCTGATGCTGGCTCTGACGGCTTAGAAATTTCCAACATTACGAACTGCCTCCATTTGTTATTACGATCACATCACACCCCCGCTGCAATTGCCTCAGGTATAGAGACGGGATCAGGGTTCGCGGCGGGTTTCGATGTAGGTACGAATGGTCCAGATCGCTTCTTGCGACAGGATGCCTTCAAAGTGCGGCATATAGACACGGCCATCGCGCACCCGGCCACGCCGAACGGTAGCCAAAAAGAAGTCATCCATCTCCTTGAAGCACGCCATTTTTTTAGTTTCGTCGGCCATGCCCATGCAGTCGGCATCCAGTTTGCGCAAGTCAGGCGACATGCCGCCCGAGATGGCCTCCAGGCCATGGCAACGGGCGCAGTTCTGGTTGTAAGCGGAGGTGCCAATGCGCAAGGCCTCTGCACGGTTGGGGCCCGTGCTGTAGGGGTTGGCATCGAGCCACTTGGTGCCGAGTTGCGGTAGCGAGCTGGTATCGACCGCCTGCGGCACGACATCACCATGACTCCAGGCCCAGCCTGAGACCAAGGCGGAAGCCGCCACGGAAACCATGCAAAGGCGCTTGACAGCGAGACTGAATTTGATGCGCATAGATAACTTCCTGTAAAAACTGAAACGCGAGTTGAAAGGGTTTCGGAAGTAAACAGCAATAACTGAGCCATCATCAGCGTGGCCGCTTGCGCCTTGCAACCGAGCTAAATTAGACGATTGCGTTGCAACATCGCCGATTCCGATGTGCCAATTTGACTCAACTGTCCCATTTTTTTGCATTTCACAGGTCTGCGCTTATCTGCGCCAGACGACAACCACGGCAAGGGTTTTTGCGGATATGAATCAGCTCTCCGGCAAAGGAGAATGTACACGTACACGTTTATGCAGATCAACATCGCCTCCCCTCAATCCGATCGTCGAATGCATGCGCCCGATGTTCCGGTGGATAGTGAGGACATGAACAGCTTGGTCCTGCGTTCGCAGGCCAGGTCAATGGACTATGGTTTGTCGAGTTTCGACGCGGCAGATTTTTCACGCCAAAGCCACTTGACGTTGCTGCAATCTCTGGAAGAAAACAAGTTCTTATTCCAGCATGCGGCGCCAGTGATGGAGTCGCTTTACGCGCAGATTGTTGGCACGCACAGCGTGGTGCTATTGACCACCGCCGATGGCACCGTGCTGCACTCGCTGGGTGACCCCGATTTTCTTGAAAAGGCCTCGCGGGTGGCTCTGGTTCCCGGGGTCAACTGGTCCGAAAAGACCAAGGGCACCAATGCCATTGGCACGGCGCTGCATGAAAAGCGGCCGCTGCTGATTGAAGGCAGCCAGCATTTCATGAACGTCAACCAGTCGCTGTCGTGCTCCTGCACGCCGATTGTTGATCCCAAGGGCCATGTGATTGGCGCACTCGACGTGACCGGAGACCAGCGCAACTCGCACTTGCACACGCTGGGGCTGGTCAGAATGTCAGGGCAAATGATTGAAAACCACATGTTTGCAGAAACATTTAGCCGCGATATTTCCATCCGTTTTCATGCCCGCATTGAATTTTTGGGCACGCTGGTGGAAGGCATTACGGTGTTCTCGCCCGACGGCCGATTTTTGGCGGCAAATCGCAGCGCGCAGTTTCAGCTGGGGCTTTCGCACGATGGGCTGCGTGCGCACACCTTCTCGTCGTTGTTTGGTGTCGCCATTTCGCAGATTCATGATTTGTTCAGCGGCATTCAACCCAAGCCCTGTCAGCTGAACCTGTTCAGCGGCTTGTCGGTATGGTGTATGGCCAAGTTAAAGCCGCGCGGCCCCTGGCTTTACAGCAACGATCACCCCAAACAGGACAGCACACCCAAAGCCTCGGCCAGCACGTTCACACCCCGCAAGTCGGAACTGTCGAGCTTGCGCTACCTCGATACCGGTGACCCGCAGGTGGCAGCGGTGATACGCAAGCTGTGCCTGGTGCGCAATCACGATATTCCGATCATGATCCTGGGTGAAACCGGCACCGGCAAAGACCTGATGGCGCACGCCATCCACTCTGACTCCGAACGTCGGGCACACCCGTTTATCTCGGTCAACTGTGCCTCGATCCCCGAGACCTTGATCGAATCGGAGTTGTTTGGCTACGAAGAAGGCGCCTTCACTGGTGCGCGCAAGAAGGGTGCCATCGGCAAGATTCAGCAAGCCGATGGTGGCACCCTGTTTCTGGATGAAATTGGCGACATGCCCAAGCACTTGCAGGCACGCCTGCTACGAGTGCTGCAAGACCGCAAGGTCAGCCCGCTGGGTGCCTGCAAAGACGTTGAAGTCAACGTGACGATCATTTGCGCCACCCATCAAAACCTGAAATCGCTGATCTCCCAGGGCATCTTCCGGGAAGATTTGTATTACCGGCTCAACGGCCTAGTGGTGCGGCTGCCCGCATTGCGGGAGCGCACCGACTTTGATTTGATTACCAAAAAGATTCTCATGAATGTTTGCCAGAACGGGTTACAAGCCCGCATTTCTGACGATGTCATGCAGCTTTTTCGCAGCTATAAATGGCCGGGCAACTTCAGGCAACTGCACAGTTTGCTGCGAACAGCCAGCGTGATGTCAGGCTGCACGGGGCTGATTGAGAAACAGCACCTGCCCGATGATTTTCTGGATGACCTGGCCCAGGCGGCACTGTGCCCAGTGCCACTGCCAGCCGATGACCTTGATTTGACCAACGGGGACGAAGCAGGCAACCTGCAGGATGTCACTCTGGCCGCCATGGCCCAAACCCTGCGCATCCACAAAGGCAATGTGTCCACCACTGCAAAAGCGCTGGGGGTGTCGCGCAACACCATTTACCGCAAAAAGAACCTGCTGCCCCCCGATGTGTGGGGCTGAGTGGGCTTTGAGTTACTTCAGCGACAAAATCCAGAATACCAGTTGACGCGCGTCGCCTTCGCTGATAGCCACCGCGTTGGGCGGCATGGCAATGCCAGCGGCCTTGTTTTTCCAGTGGCTTGAGTAGGGGTTGGAGCCTTCCAGCACGATGCGGGTCAGGAAATCAGAGGCACCGGGCTTGTCTTTGTATTGCTTGGCCACGTCTTCCCAGGCCGGTCCCACTGGCAAACCGGCATCTTTGGAGTCGTTGTGCTTGATCTCACGGTTCGGGCAATTGCTATCCTAGTTCTTGAGATGGTGGTAGAGTAGGATTTTCCCAAATTGGTTGGCAAAAATCATGAAAACTTCCCAGAAAATAATCAAGGTGGCGCGAGTCGATGACATCCCCGTGCTGCTGGCGCAGATAAAAAAGATGGGACTAGCATCGCTGCTGGACAACCACTTTCCCACGCACGGGAACTGGCAAGGACTGAGCCTCGGGGAGGTCGGCACCGTATGGCTGAG
>CAIQOO010000124.1 GCA_903873485.1 uncultured beta proteobacterium | reverse complement strand
CATCCATTTGCTTGAGGTCGTGATCGCTGAGGTTGGCCATGAGGGGTCAGAAGGGGGCAAAGTCTAGTGGTGCCTTTTGTAAGAAGGCGCGATTGTGCATCAACAAAGACAAAAGAAAGGCGAGGGTTCTAAACGATTACCCCGGTTGCGCTGCATCAGGTAACTGATGTCATCCAATTGCCCGAGAGGCACGGTTCGATCTGCATAGACCGTCTGAAGCGAATCGTCCGCCCTGACGATGCCATACAGGCCGATAGCACCGATGCCGATCAGCAGCGCTGACAAGACGGAGATCAGAATCAGCAAACGGGTGGAGATATTCAGCTTGTTCATGATCATTTCCTTTTCAATCTGTGGTTTCTGTGGTCAAGTACAGATCTGCGCTGATCATCGGGTTCTGCGCAGCGAATTGGCGAACCACTTCCAACAGCAAATCGGTTTCGGTGGCCTTGTCAAAGAACCAGTCCGCACCCAGCGCCAGACAGCGCTGGCGGTACAGGGGGTCGGCATGGATGGTCAGCACGGCGAGCCACAGGGCGTGTGAGCAGCGCTGTTTGAGTTGTTGGATGATGTCGATGCCCAGACCGTCGGGCAGGTTCATATCCAGAATTACCAGCGTTGGCGGATCGCGTCGAACGCTGTCGAGCGCCTCGGCCAGCGTAGTGGCCTCGCGGATGGCAGCAATACCCGCCACGCTGCCGAGCAGAGCGCGCAAGCTTGCGCGAATCAGGTCGGAATCATCAACAATCAGCAATTGAATGGGCATGGGCCATCTTGCCTGCCCCAACCGCTTGCGCTATCAGGCAATGCTGATTTGACTGTGGGAAAAGGACGACCCAGGCTAGGAAATGCCCTACAGGCTGCCGGATCGCCACAAGTTATAAGACATTTAGCCTTCTAGCCCACGTCCCATAAGCGCTGAGAGCTATCATAAACATATCAATGTCATCAGCTCACGTCATCGAGATCAGCGTCAGCGACAGTCGGTTGGCCAAGCTGGCTTTAACCATTTCAGATCCAAAACACTATTTATTAAATAGCATTTCAGGCAAGCTGCATCAAAGCTGCAAGCTTAAAATGCATCAATTCTGACCAGAAACCCAGAACATCGCTGCCGACAGCCGGACTCACGCAAGTTTGTTGCCGCGTTTAACATGGCGATGCCCCGCTTGCTCCTGAAATTAACCCAGCAGTGTGAAACCCCATGACCCCATCAGAAGACGCTATCGAGACTGTCATCGCGCCTGGCAATGCAGCGCAAGTGGCACCTTCACCGACACATCCCGCAAGCTCGGAGGATGAACACCAGGCGATGCCCAATGGCACCCGTCTTGCCGAGTTTGAAATCACCCGGCTCATCGGTGTTGGCGGCTTTGGCATTGTTTACCTTGCGCATGATGCATCCCTGGGACGGGATGTGGCGCTCAAGGAGTACATGCCGTCGTCTTTGGCGTTCAGAAAAGATGGCATCACGGTTGTTGCCAAGTCCGGCGGCTGTTCAGAGGCATTTTTTGCCGGTCTTAGAAGTTTCATCAATGAAGCACGGATGTTGGCGCTGTTCGATCATCCGGCCCTGGTCAAGGTGTACCGTTTCTGGGAGGCCAACGGCACGGCCTACATGGTCATGCAAAACTGTGAAGGGCAGACACTCAAGCATGCCCTGGCCAAAATGGAAACTCCACCATCCGAGCAGTGGCTGCTGGACCTGCTGAATCCCCTGATGGATGGGCTACAGGTCATTCACAACAAACACTGCTTTCATCGCGATATATCTCCTGACAATATCTTCCTGCTGAATACCGGCCAGCCGGTGCTGCTTGATTTTGGCGCCGCCCGCCAGGTGATCGGCAACATGGTGAATAACCTGACCGTCATCCTGAAACCCGGTTATGCGCCAATTGAACAGTATGCGGGGGATCCCAATATGCCCCAAGGCGCGTGGACCGATATCTATGCATTGGGTGCGGTACTGCATCACGCCATCTTGGGCAAGGCACCGGTGGTCTCGGTTGGCCGCCTCATTAAAGATACCCTGGTGCCGCTGGAACAGGCAGCCAAAGGCCGCTACAGTGCCGGTTTTTTGCGCAGCATCGACCAGATGCTGGGGGTAAGGCAAGATCAGCGACCGCAAAGCATTGCTGAGCTGAAAGAGCTGATCCGCCTCAATACAGCCAAAAGCGAGCCAAAAAAAGAGGCCGGGCAATCAGGCAAGGCCGGATCGAATGTGGCAACGGGCCAGGCAAGCCGATCAGCCGAGGATTCACAAAACTGGCCTGACCGCACCAAAAAGCCCACCGCCGTATTTTTGGCGGGTGGCGCTGTTGTCTTGCTGGCGATTGGCCTGGGCACCTTCTTCTTCATCAATCGCGCTCACTCGCCTGAAGTCCTGACGGCCACTGGCCAGCCAGAGCCAGCCATTGCACCGAGCCTGGCAAGTTCGGTGCCGCAAGTGCTGCCGGAAGCGCCCAAAGCAACTGTTGCGGCAACAGCAAGTGCGCCGGAAACCAATCAAGTTGCCGATCCCGGGCTTCTGCTCGATCAGGTGTATCGACTGCGCGAGCCTGAGCATGTGGTGAGTGTCGGGCTGGACAAGTCGCGCCTGGTCATCGGCAAAGACAAATTCCGGTTTCATGTTGAATCAACCCAGGGCGGTTATGTTTATGTCCTGATGCTCAACACCAACAATGGCCTCAACCTGCTGTTCCCGAATGCGCTGGATAAAAGCAACAAGATCAAGGCCAATCAGAAACTCAGCCTGCCACGTCCCAATTGGGAAATGTCTTTTGAAGGGCCGGCTGGTACGGATCGATTTGTTGTGCTGGTATCCGCGCAAGCACGTGACTTCAGAAAGGCCGGCCTAGTCACAGGTGGCGCCTTCGGTGAATTTCCTTTGGATGTGGTGCAACAACTGGCCAAGGCAGCCAACCGCAATCTACTGGCCGGTGAGCCGGTCTGCCCGGTGACCAGCAACTGCAGCAACAGCTATGGCGCGGCCCAGTTCTCAGTTGAAGAAGTCAACTGACGCATCGATCGGTCAAAACCGCTGCGCCATTCGCGGCTCAATCAATTCATCAGGGTTTTCACGGTCACCCGGCGGTTTTCCGGCGCAGCAGGATCGCGGGTGTTCATCAACTCGGTTGGCCCTTTGCCAATGGCCGTGAGTCGGCTTGGGTTGATATTTTGATTTTCGGACAAGTACTTCACCACTGCTGCGGCCCGCAACTCGGAGAGTTGAAAATTGAGTTGATCATCCCCGCGCGGGTCGGCATGCCCCTCGATGGCAAACTTGTACTCGGCCAGTTTGTCCGATCGCAGGGCACGCCCGAGCACGTCAAGCATCTGCTTGGCCCGGCTGGTGAGTTCTGCCGAATTGGTCTCGAACGTGATCAGCATGGAAGCCGCAGGCCGTTTGGCTTTGGCCGTTGGTGCCGGGCTGACCGGAGAAATCCGGATTTGCCGCGTTTTGCCGATAGCCGGACCATCGGCAGTCACTTCAGGGCTCGCAGGACTCGCTGGCAACGCCGGGTTTGCCGGACTCAGCGCCTCGACCAGCGCCGATTCGCTGATTTCATTGCCCCGAAAGATTTTTTCATTTTGGGCAAGCAACACAGGTGGCAGCGCAGACAGCGCCACACCAAGGATCAAGGAAATGTATTTCATAAAAATATGGTACAACAAAAATGGATTGGGCGGGTTCAACCAGGTCAGTACAACTTCAAAGCCTGGCCGTCGCCGGAAACTTGACCAACTCCTGCCGGTCATATTGATTGATCGTCCCGTTGCTCAAACGCACCAGGGTTTCGTTGGCGATATCGGCGCTAATGCCCGGCACGACCCAGATTTTGCGTTTCAAACTCGCGCCAAGCTGCATGTTGAAACCTTCTGCCTCAATGCGGTAAGCGTCAAAAGTACCCGCTGGCACGGTGATTTTTTCACGCCCTACCACCCGCAGCGTGTAGCGAAAGGTGTAGCGCAAACCATTGCTGCGTTCCTGGCGGAATTCGGTTTTCCAGCGCTTGCCGACAAAAAGCTCCGCCGGGTAGAACTGGCGCGGCTCATCAAATGTTCCGGTCAAATGCTTGAGCGTGTTGCCCATCAAATCCGTCACATACTCGCCGCCATTGAACTCGATACGGTCATTTTTTGCATCCACTGCCGTCACGCGAATGCGCAACGGGGTTCGCACGCCCGAGGCCATCAGCGGCAACTCCCGCCCCGAAAACCCATCCAGCACACGAAACTCATACTCATCCCCGACCCGGTACAAACGCCGATGTTCGTCATAGCCCTGGAAGTAAGGCGTACTGGTCAAGGAAACCGGAGCCATTTGCGGCACAACAGCGGGGGTCACTGGCGGCTTCTCAAGGGCTGCCTGTGCCATCTGCTGCTGCCGCTCGGCTGCCAGGCGCTTTTCTTGCGCCAACGCCAAAGCTTCTTGCTCGGCCCGTTGTGCCTTTAACACGGCCTGAACACGCACTTCTTCGGCCAGCTTCGCGTCGGCCACACGCTGGGCTTGGACCAGACGCTCGGCAGCGGCCCGGCGCTGCGTCTCATCGGCCTGGCCAAGACGCTCAGCCTCCAGGCGGGCCAAGGCAAGTCGCTCTTGTGCCTGACGCTTTTCGCCCGCGATGCGCAGCTCTTCGGCACGGCGCTGCTGCGTTTCAAAACGGAGCTTTTCTTCCTGCTGCAGGCGCGCCTGCTCGGCACGCTGGTTCGCCTGTGCCTGCTGGCGGGCTAGCTCATCTTGGGACTGCAACATGCGACTGAGTTTCGCCTGCGCCAACTCGCTGGTGCTGCCACTCGGAAACTGGCGGATGAACTCCACCAAAGGGTCGATTTCTTGCGCCGATTTGACCTGCGTCCAGCGCTTGATCTCTTCATCGAGCAAAGCCTCGCGCTGGGCCTCGGTCAATTGCTGGCGCTGGGTTGGAAACAGGTAAACATCATCTTCGAGCGAGGTACTTTCCCAAGGCACCTGTTGCCCTTTGGAAGCCAGCCGCACATTCAGCCGCACCCGCTTGAAGACCTCTTCAACCCGGGCACCACGCACTTCAAGCTCGCGCAACAAATGCGATGTGTAAAGCCCATTGGCGCCTTCACCATCAAGCGCCACCTGGCCAGGCGCGGTAGAAAACGCCAGCAAGCTGCCCGCAGGTGCATCAAATTGGGTCAGACCTTTGGCAGCAGGCCGGTAACTGGCGCCAAACGGGTTGTCGCGGCAAGCATCCAGGATCACCAGAAAATTTTTTCCTTGCGCCTGCTTCATGTGAATCAGCAGATCGGTCACATCCACCGCCTGCGCGCGTACATCGTCGGATGTACGAACATTTGCATTCACCGGAATCAGGTAGTTGCGCCAGTCGAGTTGCACGCCGTGGCCGGCGTAATAGACCAGCGCAAATTTGACTTTGGGGTCGCGAATGGCCGCGCCAAACCGGATGGCCGCCTGCTGCAAGTCTTGCTGCCGGGCATCAATCAGTTTGTCCACCCTGAAACCGGCACGCTGCAGCAGGGCAGAAAAGGCTTGTGCATCATTGACTGGATTGAGCAACGGCATTTGCGGGTAGCGGGCATTGCCGATGACCAGCGCGATTCGGGACCCTGGCTCGTCAGGGGCCGCCGCTTGCGCCACCGCCAAAAATAGCGGCAGCGCCGAAAAAATGAATGCTGCTGCGCACTTGTGCAGCAAGCGATCCATGACCATCAAAATTCCATGAAGCAGAGACATTTCTAGCCATTCAGGCTGCCAAAAGACAGCAAAGTGAGATGGGTGTCGCTTGACCTGATGAAGACAATGCACCATCACATCCAGCCGCTTGAAAAAATTTGCTCATAAAAATCCCCGCCCCAGAGGGGCGGGGTAATAAAAAATCCCCGCCCCAGAGGGGCGGAGTATTCGGGGATCAGGGTTCAGAACAGCCCCATCTGGCTATCTGAATGTAGCTTTTGATATTCATTCCCCTGATTCTTTACGTACATGCCGATCGTTGCTTCGTTCCCATGCTTGCCCACTGTGCTCGCAAAATACCCACCTGTCCAAAACTCCCCGCCCCACAGCTTCTTTTTAACTTGGGGGCAGCGCTTGAATATCTCTTTCGCAGTGATGCTTTTTATCATCGTGACGATCTTCGTCACACTGTATCTGGGAACTGACTGCACCAAAAAATGCACGTGATCTTTGTCCGTACCAATTTCCACAAACTTGATCTCATACCTTGCCTCTATCCCAAGACACACTTCCTTGAGTACCATATCAACGTTCTCGTCAAATACGGCTCTTCTGTACTTCGCCGGAAAAACCAAGTGATACAGCAATGCCGTGACGTTGTGATCCTTGTGAATATATTCGCTCATCCGCGCAGAATACCAATACCGCCCCAAGGGGCGGGGAATTTACCCACAATGATT
>CAIQOO010000123.1 GCA_903873485.1 uncultured beta proteobacterium | reverse complement strand
TGTTCACCACGACGCACCCTGAATATCAGCGAGCCAATCCCGATGTGGAAACCACTGACTGGAGAGCCGTGTGCGGGAAAACCGCACGCACGGTTCGGAGGGAGGGGAGGACGGTGTCCTTTCCTACCCCTATTTTATTTTTCCACTATGTGACAAGTCGTTTAAAATCAATGGGTTACATGCTTAAGTCCGACAGCCTCCTAGTCCGGTTTTCAAGTCAACCCGGCTGCTGGATCAGTTGCGTGAGCAGATTCGCTACTTGCACTATAGCCTCAGAACCCAAAGGGCTTATGCCTATTGGGTCAAAAACTTCATGCATTTTCATAACCTGAAGCATCCCCGCGACACAGGCCAAGCCGGGATTGAGGCGTTTTTGACTTGTCTGGCAACCCAGAGCAAGGTGTCCGTTGCTACCCATCGGCAGGCTTTGAGCGCCTTGCTTTTTCTTTGCCAAAAGGGTATTCGGCACTGAAGTGCCGTGGATGGATGAGCTGTCGCGGCCAGTGCCTGAAAAACGCATCCCGGTCGTATTGACGCGTGCCGAGGTTCAAGCCGTTTTGGGCCAACTCGAAGGGCAGCAAAAGCTGCTGGCATCCGCACGGTGCAGGAGTTGCTGGGTCACTCGTGTGTCAACCACGATGATTTACACCCATGTATTGAAGGTCGCAGCAGGTGGCACCGCCAGCCCGCTGGATGCACTCAATGGCCTGTTGCCGTGATGGGCGGCTCGGACTGGGCCGCAAATTTATATGATTTATGCCTGTAGCCCTTGCCAGACATGCGCTAACAGCTACAAATCTCATATCAATCAAAAACTCGCCTATTGCGCTGGTACTGCCTGTCCACCTCAAAAATGGCCTTCAGGCAGGGGAGGATGTCAATGCGTCAAACCGGATTCAATTGACAGCCGCAGCGCTCAACGGACGCTTGAGGGCACCCAAGGCCGCAGCACTCACCACTGTCCCGGCCACAATCGCCATCAGATAAACCCCCAGATTCGTCACCGCATTGGGAATCGGCAGCACAAACGCGCCACCATGTGGCACGCGCAATTCGCAGCCAAACACCATCGACAGCGCACCGGCTACGGCTGAGCCCAGCATCAGCGCCGGGATCACGCGCAGCGGGTCTTTGGCGGCAAACGGAATCGCACCCTCGGTGATAAAGGCCACGCCCAGCACAGCGGTCGCCTTGCCAGCTTCGCGCTCGTCTTCCGAGAAGCGGTTCTTGAACAGCACGGTGGCCAGCGCCAGTGCCAGCGGCGGGGTCATGCCGGCGGCCATGACTGCCGCCATCGGTGCATAAACTTCGCTGGCAATCAGGCCGGTGGCAAAAGCGTAGGCTGCCTTGTTGACCGGGCCGCCCATGTCAAAAGCCATCATCGAACCCAGCAGCAGGCCCAAAAAGATCGCGTTGGAACCTTGCAGGCCCTTGAGCCAGGTGGTAATGGCAGCCAGCGCAATCGCCACCGGGCCACCCACCACATAGAACATCAGCAGGCCAACAATCGCGGTGCCCAGCAGCGGCAGAATCAGCACCGGCTTGAGGCCGTCCAGATTGCGTCCAAGCTGAATCTTGTCATTAACTGATGTTACGCAGTCGCCTGAAATATCTGAAGCTGGGCATAGGCCGCCCGGGATGCGTTGATGAGTAGCTTGCGACAAAGCGCGAAGGGATTGAGCTTATTGGCGATACTCAAGCATTCGAGTTTGAAGGTAGCGT
>CAIQOO010000122.1 GCA_903873485.1 uncultured beta proteobacterium | reverse complement strand
CGCCATAAATGGCCCGCCCATCGAGCACCATCTTGAAGCCGTTGTAATCGCGGGGGTTGTGGCTGCCGGTGACCTGGATGCCGCTGGCGCACAGGGTATTGGCGGCAAAGTACAGCATTGGGGTGGTGGCCATGCCGATGTTGATGACCTCGATGCCGCTGGCGACTAGGCCACGCATCAGCGCGCTGGCCAGCAGCGGGCCGCTCAGGCGCCCGTCACGTCCCACCGCCACCACCCGTTGCCCTTCGCGGCGGGCGACCGTGCCAAAAGCCCGGCCCAGGGCTTCGGCCAGCTCCGGGTTAACGCTGTCGGGCACCACGCCACGAATGTCGTAGGCTTTGAAAATAGACGCTGGAAGTTGCATGACGATTCCCTGGAAATGACGTGAAATGACCTGAAAAAAAATGGTTTCTGGCGGCGCAAGCTGCTTGGCTGCACCTGCTGGCCAATCGGCTGGTTTTGCGGCCTGAATTGTAGGGTGGCGGAAAATCCATCAGATGGCTGAAAACCGCTGCTGACCGGCTATCGAAGATACTGGCCAGTTGAACCTGATTGCCCTGAAAGCCGATCACCCGCACAGCCACACGCACGACGGCGAGCCGCATCGTCACTACGGCCCGGCGTCCTGATGTGATTCAGGCGTGCAGGTGCCCGTCACAGGCGGGCCTGGGCAACTGGCATCGTGCATGGCGGTCAGCTCGTCGGCAATCAGCACCTGAAGCTGGCGCACCAGCGCCCGCACAATTCAGCGAACATACCCATGTCAATGGCAGCAAGGGCCATCCTGATGCGATGCTAAGATTGATGCACAAGTTCATCAAATTTTAAATTGCAGAGCTTAAATGAGAACCACCGTGACGATTGAAGACGCGCTTTATGAAAAAGCATTGGAGTTGGCCGACCCCAAAATGGAAAAGTCGGACATCTTTCGCGAGGCGATGAAAACTTTCGTGCGAGTTCAAGCCGCCAAACGCCTGTCAGCCCTTGGCGGAACTGTGCCGCACATGCAGGATATTCCCCGTCGAAGCACAGACGCAGTCGATCAATGAGCGTCTTGATCGACACTTCGGTGTGGGTTGATCATTTCCGTCGGCGCAACCACATCCTGGCAGAGCTGATCGAGCGAGATGAGGCGCTGACCCATCCCATGGTGGTGACTGAACTGGCCTGTGGTACGCCGCCGCAGCCAAGAGCACAAACCTTGAGCGACATCGAGCTGTTGCAGCCCGCCCATCAAGCCACGTTGAGCGAGGTCAGGGCGGTCATCGAACGAGAAAAATTGTTTGGCTGCGGCTGCGGTTTGGTGGATTTTGCGTTGTTGGCCAGCACCCTGATCACACCGGGCGCATTGCTGTGGACACTTGACAGGCGACTCGCAGGCGTTGCGACTGGCCTGGGATGTGCCTACATCCCGGCTGTTCATTAGCTTAGATTTGCGGCTGCGGCAGCACCCAGGCATCGTGAATTTGCACCTTGATGCAGTCGCCCCGGCACACCTGGGCCGTCAGCGGCAAGAGCACATTCAACACCACCGGCTCAGCCCCCGGTGCAGGCTTTGTGCAATGACTCGCATGTAGGGGGGCAGAAGATTCATCAGATGTCCGAAAACGGCGACTGACCGGCCTGCCAGGCGCGCTGCGGCGCATATCATCAACGGCATGAGCGATGCCCCAACCCAAGCGTTTGACGATGCCTGCTATCTCGCCCTGAAAGCGCGAGACCCGCGTTTTGACGGCCATTTTTTCACCGGTGTCACCTCCACCGGCATTTATTGCCGCCCGGTCTGCCGGGTGCGTACCCCAAAGCGGGAGAACTGCCGCTTCTTCAAGCAAGCCGCGCAGGCCGAGCAAGCCGGGTTTCGTCCCTGCCTGCGCTGTCGGCCAGAACTGGCGCCGGGCCGGTTTGGCAGCGCCGCAGCACTTGCCGTGTGGTCGATGCAGGATGCCTCGGGCATCCTGGCGCACCAGGCGGCCCAGTTGATGGAGCATTGGCAGCCCGGCACTGGCAGCGCCAGTGTGGCGGCAGTGGCACTGCGCCTGGGCATCAGCGACCGGCATTTGCGCCGCATTTTTTCGGCCCAGTTTGGCGTGTCACCGCTGTGCTACCTGCAAACCAATCGCCTGCTGTCGGCCAAACAGTTGCTGACCGACACCCGCCTGAGCGTGGCGCAGGTAGCACAGATGAGTGGTTTTGCCAGCCTGCGCCGCTTTCATGCGGTGTTTGCCAAACACTACCAGCTCAACCCGACACAACTGCGCCAGTCCCGGCCAGGCGCCACCCATGGCAGCGCCACTCAGGCCGGGATTGAGGTCGCATTGGCCTATCGGCCGCCTTATGACGTGGCGGCCATGCTGCAATTTTTTGCCCAACGCGCGCTCGTCGGCAGCGAGGTCGTGACGCTGGCCCTGCAGTGCAAAAGTTTTGCCAGCACGCTGCGCCTGTCGCAGGGGCAGCAGGTCTTTTGCGGCTGGCTGCTGGCCCGCTTTGACGAGTCGCGCTGCCGCGTGCAACTGACGGTCAGCGAGTCGCTGGTCGAGGTGCTGCCGGCCGTGATGGCCAGGGTACGCAGGCTGCTGGACCTCGATGCCGACCCGCAGGCCATCAACAGCCTGCTGCATGTCTCTTTTCCGCAGGGCGACGGCTTGCGTCTGCCCGGCGCGCTCGACGGCTTTGCGCTGGCGGTGCGCGCCGTGCTGGGGCAGCAGATTTCGCTGGCCGCAGCGCGCACGCTGGGGCAGCGGCTGCTCGACCAGTTGGGCGAGCCAATCGACACACCCGTCGCCGGGCTGAACCGCTTGTTTCCTGGCGCGCCACTGCTCGCTGGGGTCCGTGGCGATGTGCTGGGCCAGTTAGGGCTCGTCAAACAACGGCAAAAGGCGATGGCCGCGCTGGCCCAGGCAGTCAACTGCCAGAGCCTGCAACTCAGTCCGGGCGCTGATCTGGCCCAAACCCTGGCCGCCTTGTTGGCCTTGCCCGGCATTGGTGACTGGACCGCACAGTACATCGCCATGCGGGCACTGGCCTGGCCAGATGCCTTTCCGAGTGGTGATGTGGCCTTGCAAAAAGCGCTGGCAGTCCGAAACCAGCCACAGCCGGCCAAGGCCGCACTGGCGGCAGCAAAGGCCTGGCAACCTTGGCGCAGTTATGCGGTGATCCGCGCCTGGGCCAGCCTGGCGGTCGCGCCAAGGATTGCCGAGCAGCGCTAACTTACTTTAATATTGATAGCTATCAGCGCATGCCCTATAAGGGCGGAAAGGCAAAATGTCATGAAATTTCCGGAACAAGCCAGGCAAGCCGCTTACCACAGCCCACTGGGGCCGATGACGCTGGCGGCCACCGATCGCCACCTGCTGGGTGCCTGGTTCGCCAATGCAGCACACCGGCCTGACCTTGGCACCATCCCGGCGCAAGCAGATCACCCGATCTTGCAGCAGGCCGCCGCCGAGTTAAACGAGTATTTCGCCGGCCAACGCACTCGTTTTGAACTGCCGCTCAGGCTTGACACCGGCACCAGCTTTCAAAACGCCGTCTGGCAGGCGCTGCTGGGGATTGAATTTGGCCGCACCTGCAGCTATGGCTTTGTCAGTGTACAACTGGGCAAACCCCGGGCGGTGCGGGCCGTGGCTGCGGCCATTGGTCGCAACCCCATCAGTATCATCGTGCCCTGCCACCGTGTCATCGGTGCCGACGGCAGCCTGACCGGCTATGCTGGCGGATTGCCGCGAAAAATCGCCCTGTTGCAACTTGAAGGCGCGCTTTGAAGCAGGTACTGCCGCATAAGCCCTGGCTGGCTGAATTTATTTTGCTTGCAGCCATTTGGGGCGCGTCGTTTTTGTTCATGCGGCTCGGTGCCGCAGAATTTGGTGCCCTGCCGACCGCCGGTGTCCGGGTTGCGGTGGCCTCGGTGTTTTTGCTGCCCTTGCTGGTGCTGCGCGGCTTGTGGTCCGAACTGCTGCGACACCGAAAAAAACTGCTGCTGCTGGGCATGTTGAATTCGGGCATTCCTTTTGCCTCGATTTCATTTGCCCTGCTGTCCATCAGCACCGGGCTGTCATCCCTGCTCAATGCCACCGTACCGCTGTTTGGCGCACTGGTGGCCTGGGTCTGGCTAAAAGACCGACCACATGGCCTGAAAATCATCGGCCTGCTGATCGGTTTTGTCGGGGTTGCCATGCTGGCCTGGGGCAAAGCCAGTTTCAAGCCCGATGCCTCCGGCCTGGCAAGCGGCTGGGCGGTGCTGGCCTGCCTGCTGGCCAGCCTGTGCTACGGCATTTCGGCCAGTTTTACCCGGCGTTACCTCAGCGGTGTGCCCTCGCTGGTGATTGCCACCGGCAGCCAGATCGGTGCAACGGTCGGGCTGTGTTTGCCAACGCTTTGGCTTTGGCCTGCGCAAAACCCCAGCGCACAGGCCTGGCTGGCCTTGCTGGCCGTCGGCATCTTGTGTACTGGCATCGCTTATGTGCTGTATTTCAGGCTGATTGAAAAAGTTGGTGCCGCCGGGTCGCTCACTGTGACCTTTCTGATTCCGGTGTTTGCGGTGATCTACGGCACCATTTTTCTGGGCGAATCGGTGACCGCCTGGATGCTGCTGTGTGGTGCCATCATTTTGTGCGGCACGGCGCTGTCGGTCGATTTGCTCAAATTGCGGCGGCACTGAAGCGGCAGCAAACCTGGCGCACCGGTGCCACTGCCGGGCCTCAATGGCTGCGCATTTTGGCCCGCAGGCGGGCGATCGACTGGCTGTGCAACTGGCAAACCCGTGACTCGGTCACATCCAGCACCGCCGCGATTTCCTTCAGGTTCATGTCCTGTTCGTAATACATGCTCATGATGAACTGCTCGCGCTCGGGCAGGTTCTTGATGGCAGCCACCAGCGCGGTGCGCAGGCGCTGATCACGCAACACATTGATCGGGTCGGCATCCGGGTCACCCATGTGCCGGTCCAGAAAGCTGTCTTCGTCTTCCGAACCGTGGTTCAGGTCTTCCAGATAGACCAGTTGCGTGCCACGCACCTTGGTCAGCAGGCTCTGGTAGTCCGACAGACTGATGCCCAGGTCAGCCGCGATTTCACTCTCAAGCGGGCTACGCCCAAGCCGGTGCTCAAGCCGCCGCAGCGACTCTTCAATCTCTTTTTGGCTTTTGCGGGTGCTGCGCGAAACCCAGTCGTTTTCGCGCAATTCGTCGAGCATGGCACCCCGGATGCGCTGGGTGGCAAAGGTTTCAAACTGCACGCCCTGGGTCGCCTCAAACCGCGACAGCGCTTCCGACAGGCCAATCAGGCCGACCTGAATCAGGTCATCTACTTGTACATTGGCCGGCAATCTGGCCATCATGTGGTGCGCCAGTTTGCGCACCAGTGGCTGGTACTGGCGAATCAGGGCATTGCGGTCAAGCTGGCCGCGCGCGGTGTACATCAATGCATCCTCGCAACCGGGTGGCGCTCAAGAAGCACGGCGTTTTCCAGCAACTCCAGCGCCAGCCGGTTGATGCCGTTGCGCGAACTGTCAGCACGTGCTGAGGCGACGATGGTGATGGGTCTGATGGCATAGCCCAGAAAGGTCATTGCACAGTGTTGCAGGTGGTGGGCAGTGGAAGTGTTGGGCATTGTCGCGTTGGCAACTGGAGACAAGGCGATGTTAGCAACAGTTGGGCACAACCGGGCATCAAGCAGCAATTGTTTTAGCGCCCGGTAGGCCGAAAGCGAGGAGGCCTTCAGTGGCGACACAATCAGCAAGGGCGCCAGGCCACTGCCCTTGAGCAGCTTGGTCATGGTGTCGGCGTTGGCATAAATCAGCACCACTGCGTAGTTCTGAAACAGCTCGCCGAGTCTGGCCGAAGCAAACACCTGCTGCGTCAGGCGATCCAACCCGGTTGCGGCCGGCAGCACCGACCATGACACCGCATCTTCCGCCTCATTGAAGCGGCTCAGCGGATCATCGAGCCACTGTGCCAGGCCCGGGTTCTGGCTTGATTCGTGGGTGTGCCCATCAAGCACCAGCACCGACAGGCCGAGTTCAACCCAGGCGCTGCACAAGCCCCACAGCAGCGGCAGTTCACCATGCTGCTGGCCGTGGCTGGTAACGCCCACCAGGCGCGGCGCCACCTGCGGCGCCATCGCCTGCAGGCCTGCCGCTTGGTTGACGCATGTTTCAAGCATTCAACTGCCCTGCCTGCAGTGGCGCGGACTGGGCAAAAAAGAAGCCCAGATCGGTGGCTCTTGGATCAAAAGCTGATTTCACCGGTGACCGCATCGACATCGCCACCAGTTTGCTGGCCTCGGCGCGCTCCCAGTCTTCCGGCACTTTTTGGCCCATGGTGACGCCCCGCAACTGCAATTGGTGCCGAATGATCGCGTCCAGCGCCGGACCAATCTTGGCCGCTTCATCAATCTTCGACAGAATGCTTTGCTGAATGCCGCCTGACTTGAACGAGGCAATCACGTCATCGAGCGTGTCACCATGGCCGCCGGCATTGAGTACCAGCAGGCGGTTGACGCCGGGAATATCCAGCACATCAAGCATGTCGCGCTTGCGCGGGTCACTTGGTGCAATGCCGGTGGTGTCGATCAGCACCATTTTTTTGTTGGCCAGCAGACCCAGCAGGTCTTGCAAGGCAGCGCGATCATGTGCCAGATGTGCCACCACACCGAGCATGCGCCCGTAAGAACGTAATTGTTCATGCGCCCCGACCCGGTAGGTGTCGAGGGTGATCAGGCCGACACTGTTGGCGCCGTGGGTGCGCGCGCACAGCCCGGCCAGCTTGGCGGCGGTGGTGGTCTTGCCGACACCAGTGGCCCCGATCAGCGCAAAAGTGCCGCCTTCTTCATGAATCGCCAGGGCGTTGGCATCGGTGCGCAGGTTGCGGGTCAGCACCTCCATCACCCAGTGGATGGCCTCTGCTGCAGCCAGTTCTTCGGGCATCCGTTCCAGAATGGTCCGGGCCAGGGTCGGCGAGTAGCCAGCGCGGATCAGCTTGAGCATCAGGTTGGACTGGATCGGATCTTGCCGCGCCTGACCCAGCCAGGTCAGGGTGTTGAAGCGCTCTTCAATCAAGGCTTTCATGGCTTGCAGTTCATCCACAATGCTTTGCGATGCAACCGGTGCCGCAGCCAGCGGCGCGCGCGGCGGTGGGCGAGCCGGGGCGGTGGTGATGCTGGCCGGCACTGCCAGCCTGACCGGTGCGGGTGGTGCAGGTGGTGGACTGGGCCGCTCGGCACGTGCAACCGGTGCCCGCGCCACGCTCGGCTGCAGCAGCTCGCTGCTCGGGGTTTGACCCGACATGGCTTCGTGACGACGACGCAGCATACGTTCGCGCACATAGTCCTGAAACGACAGCGTGCTCATGGCCAACTGGGTGGCATCGTCAACCACCTGACTGTCCGGGTTGACCACCGCGCGGGTCATGGCCGGTGCGGCTGGCTGGCGCTGGCCTTGGCGCGCCAACTCATTGCGGTCGAGTGCCGCCAATGTCTCTTCGCCGGTGGCGACCACCTCCACGCCGGATTCGGTCGGACGGTTGGACAAGATCAAGGTGCCTTCGCCAAACGCCATTCTGGCCTTGGACAATGCCTCGCGGGCTGTCGGGGCGGTAAAGCGCTGGATGTTCATGCTGCACCTTTCAGAATGGGACCAATGCGAATGGTGTGAGAGTCAGGTATTTCGCTGTGCGCCAGCACCTGCAGCCTGGGCGCCACCCGCCGCACCAGGCGAGAAATGGCACTGCGAATCTGGTCTGGCACCAGCAGACAGGCGGGTATGCCGATCTCTTCTTGTTTCAGGGCCATTTCAGCCGCCTTTTGTGTGAGTATTTCCGCCACGCCCGGGTCCAGTGCCGCGCCCTGTCCATTCGGGTTGCCCAGCGCCTGCACCAGCAAACGTTCCAGCGAAGGGTCGATGGCGATCACATTGAGTTCATTGGTGGGGCCATAAATTTGCTGGACGATGGCCGGCGACAGGGCAATCCGCACGCGCCGCGCCAGTTCAGCCGGATCCGACACGCTGCCTGCATGCTCGGCCAGCGACTCGATGATGGTGCGAATATCGCGGATGTGAACCGACTCCTCCAGCAACAGTTGCAGCACTTTTTGGAACACGGCTATGGGAACCATTTTTGGAACCACTTCTTCGATCAGTTTCGGGGCCTGTTTGCTCACGTGTTCTACCAGTTGCTGGGTTTCGGTGCGGCTCAGCAATCTGGCGGCCTGCACTTGCATCAAGTGTGACAAATGCGTGGCCATGACAGTCTCGGAATCAACCACGGTAAAGCCCGCCATTTGTGCGGCTTCTTTTTGCTGATTGTCAATCCAGTGCGCCGGCAGCCCGAATGCCGGGTCGGTGGTGGCGGTGCCAATCAGCGGTGTGCTGATGCCGCCGGGGTTGATGGCCAGAAACATGCCCGGAAATGCCTCGCCCTCACCGACGATGACACCGCGCAGCGTGATGCGGTAGCCACTGGGCTTGAGCTCAAGGTTGTCACGCACATGCACTGGCGGCGGCAAAAAGCCGACCTCCTGGGCAAATTTGCGCCGCACGCCCTTGATGCGGGTCAGCAGGTCGCCCTGGCGGTTTTTGTCCACCAGCGCAATCAGCCGATAGCCCAGTTCCAGGCCGAGTTGATCGACCGGCTGCAAGTCGTCCCAGCTCGCTTCGCTGTCGGAGGCGGGGGCTTGCGTGACCGGGGCTTCGACAACCGGCGCGGGCTGATGCGACAGCATCCAGGCGCCATAACCCAATAGCGCGGCTACGCCCAAAAACACCGTGTGTGGCATGCCGGGAATGATGCCAAGAACGCCCATGATGGTGGCGGTGATGCCCAGCACTTTGGGTGAAATGAACATCTGTGTGACGATCTGTTTGCTCAGATCCTGGTCTTTGCCAACCCGCGACACCACCATGGCGGCGGCCACCGAGATCAGCAAGCCCGGTATCTGCGCCACCAGCGCGTCGCCTACCGCCAGCAAAATGTAGGTATCGGCGGCTTGTGAAGCACTCAGGTCATGCTGCAGCACGCCGACCGCAAATCCGCCAAATATGTTGATCAGCAAGATCAAGATGCCGGCCACCGCGTCGCCTCGGACAAACTTGGAAGCGCCGTCCATGGAGCCAAAAAAATCGGCTTCTTCGGACACTTCGGCGCGCCGGCGTTTGGCTTCCTTCTCGTCAATCAGGCCGGCATTCAGGTCGGCATCCACCGCCATCTGCTTGCCCGGCATGGCATCGAGGGCAAAACGGGCCGAGACTTCGGCAATACGCTCGGCACCTTTGGTGATCACCACAAAATTGATCACCACCAAAATTGAAAACACAATCAGGCCCACCGCAAAATTGCCGCCAATCAAAAAATGCCCAAACGCTTCAATCACTGCGCCCGCCGCCCCAGGCCCGGTGTGCCCCTCCAGCAACACCACCCGGGTAGAGGCCACGTTGAGTGACAGCCGCATCAAGGTGGTGAGCAGCAATACCGCCGGAAAGGCGGCAAAGTCAAGCGGCCTGATCATGTAGGCCGCCACCATCATCACCATCAGCGACACCGAGATGTTGAAGGTGAAAAAAGTGTCGAGCATCCAGGGTGGCAGCGGCAGCACCATCATCGACAAAATGGCCACCACCAGCATCGGGGCGGCGGCACCCTGCATCAGCGCAGTATTGTTGCCAAACCACTGCTTGAGAGCGCTCAGTGTCGGATTCATGGTGTTTCAGTGGCCGCAATGACCTTGGACTGGGGATCGAGTTCGGGTGGCACAAACGGCACCGGCACCTCACCAGGCATCGGGCCGTCACCGCGCATGGCGGCTTTGAGCCGGTAGATGTAGGCCAGCACCTGTGCCACGGCGGTGTAGAGGCTAGCCGGAATATCCTGGTCAATCTCGGCATTGGCATACAGGGCACGCGCCAGTGTCGGGGACTGCAACACCAAAATCGCATGTTCGGTGGCGATGTCCCTGATTTTGAAAGCCAGCAAGTCGGCACCTTTGGCGATCACGCGCGGCGCGTCCATGGTTTTGTCATCATACTGAATGGCAACCGCAAAGTGGGTTGGATTCATCAGCACAAAATCGGCTTTTGGCACGGCCGAGATGCTGTTGCCCTGTGCCATGTCACGCTGGCGTTGCCGGATATAGCCTTTCATCTGGGGGTTGCCGTCCGACTCCTTGCCCTCTTGCTTCATCTCCTGGTGCGACATTTTCATGCGCGACTTGTGCAAAAAGCCCTGCAAGGGTACATCGACCATGGCCACAATCAACACCACCAGCAGCATCAGGCCCATGCCGTGGGTCAGCCAGTCAGACAGGAAAACAATCGAACTGCTTGACGGCTGCAGCACCAGTGAGCGCAAGGTTTCCAGGCTGGAAGACAGATAGGTAAAACCAACGACAAGCAACATGCCGGCGATAAACGACATCTTGAGAACTTCGGTGAACTTGTCTTTGGTGAACATATTGCCAAAACCGCTCATGGGGTTGACCCGGCTAAAGTCCGGCATGATCGGCTTCAGGCTTTGCACCCAGCCCCCTACCGCCACCGTGCTGATCACGGCAATGGTGCTGACAATGGCAGCAAATACGGCGCAAGCCGCCAGCCCAACCGCCGTCATGCTGGCCAGCCGGGTCAACATGATGGCCGGATCATTGACTGTTTGTGCGTCGAACAGCAGTTGCAGGCTGAACTGGCGCTGAAGATGTTCAAACATCAAGGGGGTGAGCCCTATCAGGGCCAGCGAACCACCCCCCAAAACGGCCAGGTGCGACAGATCCCGGGAGCGCACCGTCTGTCCGTCGTCCCGCGCTTTTTGCAGCTTGCGCTCAGAGGCGGGTAAATTGCGATCTTGGCTGCTGGATTCCATGTGGGTAAGATACCTTGGTTCTCCCCATTGTCTTCAGACAACGCCGGAACTAAAGCGTGATAAGCCGGGTTTTCCCCGGCTTGATCAATCAGCGGGTGTCAAAAACCCAGGCTGGCCAGCAAGTCATCTACCTCGGACTGGCCCTTGACCACATCCGGGTTGCCTTCAGGATTGACCACCGGACCTTCGAGCACCGGTTGGTCGTGCATGATGAAAGTTGCCACCGGCATCTCGACAACAGGCTTGGCCGGAGCATCAACCGGCGCCGTCACAATCAACAACTCCACCAACTGCTCTTCAATACTGGCGGCCAGCGTCACCACCTTGGCAATCACCTGGCCGGTCAGGTCATGAAAGTCCTGCGCCATCATGATGTTGGTCAGGTTGCCGTCAATGTGCCGGGTGGCATCTTCCACGTCGGTGATGAAGTTCATCACATGGCCTTTGGCCACTGCGGCCACCGGGTCCTTGACAATCAGGCTGCCAATGCGCCGGGTTTCGGCGGCAATGTGGTCATGGTGGGCTTTGGCCTGGTCCACATTGTTGAGAACCTTCTCGGCCGCCTCACCGGTCAGGCGGGCAATGTAGGTCAGCCGACTTTTGGCATCAGGAATTTCGCCCGCCAGCGCCTTGACCTTGTCGGTCAGGCCCAGGCCCTGCAGCGCATCATGCAGTTGCCGCGTGAGCAGGCCAATGCGCTGGTGTACATCTTGCGACACCTCGGCGAGGGTCGCGGCTCTCGATTGGTCGCCAATGACCGTGCTCATTTAAGCCCCATTTTTTTGAGAATCAGGTTCACCTTGTCTTCAAGTGTGGCCTTGGTAAACGGCTTGACGATGTAACCGGCTGCACCTTGCTGGGCGGCCATCACGATATCTTCCTTGCGCGCCTCGGCGGTGACCATCAGCACCGGAATGTGCTTGAGCTTATCGTCCTTTTTAATCTCCTGGAGCAACTGAAACCCGTTCATGTTGGGCATGTTGATGTCGCTGACCACAAAGTCGAAGTTGCCGTTACGCAATTTGTGCAAGGCCACCACGCCGTCTTCGGCTTCGTCGGCCTCGGCGTAGCCGCTTTCCTTGAGCAGATTGCGCACAATGCGGCGCATGGTGGAAAAATCATCGACTACCAAAAATTTGAGATCATTGGCCATGGGACAGGCTCTCCAGGGCGCTGGTTGAAACTTGCATAAGTTGATTCCAAATCATGATGACGGGTTACCTTACTGTTGGGCCGCAGGTGCCGGCGTGGCGGCTGCGGCATTTTGTTCTGTGATGATGTCGGCCTTTCTGGCACCCAGCAAACGTTCCTCTGCTTCACGGGTCATCACGGTGATGCTGATTCTACGGTTTGCCGGACTGCGCGGATTTTCTTCGTCGAGCAAAATGCTCGACGCCAGCCCCATGACCCGGGCAATTTTGTCATCCGGCATGCCGGCTGCCACCAACTCACGGCGACTGGCATTGGCCCGGTCCGCCGATAGCTCCCAATTGCTGTAGCCCCGCGCACCACTGCCATAGGGCGTTTGATCGGTATGACCATCGACACTGATCTTGTTTTCAATGTCGATCAATGCAGCGCCGATTTCATGCAAAATCTCGCGCATGTAGGGCTTGACAGACGGACTGCCGCTGTCAAACATGGGGCGCTTTTGATCATCGACAATCTGGATCTGCAAGCCATCGGCCGTGATGCTCAGCTTGATTTGCTCGCTGAACTCGGCCAATTTCGGATTCTGGGAAATCAGGGCGCTGATCTTGGCGCTCAATTCAGCCAGCTTTTGGGCATCTTTTTTGGCTTGGGCGGCTTTCGCCAAATCACCCGACATGCGCTTGGCCTTGTGGTCGGCGGCATCGCCGCGCCTGGCCTGACCCGCCGACTGTGTCAGATCGTTGCCGCCGGCATTGATCACGCTTTGGCTGGCCCCGGCGCCGCTGCCGCCCTGCATCGCCACCTTGAGTGGTGACTGAAAATAATCCGATAAACCTTTTTTGTCCCCCTCGGAGGTGCTACCGAGCAGCCACATCAGCAAAAAAAACGCCATCATGGCGGTCACAAAGTCGGCATAGGCGATCTTCCAGGCACCGCCGTGGGCGGAGTGCCCGCCCTTTTTCACCCGCTTGATGATGATGGGCTGGAGTTTTTTGGCTTCGGTTGCCATGCGTTGGTTTGATTTTGGTTATTTCTTTTTGACAAACGCTTCCAGTTCGCCAAACGTCGGACGCTCGGTGGAGTACAGGACTTTTCTGCCAAACTCAATGGCGGTAGCCGGGTTGTAGCCTTGCATGCTGGCCAGCAACGTGGTCTTGATGCATTGAAACTCTTTGCCCGCCTCTTCCACTTTTTGCTCCAGCAGGCCGGCCAGCGGCTCGGCAAAGGCATAAGCCAGCAAAATGCCCAGGAACGTGCCCACCAGCGCCGAGGCAATCATGCCGCCCAGCACGGCTGGCGGCTGCCCGACCGAACCCATGGTGTTCACCACCCCGAGCACGGCAGCCACAATGCCAAACGCCGGCAAACCACCGGCGATGCGTTGCAAGGCTGCAACGGCTGCATGCTCTTCGGCATGGTGGGTGTCGATCTCGCTGTCCATCAGCGATTCAATTTCGTGGGCGTTGAGGTTGCCCGAAACCATCATGCGCAAATAATCAGTGATGAATTCGACCACATGGTGGTCGTGACCGACCTCCCCGTGTTTTTTGAAAATCTCGGAAGAGTGCGGTTCTTCAACATCCTTTTCAATCGCCATCAAGCCTTCTTTGCGGGCCTTTTGCAAAATGTCGTACATCAGCGCCAGCAAGTCCATGTAGCGCGCCTTGGTGTATTTGCTGCCCTTGAAGCATGTGCCCAGGCCCTTCAAGCTGGACTTGATTACCTTCATCTGGTTGTTGGCGACAAACGCGCCCAAGGTGGCGCCGCCAATAGTGATGATCTCGAACGGCAATGCCTTGAGCACCACCATGATGTTGCCCCCGTGAAAGATGTACACGCCAAAGACGCACACCATGACGATCACCCAGCCGACAATGATGAACATAAACGAATTGTTTGAGCAGAAGCGCGAGCTTCAGAAGTTGAACAGTCCAAGCCAGATGGACTTGTCTCTATCATATCTTCCAGCGGCTCCACTCCTGAGTCAATGGCAAAATTGGCATCCAGCCCTTATCAGTAAAGCGCTTCTAGCTACTTATAATATAGCAATCGTTCAGTGCAGCAGGATGCCGCCAGAGCCACTACCCTTGCCGGCCCGCGCCGGTGGCGTGCATAGGCCACATTCAAAATGGCGGGCATTCTCATACGGTTCGCTGACAAAATGGCCGCCGCACTTGCTGCATTTCGTCATGGCCAGCATGTTGTTGTCAACAAACTTCACCAGCCGCCAGGCGCGGGTGATGGTCAGCAGCGGCTCGACGCCGCAGGTGCCGATCTGTTCGCAGTACAGCTTGTAGGCTTTCATGATGGCATCAATGTCGTCCAGGGCGCTGACCTTGTTGAGGTATTCATAGATGTTCAAAAACAGCGAAGCATGAATATTGGGTTGCCAGGTCAAAAACCAGTCGGTGGAAAACGGCAACTGGCCTTTGGAGGGCGAGCGTCCCGCCACCTCCTTGTACAGACGCAGCAGACGCTCATAAGACAAACTGGTTTCGCTTTCCAGCACCTGCAAGCGGGCACCTAACTGAATCAGCGCGACAGCGCGCTCAACCTGCCGGGAGTCATTCAAAACGCTTCTTGTCGATACGGTAGCCATGATCAGACTCCTTACAGGGCTTCGGCAAAACGACCGGCCATCAAGATGCTGGCGTGCAGTTTGGTGGTGGCATCGTTATCGACTTTGGCTGCGGTGTGGTTGGTCAGCAGGCCCCAAACCAACTCGTCATCGACCCGAAAGCGGCACAGCAGCATGGGGCTGGTGGCGATCTTCAAAATCTGCGCAGGTGACAGCATGGCAATCATGTCAGCCGATTCTTCCGAGATGCCCAGACGGAACAGCGCTTCGGCCTTGTCCTTGCGAATCACGTTTTGCGCCAACATCAAATAGGTCAGATTGGCATCGCGGATGTCGTTGGAAAGTTGCTCGTCGTTCATGGTGGGCTCCTGGGTTGGGCGAAACCGTTTGGTTTGCGATGGAGTCCATTCTGAATCGCCGGCACAAAAACTTGAATCAGCAAGTGGCTAATCGACATGTCAGGCAAGAGCGGATGTCTTGTCAGAAAAAACCTGACATAAGGCAACTCAAGCCACGTTCCAAGTCAGTGCCATCGGGCCAACCTGGTCATCAAGCCCGAAAAACATGGCGTTGGGTCGGCGACGGCCTGGCTCCTGCCTGCCGCCACTGCCGAGCAGGCGGGAATCTGACACCCACCGCATCAAGACACAGACTCTGACATTTGCGGGAATGACGGCGAAATTACCGGGTGACTACGGTGTATCGGCAGAGGCATCGCAACGCTCGTCGCGGTCGTCAAACAGTGCGATCACATCGGGTTTCGTGGCGAAGATGCCCAGCGCTTTGGCGGCTGCCTTGCTTAAATCAATGATCCGACCGCCGTGGAAAGGGCCACGGTCATTGATGCGGACTACAGCCGATTTGCCGGTGGCCGGGGAATGCGCGCACAGGCGCGTGCCAAATGGCAGGCTTGGGTGGGCGGCGGTCAGCGCATTCATGTTGTAGCGTTCACCGCTGGCGGTGCGGCGATCATGAAATCTGTCGTGGTACCACGACGCAATGCCACGCTGAACTTCGCCTGCCCGGCTGACTACCGAATCTGCGGCAGACCTTGCCACCGATTGAACCTCGCCAGCGGTGCTGGCCACCGAGCTGGCCGCCGACATTGCCGCCGACTGGACTGCGCCGACTGTGCCCGCTACCGAGTCGGCGGCAGACATCGCGGTCGAAGATGCCGAAGAAATGGCAGAAGATGCCACCGTCTGCAAGACTTCCACCGACATCATTTTTGCGATCCGGGCAACTGCCGGGGCTGGCAACTCGCGCGCAATTGGCAACTCTGGGGTGCCGTCCGACTCGGTCCGCACTGGCGCTGCCGCTGCAGCCGGCACAGAATGCACAAATCGGTCAATCGCCTGGCTGGCTTGGGCGGGTACGGCAAAGGCAGTGCCAGCCAGCAAGGCAAAAATGGCAAAAAGCCGGCGCACGGGTAGTGCGCCGGTCATCGTCGTCGCCAGGCATAACGCACACAGGGCAGCAGCAAGGGGGTCACGGATATGAAGCATGGAGCGTCTTTCATGGGTCAGGCCGGTGAAGGGAAAAGCGGCAAAAGAAAGAAGAGTTGCCGCTGCAAGCAGAGCATTTGGAGCCGCGAGTTTAGCGGATTGGCCTGCACCCCCCTCTGAACTTCCTGGGTCAGGCTGATGGACCACCGTCAGCGCCGAGGCCCCAACGCCCGCCTGGCAACTGATCCCGCACACTCTGCTGCCAGATATGCCGATACACCAACTGCGCCACCTGGGCTTTGTCGTCTGGCGTGTAGGGTGGCTCGGGCAGCGGTTGATAGACCTTGGTCCAGGATGTGACCACAGCTTCCACGGCATCGGCCAATAGCTCAATGCGGGTGAAACCCTTGCTGCCTTGCAAACTGCTGGCAGCAAATCCCAATTCAAGCAGATGCGCTTCGGTGACGGCTATCGCATCGGCAAGTGCCGCCACGCGTTCTTCAATCGGGGCCACAATCTCGGCCTCGCCGCCATCATCACCCAGGGCGTACTGCGCCAGCGCTTGACGCAGGCTCTTGAGCATGCCGTTGTAGTCCACGATCAAGCCAAAGTCTTTGCCGGGAAAGACCCGGTTGGCGCGGGCGATGGCCTGCATCAGCGTGTGCGCCCGCATCGGCTTGTCGATGTACAGGGTGGCCAGGCATTCCACGTCAAACCCGGTGAGCCACATGGCGCACACCACCGCAATGCGAAACGGGTGCCGGGGGTTCTTGAACGCGGTTTCCACATCCACGCGCTGGCCATCGGCGGTTTCAAAACCCAGCTTCATCACCGAGCGGGGGGCGATGATGTCAAAGCCCCAGTGCTTGAAATGGTCTATGAAATCGGTGGCGATGCGCTCCAGGCGCTCCAGGCGCTCGTCGGCGGTGATGACTTCATAGTCACGGCCCAGCAGCTTTTCCAGCAAGGCAGTCTGGTCCGGGTCCAGGTCCAGGTCGGCAGCATCCACGGCAGCGGCGATGCGGTCGTGCAGGTCCAACTTGGCCAGACCCAGCTTTTCACCCCGGTTTTCATAGACCAGCCTGACAGTGGCACCGTCTTCTTCGCTGCGCTTGAAGTCATAGCGTGACACATAGTCGCCAAAAATGCGCCTGGTGAGCTGGTCGTGCTTGAACAGCGGCGTGCCGGTGAAGCCGATAAAGGCCGCATTGGGCAGTGCCAGCCGCATGTTGCGGGCCAGCTTGCCCGACTGGGTGCAGCGCGGAGCTGGTCGGCGGCTTCCCACAGGCTGGTCTCGATCTGGGTGATGTTGTGGAATGCGTTGGCGGGCATGTCTTCAAGTCTTGTTGGTCATTTTTAGCGCATGGGCAGACTCCACAGGCTGCAAGACAGATTATGGCCCGCCGAATTGGGGCAGAGAAATTTCATATTCCTGAAACATGAATGACTTATCGTCCTGATTGTTGTTGACGATCAACACAATCGAACTAACAAGCGGGGCTTTGACCAAGGTGATCTTTACGAATTTCGCAATGAAGGTATGTGGCGCACTGATGCTGTGGATGCTGTGCGCCTGCTCGCCGTCGGCGCCGGTAAAACTCGGTTTTTTAGGCGGCTTGTCGGGTCGGGTCTCCGACTTTGGAGAAGCCGGGAGAAACGGCACACTGCTTGCGGTTGAGGACGCCAATGCGGTGGGCGGCATCAATGGCCACTTGATTGAGCTGATGATTGGTGACGATGAACAAAATGCCGAGCGTGCCGTTGCGGCCACCAAAAAAATGCTCGCGGCCAAAGTGGCCGCCATCATCGGACCCATGACCAGTGCCATGGGCGAAGCCATGCTGCCCATCGCCACTCAGGCCGAAATCGTCGTCGTCAGTCCGACGATTTCCGCCACCACACTGCTTGCCAAGGACGACATGCTGTTTGCCGTGTCGCCGTCAGTGTCCCAAAGTGCCACCCTGAGTGCGACCTACGAGTACGCCCGCGGGGCACGACGGGTGGCAATCGTGTATGACTTGAGCAACCGGGCCTACACCGTGGACTGGGTGAATAATTTTGGCAAGGGTTTTGCTGCAATGGGCGGCTCGGTGGTTGCAGAGGCCAGCTTTGTATCTGGCGACGATGCCAGCTACAGTCAAGCGGTGAAGAAACTTTCAGGTGCCAGGCCGGATTTGCTCAGCTAGTGCCTGACCGAAAACCCCTGTTTTTTGAAAAATAGCTATGCTTAAATTTCAAGAAAAAATAGTTTTCTTGGTGCATCCACCTTCCAATCGACAGAATTTCCTCTTTCCAGCTTAATACCTCGAATTTTGCCAATTTGT
>CAIQOO010000121.1 GCA_903873485.1 uncultured beta proteobacterium | reverse complement strand
TCCGCCAGCAACCCATCGTCACACCCACGCCAGCAACATGAGCCACATCAACACCCCACTCCATCAGCGGCTTCGGCAAGCGACCAAACTGGCGCACCATGATCTTGATCACCACCCGTTGCTGGCACCCTTGATCAGGCCGGACCTGACGCTGGCCGAGTATGGCCGCGCACTCGAAGCCCTGCAGGGTGTTCATGGCCAGGCTGAGCCGACCATTCTGGCGTTTCTGGATGATCGGCCCGGGCTGTTTGACTACCATGCGCGGCGCAAGCTGGCCGCGCTGGAATCGGACCTGGCGGCACTCGGGCGTGCGCCGGTTCGGCTGGCCAGCGCATTGCCGCCACCCGACACCCTCGGCGCCCTGATCGGCATTCTCTACACCATCGAAGGTGCCACCCAAGGGGGGCAGTTCATCGCCCGCAACCTGCACCAACTGCCGCTGGTGAATCTGCCAACCGCGTTTTTTGATGCCTACGGCGATCTGACGCAACAACGCTGGAACGAATTTCTGCAATTTGCCGCCAGCCAGTGTCCGGTCGACGAGCAAGACCTGGCGGTGGCTGCTGCAGTGGCAATGTTTGATGCCATCAAGCGCCACCTGGATGCTTTTGCCAGCCCGCACGGTTAATGCAATTCATGGGATGATCATGCTCAGCTTTTATTTAAACCATTTGCCCATGTCTGCCCCACTCACGCTCCAATCGCTGCCGCTGTTTCCGCTGGGTACCGTGCTGTTTCCGGGTGGCTACCTGCCGCTGCAAATTTTTGAGGTGCGCTACCTTGACATGATCGGCAAATGCCATCGGGCCGGGGTGCCGTTTGGCGTTGTCACGCTCAACCGGGGCAGTGAAGTGCGCCAGGCGCCCAGTGATGCACCCGGCGGCGACAACTTTGCCCAAGAACTGTTTTATGCCACCGGCACACTGGCCCAGATTTCACGCTTGAGCCGACCCAAGCCCGGCCTGATGCTGATTCAGTGCACCGGTTTGCAGCGTTTCACGGTCACCCGGCACGAGATGCTCAAACATGGGCTTTGGATTGCCAATGTGCAAGCCATTGCGGATGACCAGTTGGTGCCGGTTCCGCCCGACTTGCAGCCGGTGGCCAAAACGCTGGAGCGTGTCATCAAAACCCTGGAACTGCAGGGCACGACAGCCGACCAGATGCCGATGCAGCCACCCTATCTGCTCAACGACTGCGCCTGGGTTGCCAACCGCTGGTGCGAATTGCTGCCCGCAGCCCTCGAACTCAAGCATCGCCTGATGGCACTCGACAACCCGCTGGTGCGCCTGGAACTGGTCAGCGACCTGCTGGAGCGCAACGGCATTCCAACCTGAGGCGTTTTGCCAAGGTTGGAAAATACTTATAAAAATAATAGCTGGATACGCTTGTCAGGCTTGGGCTAGAGGCCGATTTCGTCATTATTTTTGCAGATCAGCCGATGCCGGCGCTGGTGCCGCGACTGCCGGATTGGCTGATTTGCCGGCCTTGCGCGCCCGAACCACTTTTCTGGCGGCGATGCGCTTGACGCCAGCCACCTTGGCCTGGGCCTGCTTGCCGGCCATCCGGTTGGCCAGTGCACCGCAACGGGCCTCGATCTTGCCGGCCACCTGGGTCACGACTTTGGCGGCAGGGACGGCGGCCACAGCGAGTGTGTGCAGTTTGACACCGGTGGCTTTCTCAAATCGGCTGGCGTTGGTGGCGACTTGCTCGACCCCCTTGCCAGCCAGTTCGACCGCCTTGTTGACCGCCACATCGGCGCCATGGGTGGTCAGCTCGACGCCACGAAAATACAGGCCGGTGACCTTTTTTTCTGCAGCCAGCGCATTGCCGCGCACTTCGGCACTCAGGCGGCTGCCGGTCTTCTTGACGGCACTGGCCCAGCTTCGATCACAAAAGCCGATGGCCCGCTTGTTGCCCACGCGATAGGCGTTGATGATGTTCCTGGCAGTGTTGCCATAAGACTCGATGAGTTCATTGGTCACTGTGGTGAGGTTATTGGCAGACATGAATTGCTCCTGAAAAAAATGAATAAGATTTGCCGATAACGAAATTTTCGCGATTCCTGCTAGTGACCGCACCTTAAATTTGACACTTTTCCTAGAGCAATCGGTCTAACCAACCGTGCCAAAGCCAACGCCTCTGGTGTTTGCCAAACGGCATGGTGCGGGTCACCAGCAGTTGCAAGTCCTCGGGGTTCATGGTCAGCCCCCGGCGCGCTTGACGACCTGGCCGCAGGTTTTGAGCAGTTCGATTACCCGCTCGCAATGGTCGCCTTGCACTTCGATCACGCCGTCTTTCACCGTGCCGCCCGACCCGCACGCGGACTTGAGCTGTTTGCCCAAAGCCAGCAGCGCCGCAGCATCCAGCGCCAGCCCCTTGACCAGCGTCACGCCCTTGCCGGCACGGCCTTTGGTTTCACGCGAGACGCGCACAATGCCGTCGGTTGCCGGTTTGGGCTGCGTCATGCGGCACTGGCAGGCCGCCACCGGCTGGCGGCAGACCGGGCAGATGCGGCCACTGTCGGTGCTATAGACCAGGCCCCCGCTGGGGGATTTTGCTTTCATGTGGTTTCTGCGATTCTTCGAGGCGCCAATTGTCCGGCAAGGCTGGCAGAGCCACTATCGGGCCAGCTTGCAGCTTCTGGAATGCTCTGTTATTAGTAGCTGTCAGCGCTTATCCCATAAGGGCCATGTGCCAAAATCGTCTTCATATTCAATTTTCGACAGAAAGCGCAGCATGGCACGTCAAAGCGTTTGGGCACCCAAGGTGCTGGCACTGATCAAGGGCGGCAACCCTGCTGCGGCCATCGCCCAGATCAAGGTGGCCCCCTCGGTGAAAGACCTGCAGGCGTTGCGCCTGCTGTTGTCTGCTGTTGTCTGCTGCCAATTTACTCAAATCCAGCCCGTATGACAAAAAACACAACTCGCCAAGCCGTCGCTTGAGCAGTTGAGAGAGAACAAATTTACCGTGACCTGTGCGGGCAGTCCTACATCAGCAGGTGTTCCCCGGCGTTGTCTCCGCCTAGCGTGACGTAGTTCACCTTGCGGATATCCATCAGCTTTTTGCCGCCTGAATAACTGATAGAGCTTTGTACGTCCTGCTCCATTTCGATCAGCGTTCCGGCCAGCTTGCCCTTGATGGGCTCCAGAATGCGCTTGCCCTCGACGTGCTTGTACTCGCCCTTGTTGAAGTCGCTGGCCGAGCCATAGTATTCCTTGTACAGCTTGCCATCCACTTCCACCGTCTGACCCGGGCTTTCTTCATGGCCCGCGAACAGTGAACCGATCATGACCATGGTTGCACCAAAGCGCACGCTCTTGGCGATGTCGCCATGGTCGCGGATGCCGCCGTCGGCAATGATGGGTTTGGTAGCCACGCGGGCACACCATTTCAGCGCGCTCAGTTGCCAGCCACCAGTGCCAAAGCCGGTTTTGAGCTTGGTGATGCAGACCTTGCCCGGGCCAATGCCCACTTTGGTCGCATCGGCACCCCAGTTCTCCAGGTCAATCACAGCCTCAGGCGTGGCCACATTGCCGGCAATGATGAAGGTCGCGGGGATTTTTTCGCGCAGATAGCCAATCATGTTCTTCACACTGTCGGCATGACCATGGGCAATATCGATGGTGATGTATTCGGGTGCCAGACCCAGCATCACCAACTGATCGACTGCGTCGTAATCCGGTTTTTTCACGCCCAGCGAGATCGATGCGTACAACCCGCGCGATTTCATGCCTTTGACAAACCGTACATTGTCCAGATCAAAGCGGTGCATTACGTAAAAGTAGCCATTTTGTGCCAGCCAGATGCAAATGGACTCGCTCACCACAGTTTTCATGTTGGCTGGCACCACCGGAATGCGAAAGCGACGTGGGCCGAATTCGACCCCAGCATCGCATTCCGAACGGCTGTTCACCCTGCACTTGCGCGGCAGCAGCAGGATGTTGTCGTAGTCAAAAATTTCCATGACCAAGCGCCTTTTAACGGTTTTAGCAAGAGCGCCTGAATTGGTCCCGGTGCTTGCTGGCTGCTGCGCATTGGTAGCGCAGAAACAAAAAATCGGGCTGCAATGGCTTTTGCCCGATATCTGATTCTATCGAAGATGCTATGGATGCCTCCCGCCCCAGCCCATCCCCAGTCAGCCACAGCCCCTGCGCACCACCCGACACGCGGCATTTGCCAAGTGCTCTATATTTAATAGCTACTCACGCTTATCCCGCAAGGGCTAGATGCCAATTCGACCAATAAATCAAGCCAAACTTCAGGCCCTCCCCGACACAGACTCGATAATTGCGGCCCCATGTCTGTACCTTTGAATATCGAATTCCCCGAATCCCTGCCGGTCAGCGCCCGCCGCGCGGAGATCATGGCGGCGCTGGACTTGCACCAGGTCATCATCGTCTGCGGTGAAACCGGCTCCGGCAAAACCACCCAACTGCCCAAAATTGCCCTGGCGATGGGGCGCGGCTTGTGCAACTACCCCAAGACCCTGCCCGATGGCCGGCCGGCACCGCGCGGCAAGCTCATCGGCCACACCCAGCCGCGCCGTATTGCCGCCAGTTCGGTCGCCAAGCGCATTGCCGAGGAACTGAAAACGACACCTGGCGATGTGGTCGGCTTCAAGGTGCGCTTTCAGGACAGATTGGGCCGCGATGCCTCGGTCAAGCTGATGACCGACGGCATCTTGCTGGCCGAAACCCAGACCGACCCGCTGCTGCAAGCCTACGACACCATCATCATCGACGAGGCCCACGAGCGCAGCCTGAACATTGATTTCCTGCTGGGCTATTTGAAGCAAATCCTGCCGCGCCGACCCGATCTGAAAGTGATCGTCACCTCGGCCACGATTGATGCCCAGCGCTTTGCCGACCACTTTGCCAGCATAAAGGGGCCGGCACCGATCATCATGGTGTCCGGGCGCATGTTCCCGGTCGAGCAGCGCTACCGCCCGTTTGAGGAGTCGCGCGACTATGACCTCAACAACGCAATCGCCGATGCGGTCGATGAACTCTGGCGCGACGTGCATAACAGCGGCGACATTCTGGTGTTTTTGCCGGGCGAGCGCGAAATCCGCGAGGCGACCGACCATCTGCGCGGTCACCTGAGCCATCAGCCGATCTTTCGCAATGCCGAAGTACTGCCGCTGTTTGCCCGCCTGAGCCAGGCCGAGCAGGACCGGATTTTTGACAGCCACGCCGGCCGGCGCATTGTGCTGGCCACCAATGTGGCCGAAACCTCGCTCACCGTGCCAGGCATCCGATACGTCGTTGACGCAGGCACAGCGCGCATGAAGCGCTACAGTTTCAGAAGCAAGGTGGAGCAGTTGCTGGTAGAACCCATCAGCCAGAGTTCGGCCAACCAGCGCGCCGGGCGCTGTGGCCGGGTCGCCAACGGCATCTGCATCCGGCTCTATGACGAAAAAGACTTCGACGCTCGGCCACGCTTCACCGACCCCGAAATCCTGCGTTCATCGCTGGCCGGGGTGATTTTGCGCATGAAATCGCTGCGCCTCGGGGTGGTCGAAGACTTCCCGTTCATCGAGAGTCCGTCCGGTCGCGCCATTGCCGACGGCTACCAGTTGCTGGGCGAACTCGGTGCGGTGGACGATGCCAATGAACTGACGGCCATGGGCCAGGAACTGGCCAAGCTGCCGCTGGACCCGCGTGTCGGCCGCATGATTTTGGAGGCGCGCAGCCGGGAAGCGCTCGATGAAGTGCTGGTGATTGCCAGCGCCTTGAGCGTGCAGGATGTGCGCGATCGCCCGATGCAGGCGCAGCAGCAGGCCGATCAGGCGCACGCCAAGTTTGACGACGAAAAGAGCGAATTCACCGGCTATCTGAAGCTATGGAAGTGGCTAGCAAGCGCACGCGGCGGCACACCCACAACCCAGCTCGACCCGGCAACGCCGGGTGCTGACGCAAGCCCGGCGCAAGCTACAACGCAGAAGCGGGGCAAAGGTCTGGGCGCACTGGCGCTGGTGGCGCAGCCGCAATTAATTGGGGTCAGACCCCGATTAAATGTCGCCGGGCAAAAAAAGCAAAATAATTCGACTCTGACCCCAATTAATTCTCACAAGCTCAGCAACCGCCAATATGAGCAGTTGCTGCGGCAAAACTTTGTCAGCATGCGCCGGGTGCGCGAGTGGCGCGACATCCACAGCCAGCTCCACACCGTGGTGGCCGAGCATAAATGGCGGCTCAACACCCAGCCTGCCAGTTATGAACAACTGCACCTGTCGATGCTGGCCGGGCTGTTGGGCAATATCGGCTGCAAGCTCGAAACCGATGCTGCCAGCGGCGAGTACCTGGGCGCGCGCGGCATCAAGTTTTACCCGCACCCCGGCGCGCATCTGGTCAAAAAGCCGGGCCGCTGGATCATTGCTGCCGAACTGGTCGAAACCACCCGCCTATTTGGCCGGGGCATTGCCGCCATCGAACCGCAATGGCTGGAGCAGGTTGGCGCGCACCTGCTGAAAAAACAGTTGCTCGACCCGCACTGGGAGAAAAAGGCGGCTGAAGTGAATGCGCTGGAGCGCGCCACGCTCTATGGCATCGTGATTTACAGCGGCAGGCGGGTCAACTACAGCCGGGTTGATCTGGTCGGCGCGCGTGAAATTTTTATCCGCGAGGCCTTGGTTGGCGGCCAGTGGGACACCAAACTGCCATTTTTGGTCGCCAACCAGAAGCTGATCAAGCAGGTCGAAGACCTAGAACACAAAGCGCGCCGGCAAGATGTGCTGGTCGATGACGAGTTGATTTACGCCTTTTACGACCAGCAGTTGCCCGCCGATGTCTGCAGCGGTTTCAGCTTTGAGGCCTGGTACCGTGAAGCCGCCCGCATCAATCCCAAACTGCTGCTGTTGACGCGCGAAGAGCTGATGCGCCACGAGGCCGCCGGCATCACCACCCAGTCATTCCCCAAAACCATCCGTCTGGGCGGCGTCGATTGCGCTGCCAGTTACCTGCACGAACCGGGCGACCCCAAAGATGGCCTGACCGTGACGGTGCCGATTTTTGTGCTGAATCAGGTCAATGAAGAGCGTTGCGAGTGGCTGGTGCCTGGCATGTTGAAGGACAAAATCCAGGCGCTGCTGAAAACCCTGCACCAGCGGCCCCGCTCGCGGCTGGTGCCCTTGCCCGAGTCGGCCCGGAAAATGGCCGAGCAGCTCAACGAACCGGCCTTGTTTGGCCGTGGCGCGCTGGTTGACGCGGTGCTCAAGCTGGTGCGCCTGGCCACGGCGGTCGATGTGGCGCGCGCCGACATCAAGGTCGATATGCTGCAGCCCCATTTCTTCATGAATTTCCGGGTCGTCGATGAGCATGGCCGGCAACTCGGGCAGGGACGCAACCTCGGTGCCTTGAAGGCCGATCTGGGTGCGCTCGCGCGCGGTGCCTTTCAGGCGCTGGCCGGGCTGAAACTGGCCCAGGGCAGCGGTCAGCCCGCCCAACCCCAGGATTACAAGCAAAATAGTGCTCCAGCCCTTGTCTGTCAAGCGCCGCCAGCTATTAAAAACACAGCAAATCAGCGGCAGCAGCCGACACTTGGCAAAGCCGCCGAGAAAAATACATCAAATCAGCCGCCAGCCCTTTATGGACCTGCGCAAGCTGCTATTCATGATGAAGCAAAACAGCGCCGCCCTGCCGACGCCGGGCAGCGCTACACCGCCTGGACTTTTGGCGAACTGCCGGAACTGCTGGAGATTCAAAAAGGTGGCCAAAAACTGATTGGTTATCCGGCGCTGCTGGATGCGGGCGATGCCGTCACCATCGAGGTGTTTGACGAACCCGAACTGGCCAGCAGCCGGCACCGCGCCGGTTTGCGCCGCCTGTTTGCGCTGCAACTCAAGGACGCGCTCAAATACCTTGAAAAAAACATTCCCGACCTGCAAAAAATGGCAGTCACGTTCATGCAGATTGGCAAGGGTGCAGACGGCGCTGCAGCGTCGGGCACTGGCGGAACGCTGGAAGAACTGCGCGAGCAAATCATCCACCTGGCGCTGGACCGGGCCTTCTTGCTCGATCCGTTGCCTACCGATGAATTTGCCTTCAAGCGTCGTCTTGACGAAGGCCGTGGTCGCCTTACCCTGATTGCCACCGAGGTGGCGCGCCTGTGTGCCACCATCCTGAGCGACTATGCGGTCACCCTGCGCAAGATCAAGGACAGCAAAAACGCCCCTGAGGCGATGCTGGATGCGGCACAGCAACTGTCGCGGCTGATGCCCAAGCGTTTCCTGTGCGGCACCCCCTGGGCAGCCTTGCAGCACTATGGCCGTTACCTGAAGGCGATTACCGCCCGCCTGGAGAAGTACCGCAGCGACCCGGCCAGGGATGCGGCCCGTCTGGCCGAGCTGCGTCCGCTGGAGCAGCGTTACTGGCGGCTGGTGGCCGAGCGCAAGGGCGTGATGGATGAGCGGCTGCAAGAATTTCGCTGGCTGCTCGAAGAGTTGCGGGTCAGCTTTTTTGCGCAAGAACTGCGCACACCGCAGCCGGTGAGCGTGAAACGGCTGGAAAAAGCCTGGGCGCAGTTGGGGTAGCACCGAAAAGTGCCGATTTTGAAACTGTTGCGAAAATCAGCCCATCATCGGAATTCCAGCATCGGCGACGATACCGGTGACAATGGGTCTGGTGCTCCGGGTAATTCTGACCAGATGAAAGTGCAAGCCAGCATTGTCAGAACCCGGTGTCGCATCATTTTTGTGCACTGCACAAAAACGGACACACTTGACAACGCACAACTCAATGATTGACATGGTGGGCGGTGGAGGCTTCGAACCTCCGACCCCAGCAGTGTGAATGCTGTGCTCTACCCCTGAGCTAACCGCCCTAATGGCTTTTAAGCGAAGCGCTGATTATGCCATAGCGATGGCTCAATAAAATTGAGCCTTTTGTGGATGATCGGCGGCAACTGCACAACATCTTTGAGTACAACGCCAAAACGCACCGGGGCTTGGACCCAGGGGCTACTGCCTCGCTACGTTAAAATCTGACGTTGCTCGCTGTAGTTCAAAGCGACAATATGCCTTATTTCATGCGGGTTTCAAGCGTGCTTGTATCAATTTTGTATCAGTGACGGTGGCCAGGGCGGCCTTGTCGTCATTCATGCGTGCCACGCCAGAACGGGCCGTGATCCCGTGGCGGTATCGGGTCTGGCGGCTCCGGTGTTGGCTTTGGCACTGGTTCCGGCTTTGGCGCCGGCTGAGTTGGTGCTGTGAACTTGGTGACGATGATGAGTTTTTGCAGATCGTCCATGGCGTTTTACCTCGATGGCGTCGAATTGGCCAGCATCTCGGTTTTGCGCTGCCCGCCTGCTGAACTGCCAAACCAGAAGTTGACGCAGGCAATCCAGGCGGTGCCCAGGCTGCCCAACATTACCAGTAGCGGTTCGCTGGCTTTGTAGATGTCGGACATCATCAACCCAAGAATGCCAAAAAAACCGATGGTGATGAGGTAAGTCAGCACGGCTGGCGTAGTGGACTTGGTGCCGATCTGCATCTCGCGCGCGCTTTTGGTGTTGTCAACGTCGAGTTTGGCGAGGTCGATTTTGTTTTGTTCCAGAAACTTCTGAAAATCAATCTCGGCCATTTTGATGGCGCTAATTTGCTCGGGGCTGAGCTTGCCGCTGTTGAGTACTTCGCTAACCGCTTCGATAGTCTTGCTTTGCACACCCAGTTTGTCGGCGATAAAGGCGGCGGCGGCACCCCCCAACGGGCCGGCCAATGCGGTGCCCAGCATTGGGGCAAGGGTTTTAAACCAATCCATTGCTTACACCTCCGCCAGATTTTTTGCAATGCGCCGCGCCCAGCCTTTGCCGAAACTTTCCCAATTAGGCAGCGAGGCCATAAACGCCAGCCGGTGCCCGTTGTACTGGGCCTTGAGCACAGCACCCGGCACCAGATTGGCGGCTGCTATGGTGCGCGGGCCGATAAAGCCGTCATCATCCACGCCCAGTGCGCGCTGCAGCCATTTGGCTGACTGCGCAACACCTGAGTTGACGGCACCATCAAACACGTCAAAGCGCACCTCAGTGGGCAACTGGTCGGCAAATAACGGCGTCCAGTAGCATTGCCGGTAAATTGCCTTGGCCTGAAACTGGGTGAGGTCTTCCATCGCCCCGTAATAGCGCTGTTCGCGTGCCACGGCTTCGGTAACACCCCACATGGTCGGCCCGCCTTTATCAGCCGGGTGGTTGCTGTAGCGGCCTTCGTGGCCGATGAGTTTTTCAAATGCTTGGTCGAAGTTCACTTGGCTTTCTCCAGGGTCTCGATCCGATTGATCATTTTTTCATGCAGGATCAATGCAGACTGAGCTTGCGCCTGCATTGCGTCGATTTCAGCCCGCGATTCGCGCCAGGCATAGATAGCGAATCCTTGCGCCAGTGCGAGTGCTGCCGAAAGAATCCACCAAGCACCCTTGCCCTTGTTCATGATGGCCTCCTCATTGACTGCGTGCGCCTGAAAGTTGACAAGGTGGGTGGCTAAGTCTTTGCGTGTGTGCTCTGCATCGATTTGTATGCCTTGTGTTGCCAGTGTGTTGGCGATCAGGCTACGGTTGATGCTTTGCAGAACGATCATCAGTGCGCGCTGTTTGGGGTCGTTTTCAGCCGCAATCAGTGCATCGATGTCGTTTTGCACCTTGTCGCTGGCGCGCCGGGTTTTTTCTGTTTCATCTGTCATAGGTTGGCTTTCATCATTTTTTGATAGGTGCGCCAGGCGTTAAAGCAGTGGTCTTTGTCAAACCACAGCAGTCTGTCAATGCAAGGCCGCAGGATGCGTCCCAGCAGCTTGTTGTCAAATTCGAGTTCCCAGACCACACTGCTGATCGTTTCGCCGATCTGGCACTCACCCAACGTGAGCAGGGCCAGCAACAGGTTGTCGGTGACATAAAAAACGATCAGAAAAACGGCGCAGAATGTTTTTCATGGCGCGCCGGCTGGCGTTGGGGTAATGACTGGCGTGACGACCACGGTGTCTGGTACCACCACGGGCGGGTTAACGATTGGCACAATGGGTATCACGGGTGTAATGACAGTTGGCACAATTGGTATGACGGGTGTAACCACCGTCGGTGCTACCTGCACCACGGGCGTAATCACCACGGGCGCTGGGGTGGTGGCTGCATGGTTATCAACTGCATGGCTATCGGTAGTGCTGTATGCGCCCCCACCCAGGGTTCCGGTGCCCGATAGCGTTGTGGTCGTGGTTGTATTGTTGTTGGTCACTGTTGGCGCTACCGTTGCCCCTGCTGCGCTGACCGCTGCTGTCGCTACCCCTGCCATGCTGTTGTTGCTGGTAGTCAGTGCGGCGAATCCTGCCTGCACTGATGCGGCACCCGCCTGCGCGACTGCGGCGGTTGTTGCGCCACCTGCTTTGGCAACATCGACAAGCGCCGTGTTTGCGCTTGTGGCAAGTGCTTGCGCGGTTGTCATCCCAGCCCCGGCAATGGTTGCAATATTTGATCCACCTGACTGCGCGACGGTGACAAGACCGGCAGTCCCTGCGCCTGATATAGCCACCATGCCAGTGTTGCCGGATGTTGCCACGTTTTGCAGCGCGGTGTTGCCGGATGTTGCGACTGTTGCAAGTGTGCTGCTGCTGTTTGTCGCTACGCTGCTGAGTGCGTTGTAGCCTGCGACTGCCAACCCTTGCGACGCCGTTGCGCCTGCTGTAGCGATGCCCTGCATACCTGTTGCGCCACTCTGCGCGGTGGTTGCAATGCTCTGGCCCATGCCTGCAAACGTGGAGTTGGTGCTTTGCGCGACAGCGGCAGCATTGTTGCTGGCGTTGATGGCGACTTGCGAATTGGCACGGATGCCGTAGGCCTGCACCAGGCCGGGCACGAGTATGTTGGCCCACTGCAAAATCTGATTGGGCTGCGGCGCTTGAAGGCTTGATGCCTGCGCCTGCCCGCCTTGTCCCATCATTGCGATAACAGCAGCCACTTTTGCGGTTGCGTCACCATCTTTTGCGATCTGCGCGAATGCGCCATATTTGGCAGCGTCCGCTTGGTGCTTTGCGGTTTCAATCGCTTGATGACTCGCGGTGTACTGCGCGTAATCCGGGCTAGCGCATCCGGTGAGCAGCAGGGAAAAAAGCAGGGAAAAAAGCAGGGAAAGGTATTTCATGGTGGCTCCTTATCGGTTGTCCACAAATCCGAAACAATGTTTGATCTCATGCGCGATCAGCCAGCCCTGCGAGTTTTTTCGGTAGCGTCACGGTGCAAGCACTTGTTTTGCCATCGGTGAAAAACGTCACATGAGAACAGCCGCTTACACCTCCAGTAAGATCTCCGCAGGCAGTAGGTGCTGAGTCCGTCCAAGTGATGATTGAGTGCTCTATGGCTTTGCTGGGCAACTGTCGGTTCAAGGCTTGTTCGCCGGTCACGCGCTCGCATCCTGATAGCCATAGGGTAAGTGCCACTAGGCAGGCCAGGATGCCGGCTAGGGATAGTAAGGAGCGGTTCATTACAACCCCAGCTTTGCGCGTTCGTCGCGACCCCATTGGCGGGCGGTTTCGCACCAAGCGCCAAACTCAAGCAGTTCAGCCTGTTCACCCTCGCCAAATGTGTAGGCACCAAGGGCTACCCCAACTCCAATGCGGGCATATTTGGCCTCATCCGAGGCTGAGTAACGCTCGCGGATTTTGGCCTCGGTGCGGGTGTAGATCAGTTGTATATGGGGGCTCGCGGCTTTGATTTTGGCTATCAGATCATCGCCAAGCGCTGCGGGTTGCGGGGTGATTTCTGAGGGTTGCTCAGGCAGCACGGCGGCATCTGGAACAGCCACGTAAGTCACACCATCAATCGTGCATAGCTCGGTGCAGCGCAGGATGTCGTCAACCCCCTGCCTGTCTGGCAGTGCCATTTGAATGATGGTGTGCTCGTATGAATGCTTTTGGTAGGCGTAGATAGAGGTCACGGTGTTTTTCCTTCAGGTAAGTCAAAAGCGGTTGAAATGAACAGGTTCTGCGCGCATGGCCGAGGCGAGAGACAACACCGGCCATGTTGGGTTTGTCCTTATCGCTATCGCTCAGGACAACATCACAAATACGAGGCGCAGGCAAAGCCAACGTAGTAGTTGGCACCCGGCCGGTAGTTGTAGAGATTGCGACCGCGACCGCCGGCCCAGCTGCCGTTGGGCCAAAGGCCACGGGACACCACACAGAGCTGATCTCGGATGTATTGGTGATAGTGATCATTGCCCATAGCGTTGCTTCCTGCGGCACTCATGCCGTTGGCTGCTGGCATACCCGCCATAGCCAAGGCCCGGCCATTGGCGCTGCTCATGTCAAACACAGCATTGGCCGCGTTTCCGTAGCACTGCGAATAAACGTTGTTGGGGTAGGTGGTGGCAAAGTTGAGCGTGACTGCATCAAACTGCGCTGCTACGCCGGTAGCGCCCCAGTGGTCGGTGGCCAGGGCTGAGCCGCTGGTCACGGCAGCAATGTCAACAGAGTTTTTGAGAACATAAAAAACTCCATTTGTGGCCGTCCCGCCCGATGTGTAAGCGGTAAATGCGCTGCTATCCACGCCGTTTAAAGTGATGGTGTTGGCATCCACCACGGTGCATACATAAATTTTGCCGTTGAGCTGCGTCATGCCCGCCACAGAGTCGATCTGTACATAGTCGCCCGTGGTGCGGCCATGCGTCACTGCCGTGATGGCGCAGGGGTTGGCTTGGGTCGCTGCGGTAATGTTTTTGCTGGTTGCGATGCAGGTTAGTCCGGGATTGATTTTGTAGATGTTGCCAGCCACATCAGCCACGCCGCACGCTTGTCCGTTGTGGGTTGTTTTGGCCAGGCTTGAACCCGATCCCGCTAGCGCAAAGCCGGGGTAGGCGCTGGTTCCGGCGCTGGTGAATGTGACTGCACCAGCGCCGCTTTGCAGTACATCTGCCTCGGATTTCAGTGCGTTGTTGTCGTTGCCTTTTGGGTAGTTGCGCACGCCTGTGGCATCAAACCAGGCGCAGTATGTGGTGCTGGTGGCGGCCTGGGCAATCCAGTCGCTGATGTCTGACAGGGCTGACGCGATGAACACCGATTCAGGAAAATGCTTGGCGCTGCGTGATTTTGCCGCCTGCAAAGCCCCTCCGTATGTGTTGGTTGGCGTTTGGCTGCGGGCTGTTGCACCCGTAAATCCGATTTGAGGCGTGCCCCCCAGATTTGGCCCGGCGACCATTGGCATGGCCATGGCAATGCTGCTGGCAATGGTGCCATTGAGTGAGCAATCGTATTTATCGCGAAAAAAGCCAAGTTGACTGGCTCCAGCGTTGATGAATGCACGGTGGCGGTAAAAGCCTTCGGCGTTGGCTGTTGTGTCGTCGGGATAAGTCCCAATGGGCATGATGCTGACGCTGTTAACACCATGCACACCGAAAGTTGGATTGCTGGCGTGGCCCCGGCGGATCCAAAATGCGGGCACCCACACTTCAATACTGCCGTCGGAATATTGGTAATTTCCGTAATTGGCGCTGAGTTTATTGGTGACACCCGCCAGCGGGGTGTAGCCAGCTGGGATTGCAGGACAAATGCCAACACCAGCGCCAGGGGAGTTGGCGGCTCCGATGTCGTTGATTTTTACCCCGCTGATCGCCGCCAGCCAGCTTGCATCAAGCAAGCCTGTGCTGTCAGCCAGTGGGATTTTGGATGCGGCGGCGGTCAGGCTTGCTGTGCCACCTGTCACCACTGATACGGCGTTATTTTGGGCTACCAGTGCGGCAGATGCAGATGCAGATGCGCCGACAGCACTGTTAGCAGAAGCACTGGCGCTGATAACAGCTTCTGCTGCTTTGGTGGCAGCGTTGGCAAGCCCTGCGGCCATTGCTGATGTGTGCTGCGCGCCAATGGTGGTGGCAGTAGCATTAACCCAAACAACCAGTGCAACTTCTTCGGGTTGTCGGGTGGCCTCCCACTCAAGCCATGCCTGCATGGCGGCGTCAAATGCAGCAGGGTCGCCGCCGTAGCGATTTGGCGTTGTTGCTGGAGGTGGGGTAAGGGTTGGTGTTGTCATGGTTTTCCTATCTGTAGCCCGCTATTTCAAGGGCAATCGTCACTTCATCAAAACTCGATATCACGGGAACTGCTCGCACAAAGCGGCCAAAAACTGTTGCTGAAACTAGGTCGTTTTGTCCTGGTGCGGCTATCCAAAGAAGCGGCACGCCTATTTGGTCGCTGAAGAATCCGACCATGCGGTTGAGGTTTTGTCTATCGGTAACGATGGTTCCACTGGATCCCTTGCTGTAGCCTCGCTCGACGTTGACAGGGTTGCTTAGGGAGTCGAGGTAGTGGCGTCCGCGATCCTCTATCGGCACACTAAAGCCATATTGGGCATTGCCGACTGCGAATTGTTTTCCAACCACACACAGGCCGCAAGCGGTTGTTCCAGATCCTGTAATGGTGACTGTGATGCGGGCTGTTGGTGCGCTAGGCAAGCCGTAAAACGCGACTTCGCGGGTTTGCAGCGGCTCCTCAAAAACAAACCCGTAATATGTGCCGTCACTTCTGGCCAGTGTGCGGGTTTCGGTGAATATGGTCGTTGCGCCAACAGTGATGATGATCGTGATGGTCTGACCCACCAAATCCATAAACCCGATGGCGGTGACCCGGCCCGGCGCGAGAATAAAAGTCAATCCCCCCTCCCGGGTGGTTGCAGTTTGTACGCTGGTGTCAAACATAGCCAGTGTGTTGACGGGGCCGTTATCCACCCACCACAGGATATCGGTGCCGGGTGTGTGGCCGATGTTGCCAGCCTGCACGCTAATCCAGTTGCGGTTTGCATAGCTGATGGTCGCGTCTGCTGCATAGGTTGTGCCTGCTGCATACGCGGCCAGATTGACGGCGTTGGTTGATACCAGTACGCCGGATGCAGTGCAGTCGATAGGGGGGACGGCGATCATGGTGCTACCTCGGTCAATAGCGGTTCTGCCGGGTCGGTGTAAACCAGCACGCCTTGTGTGTCCATGCGCCGGGTGCTGTCGGCGGTGTTGGCGGTGTGGGTAGCGATGGCGCGGTTCTCGTTGCTGTTGGATTGGCGTAGTTCAGCCACTTCCTGGCGCAATGCACGAATCTCAGCCACCAGCGCATCATTGCCGCTGTCGCGCCCATACCGGCCAAAGTCAGGCATGATCATCTGCACACCCAGGTCGCCGTTTGGCGTGCGCTTGAGCGGCATGATGGCTTCTGGCCCGGCTTCACCCATAAGGCCCATATTAAAATAGGTCGGGCTGCTGACAATGGAGTTTGAGAATTGGCCGCCACTGGCGAATGGAAACCCCTCCGGGGGATATCCCAATGCGCCCTTTAACCCGGCAAGTGCTCTGACTTGTTCAGCAAGTGTTAATGCTTTAATGGAGCTTTTAGTGCCTTGAGTTTTAAGCTCTTGGAGAATCAACAGCAAACCCTGCGCCTGCTGTTTTAGCAACTCTTTATGGGCTGTTGATGGTTCAAACGTGGCCGTGCCGCTAATTACTACACTGCCGTTTGTGGCCCCTGTAACAATTCCAAGGATGTTTTTTTGATCTTGCGTCATTGAGCCCGTGGCGGTTGCGTTGAATGTTTTGGTGACAGCTTGTGTAGTAGCGTTGTAAACCGCCAGTTGATCTGCGGTCAGGCTTCCGGTGGCAACTGTATTGAGTGTTTTGGTGACTGCTCCGGTTGCCGCGTTCAGGATATCCAACTGCGCGGCGGTGAATGATCCGCCGGTAACAAGCGTGTTGAGCGTCTTTGTGATCGTAATGCTCGAAGCGTTCAAAATCGCTTGCTGTGCGGCTGTCATTTGATTTGACAGTGCAGCCTCAATAGTCACGATCCGCGATGCGGCGCTGTTGGTGTTAAGCAGCAGCGTCTTTTGCGCATCGTTCATTGTGCTGCTGGTGATGGCCGATATGGTGCTGATGTACTGGCCTGCACCGTCAAAAATCACTGAGCGCAATGCGCTTGGCATGGCCGGGTCGGCTGCCGCCCTCACCATTGCGGTGTAGTCTCCAACACCTGTAAGAACCAGATTTTTCAATGTAGCGCTGGTGTTGCTTGCCAGAACAGCGGTAACAGTTGTTATGTAGTTGCTGGTGGTGCCAAGGGCGAGGGCTTTCAGGTCATTCGGGAGAGCGCTGCCGACAATCAGATCAACGGTTTTTGCAAGCGTGCTGACATTGGTAATGGCGAGTGTTTTTAGGTCATTAGGCAATGTTGAGCCGACTACAAAATTAATGGTGTGATAAAGATCGGTTGCTGCTGCGGTTGCCAGTTTCAGCACATCCGGCGTGAGTTTGGCACCCTGGAAAAAGCTCACTGTCGCATCAATTTGGCGAGCACCACCCAGCGCCAAATTCTTCAAATCATCAGGCAGTGTTGAGCCGACAATGAAATCAATGGTGGCGTTTGCCGTCAACTGAATGGCTGATAGGCTGGCCTCCAATTCGGTGACAGCAGGGACAATTCCGGTGGTGTTGGTGGCGGTGTTGTCGGTGGATACGGCGGTTGCTGCGGTGTTGGCTTTTATCGCATCCAGGGCGGCGGCGGCGGTTGCCAGTTCAGCTATGGCATCTGCCAGTGTGATTTGTGCTGTGGCGTATTTTCCGATCAGGGCATCAACGCTGCGGGTAGTGCTGGCACCAATGGCGTTGGCTACGCGCAGGGCGTCGGCCAGTTCGGTTTGTGCGGTTGCCAGATCGGCGGTAGCGGCAATCATTGGGTCAGCGTCTGCCGGCACTGTTGGCAGGGCGGATGCTTCGGCCAGTGTGGCGGCTTGCATCACGCTTGCCATGATGCGGGCTTGGGCGAGTGCGACGTTTCCGGCGCGTTCTGCTGCCAGCGTGGATGCGTCGGTGGCTGAACTGGACAGATTCGCCATTGCGTCCTGGTCGCCTGCCAATGCTTTTTTAAGAGTAGCTGCAAAGCTCTGGTTTGGCGCGAGTGTTTTGCTTTCGACAAACTCACGCAAGGATTTCCCAAGTTCGCGCATCTTGGTGGCCGCGTCAAATGCTTTTTGTGCGGTTTCTTTCAGTGCTGATGCGGTGATATCGGCTATGCGCTGCTGGGCGCTGGCCGCTTTTTCCTGGGCTGATAGGTAGTTGCTGGTAGCACTTTCTCGAATGCTATCCACTGCGCTTTGTGCGGAGTCACGCTCTGACACGGCTTTGGTGTAGCGGTCTTGCGCTTCTTTTTCATCCTGCAAGGCCCAAATGCGCAGTTTCAGCGAGCGGTTGCTTGCGTCAATTCCAGCAAGCTCTATCTTGCGCAGTGCAGTTGTATCCTCTTGCACTGTCAGCAATTCAGATTCAAGGCTCTTACGTTCGTCTGCAATGAGATTCAAATCTTGCTGGGCAAATACCTGATTCATCAGTGCCAGCGTGGTTTTTTCTGTCACACCTGCCAGTTGGTTTTGGCGGTCAATCTGCTGCTGCGTTGATTTGCCGGTCAGCACGTTAAGCTGGGTTGCCAAATCCTTGTTTGTCGCGGTCAGCTTGGTGGCGGCACTGGTGGTGTTGACTTTATCAACTTGCGCTTGGGTCCAGCCTGCGGTGATCAATGCGGCGTCGGCCACGGCTTTGTCGAATGCCTCAAGCCCTGCGGTATTGCCGGATGCCTCAAGCATGGCGCGGTCAAACGCTTTGACAACCTCGGCGGCTGCTTGCAAATCTTCGATGCCCCATACCATTTTTTGTAGCGATATGGATGCGGTGTCGCCTGCTTTTGTGAGGTCTTCCAGTGTGTTGGCGCGGTCAACCTCGCTCTGTGTCATGTTTCCATTGAGCACATTGAGCTGGTCTTGCAAACCGGCTTTTGTTGCCGCATTTGTTTTGACTTGTTCAGCGGCTTTATCGCCTTCAGTGCCAAGTATTTTTAGCGCGTCTGTCAGACTGTTGAGTGTGGCTACCGTCGATAGCCCGGCGGCTGTCAGGTCGCCAGTTGAGGTAAGCATACCCGGCGCGTTGAGAATGCCGGTGATGTAGCTGGCAATGCCTGACGTATCCATGCCGGTGACGTTGTAGCCTGCGGCTGACACGGACGCGCTGGCCTGCGTGGCGGTTTGCGGCACGGAGAATTGGCTTTGCAGTGACGCGAGGGTTTTGAAGCCTTGCACCTGGTCAAACAGGGCGCGGTTGCTGGCGTCGAGTGCATCACGCTGGCGGGTGATGGCTTGCGCTTCGGTGTCGCGCAGGCCGTTTAATTCATCTTGCAAGGTGTTGTGCTGTACCAGTGTTGCGGTCTGTGTTTTGACAAGCTCGTTTGCCTCCCAAAGCCCGATTTGCAGCGGGTTCATGCCTTCGGTTGCAAGCAGCTTTGCAGCAGCAGCAGCGCCGGTCATGTTGCCTTGCGCCTCAAGCAGAGCGATGTTCAGACTCTTGCCTTCTTTGGTCAGCCCGTCGGTGATAGCCTGAATAGCGTCTGCGGTTTTTGTAGCGTCTGCTGCGGTTTTTGTAGCGTCTGCTGTTGAGGATGTTGCTGCTGTGTTTTGCGCGGTTGTCAGGGTTGCCGCAGTTGACATAAACGCCTGTAGCGCGTTGATTTGTTCTGTCGTGTAGTCGGTGGCAGATACTGTACCGGCGGCAATGGCGGCGCCGATAGCGCGGGCCTGTTCGTCAGTAAATGGCACAAATGCTGAGTTGATTGCGCCTGGGGTTATTGTGGTTGTTGCTGCGGTTGCGACCACGGCTGCTTTGACTATGCCGGTTACATCATCCGGGTTAATCCACGACTCACCCATTGCGCGAATGGTTTCGTTTCCATTTGTGGTGATCAGGTCATAAAGCCGGTTTGCCCAAGCTGGCGAGTCAAGCGATTGGCCGATTAGCTCTGCATTTGCGCCGACATACGCATTAAAGTCTGCTGCTTGGGTCGTTGCAAAGTTCTTCAGATACGCCAGCGCGTCGGGGAACATTTCAAAGAAACCAACTGCGGCTGAACCTGATGTTGCGGCAGTAGTTGTCACAATATCAGGGCGCTTTTTCATCATTGCGTTTAGCGTGTTCAGCGATAGCGTGAGTTCGCGTTGTGCTGCATCAATTGGTGATGTGCCGTCAATGGTGTCTTGACTTCCCCTGATGGACGCGGCTGCGGTGTTGAATGATTTCAGCGCGGCTTTGGCATCGTTGATGGCCATGATCTGGTTGCGTAGAGACTGGTTGTAGTCGTAAGCGGCAATTTCTGCGGCGTTGAAGCCCTTGGTTTCAAGTTCGCGCAGAGCTTTTGCAGCGCCTGCCGTGTTGCCTTGCGCGGTGAGTAGCTCAATGGACAGATTTGCGGCTTCGTCTGCAAAGCCTTTTAGCCGGGCTTCGCTGGCATCCATGCTGGCAAACAGAGTGTCAAGCGCCGTGCCGAGTTTCTCAACTTGAGTAATTGCTGCTGGGTCTGTCAGTGTGGCGGTGTAGCTCGATACCCATTGTTTTGCGGCTTCGGTGCCCATTGCGGCAAACGCATCAGCAAACCCGGCTGGTAGCGCGGCTTTGGCACCGTCAAGCGTCATTGGGGTGTACTTGTCAATGATGGCTGTTTTGCGCGATGCAAGTGCTGCGGCATCCTCAAGCGCATAAAGCCGGTTGATCAGCGCGTCGGTGGCATCGTCTGCGGCCAGCAGTGCGGTGGCTTTTTCGACTTCTCGGTCGGTCGTTGCGCGGGTTGCAGTGTCAAGTCGCGTTTGCCATTCGGTTTGGTTTTTGATGGCTTCGGTGGTGCCAGCGATGGATGATTTGATGACTGCGATGGTTTCAAATGCTGGAGCCAGTTCGTTGACTGCGCCTTGCATACCCAACAGGCCAGCGGTGGCTTTGGCAATGGCCGGGTCGCTTTGGTCAAGTGCAAGCTGGGTGTTAATCAGCGACTTGTACCAGTCACGCATTGAGCCGTCAACGGCTGGCATGACTTGGCCGAGATCCGAAAATGCCTTGCTGGCGAATTCTGTTTTCAGCGCCAGTTGTTCTGATTCGGCGTAAAAGTTTGAGTAGAACCCGCCGAGATTTGACGCTAGGTTATCAATGCCGCCAGAGAATTCAATCAGGCCAGCCGCTGCATCAAAGCTCAGGTCTGCCAAGTCTTTGAATGGCAGGGTGGTAACGATGTTGTTGAAAATCTCAACTGAACCGATCACCGTATTGAGCGCGGCCATTGTGGATTCGGTAGCCTCTGCGCTGAGTTTTGCAACGCTGTCAACATTGGCGCGGGCCAAGGCGTCATCAATAACCTTCGTGACGGCTTGCGGGATGTCGCCAGCGGCTTGCAGGGTTTCGATGATTGACTGCTTGAGTTCGATGTCAAGCGCCTTAACTGCGCCTGCCGCATCTTGGTTAAAGCCTTTTGTCGGGTCGTATTTGGTTCCTTGGTAGTTGTCGCCGCTGCCGTCCTGGCCTACTTTTGCGCCGGTGCTGAGGGTTGCGCCTGCATAAGCGCCGCCACGGCTTATGTCGGATGTTTCGTAGCCAGCGGCAAAGCCGGTGAGTGTTGCAGCACTGCCTACAGCCTTCAGGGTGTCGTTAATCGCTTTGGTGGTGGTGTCAATGGCGAGCTTGACTTGGGATGCAGCAGCGTCACCGCCACTTGGTCCATATGCAAACTTGGCACCATCTGTGATGTTTGAGCGATATTCGCCGCCTACTCTTGTTTCACCGCCTGCCAGCTTATCAACGGCTTTGCCGATCTCGCCGCCGATCATGGCACCCAGTGGGCCACCAAAGTATGTCCCAATGGCTTGCCCTGCGGCTTGTCCCCACTTGCCTTGTGATGCTGACCAAATGGCAGTTGCATAGCCCAAAACATCACTGGCCTTGTTGATTGTGTCGGCGTATTTGACAACACCGTTGCCAAACTCATTCATGGCCTGCCCAGCCTCATTGAACCCGGCCTTGAACAGTGTTTTGCCGATCTCGTTTGAGCCTTTCAGCAGCAGGCCGGATGCTGAGTTAACGCTGTCCCATGCGTTTGACAGCTTCGATAGCGATGATGCAAAGCTGGATGCTTCGCCAATGCCGTCTGCCGCTGCTGCACCGCCCGCTGCGTCGCCAATGCCAATAGCTTGCAGAGACACCTTCAGCACTTGCGTTTTCAGCGTGTTTTTGATGGTGTCCCACAAGCTCTGAAAAAATCCTTTGCCCGATTCAAACGCCCGCATTAGGGCATCTTCCCAATACTTGCTTGATTCTTCTGCCGCTTTTTGGCTGGCTTTGGCGAGGTCTTCGGTGGCTTTGATGCCGGCCTCGGTGCCTGACTTGATGGCCATGGCTTCGCGCAGTTTGGTGATGTAGGCGTCGTAGGCGGTGGTGCCTTTGATGATGCCTTGGCGCTCCAGGTCGCGCTCCATGGTGGCCTGTGCGCGCTGCTCGGTGTTCATGGCAAGCAGCGTGGTTTCAAACTCGATCTGAGCCAATGTGGTGGCGGCCTGCGTGACTTGCTTTTCGCTGGCTTGGCGCAGGTCGTCCATGGCGGCAAATGCCTTGATGTCGGCTTTGGCGGATTCTTTGCTGGCCTCGGTTTGTGCTTTGGTCAGGGTGATCATGCCGGGCTGTTTGGCATGGAACTCTTGCGCGGCGCGGTTGAATGCTTCCTGGCTCAGGGTGCCGCTGTCGAGCATTTTGCGGTAGCGCTGCATGGTTTCGGCGTAGTCTTTGCTGTAGCCCGACAGTTCTGCGAGGGCGGTGGCTTGGGCATCGAGTTCTTTGGTGTATGCGGCGGCGGTTTTGGTAGCGGCGGCATGGGCGGCATGGCCTTGGGCTTTTAGGTCCTCTTGCAGTTTTTTTTCAATGGCCAGTTTGGCTGCGGCTACTTTTTGCTGTACTTGCAGGGCGGCCTCTGGCGAGACGGATTGGTTGGCTTGCAACTGCTTGAGGGCGGTGTCGAGCGCGTCTTTGTCTTTGAGGGCTTTTTCTTTCAGGCTGTCGGCGATTTTGTAGCCCTCTAGCAGTTTGTCGATGGCCGATGTGGCACTGGCCGCGCTGAGCTGCACGACGCCGCTGGTTTTGACGGCGATGGCGGCGGCACCGTCTGCAGTGGTTTGCAGGCCTTTGATTGAGGCTTCAACCGTGGATATTTGGCTGTCGAGGCCCACTTTGTAATCATTGCCAAACAAGAAAGCCATGACGCCGGGGGTGTTTTTTTCGGCATACAGGTCAAATTTGGCTTGTTTGAGTTGCTGGATTTGGGTGGTGAGGTTTTGCAGGGCTATTTCATCGGCCTTGATGCCGCTGGCGTTGCTGCTGTCAATTGAGCGTTTGGCGTAGGCGGTGGCGGCGGCCTGGTTTGCCGCGCTGTTCATGTCGAGCAGTTTGGAGATCAGGATGACAACAGCCGCAATGGCGATGCCGACCGGGCCGCCGAGGGCGCCGATGACCGCGCCCATGCCGGTGGTGGCGGCAGCGGCAATGCCTGCCTTGGCGCCGAGTTCGGTGGTGACGAGGGCGAGGCGCTCAGTGGCGATGGCGGCACTGTTGGTGGCTAGTGTTTGGGCTTGGGTGGCGGCGGTAATGGCGGCGCTGACTGAGGCTTGCTGGCGGCCAAGGGCGGCCAGCTCGGTCACCAGGGCGGTTTGGCGGACTTGTGCCACGGTGAGTGTGGTGGTGGCTTCAGTCACCAGGGCCAATGCAAAGCTTTGCGCGCCGGCTGCCGTGGCGGCGGCATGTTGGGCCTGGGCTTGGGCGATGGTGCTTTGGGTGTTGGCCAGTTTGGCGATGGTCTCGGCGCGTGACAGGGCCAGGCCAGCGGTGCCGGCTTGCAAGAATGCGATTTTTGCGGTGGTTTCTGCTGCGGTGGCCTCGGCAGCGGCTGCGCTGGCTTGTAGGCTTTGCAGGTAGGCGGCGGCTTTTTCGCGGGTGGTCAGGGCCACTGCGGTGTTGGCTTGGCCTTCGGCCTGGGCTTGGATAGTGGCCAATCGCGAGGCGGCGCTGGCCTCTAGCGTGGCGGCGGTGGTGGCGGCAAAGCCCGACACCAGCAGGCCAAACTGGAAGGCGCCATAAACCTGCACCAGGGTGACCATAGCTTGTGCGTGCTCGATGACAAACTGGGTGGCTTGCCCCAGGGCGGTGATGAGCAGTTGGGCCAGATTGGTGAGTTTTTGGAATTGCTCGGCACTGGCGCTGTTGCCCAGGGTTTCGGTGATGCCTTGGGCTTGGGTTTTGAGCGTTGTCATGACTGGCTCAAAAACGGTGGCGGCCTGGGTGGTGATGGTTTCAAACAACTGATCCATGGCACCGCTGAAGGTTTGCGCATAGGCCGGGCCTGCGGCGGCAAAGCCTTGCATGCGGTCCATCAGAAATGTGAACAAGCCCTCGCTGCTGGCTTTGGCGGCGGCAATGTCGGCGTCTTTGAGGCCCAAGGCAGTGGCCAGTGTGCTGGAGCTGGCAGTGATGCCGCCTTGCACCAGGTCGCGCAGCTCTTGCACCACCTGGCTGCCGGCTAGCCCCATGGATTTGACGGCGTTAACGCCGGTGGTGGTGAGGGTGCGGATGTTCTCCAGGCTCATGCCGGCGGCTAAGCTGGGGCCGATCAGGGCCTGGAATGCGCCGACCAGCTCTTGGGTGCTGGCGGCGGTTTGCATGGCATCTTTTTGCAGCTTTTTCATCATGTCTGACGATATTTGCAGGCCCTGGGTGTAGCTGGTGGCTTGCCCGTTGATGCTGGTCATGCTGGCCAGGATGCCGGCCATGCCGATGTTGGCCACTTCCATGCTGGCGGCAAATTTGATGCCGCTGGCAGGCAGGCTGGCCAGTGCGCTGACCAGCCCGCTGGCGGCACTTTGCGCGGCGGCAAAGACGACACCGGCTTTGCCAATGTCGGCAAATGAGGCGCTCAGGCGGGTGCTGGACTGGGCGGCAGCGGCAAAGCTGTCGCTGGTTTTGGCGGCCTGGTTTTCGATGTTTTTGAGGGCATTGGTGGCCTCTTGCGCCATGGTGACGACGGCCTTACCATCGGCATTGATTTTGATGGAGAGTTCTGCCATGTCACATGTTCCTGTTGTTCCACGCAATTTGTGCTGGCCCTTGCTGGGCCTGGCGTTTTGGGCGGGTTTGGCGGGCTTGCCTTATGTGCCGGTGGTTTGTGTTGGCCTGGCTTTTTTGGTGTTGGCGCAAGAGCTGGTGCTGTTGGCAGCCTTGCCCTTGTTGGCGCTGCTGGCGTGGTGGGGCAGGCGCGGCAAAGGGGTTTAGGTTGCCTGATTGGCGCGCGCATTGAGCACCAACAGCATCTCTTGCTCGATGTCGCGGTACAGCGCCACGGTGCTGGCGTGCACTTTTTTGGGCAGATTCAGCCAGCGGAGCTCTTCGCTTACATTGACCGAGCGCGCCGGCATGTGGTGTACCCCGCCCATGCCGCCCAGCGTTATTTCGATCTGTCTGCGGCAGGCCAGAAACAGGGATAGTGCTTGCCAGTGCTCGGGCCAGACTTGGCAAACTGATAGCGCTTGTGCTGCCGCGTGCGCATCCCGCTGATCTTGCAGTGAGTCGCTGATGTCCATCCCTAAGCATTTGGCGGCCTCGCGTAGTTGCTCTTCGTCTTCGTCGGTATTGCCTGCCGGGTCCGCCGGGCGGGTGGCGTGGCGGGCAATATCAATTAGTTTTTTGCTTTGGCGCGGGCGTAGCCGTCAAAGAAGGCGGTGACGATGGCTGGGCGGATGGGGAAGATGTCGCACAGGGCGGCGACGTTGTCGGGGGTGAATTCGAGCGGGTTGCCGTTGTCGTCAAACAGGTCGTCGCCAAAGCCGGTGAGCAGCTCGTCGATCAGGTCCTGGTCTTTGGCAGTGCGGTTGCCGTCTTTGTCTTTGTCGTTGATGCGCTCGATGAGGGCTTCGTATTCGAGCATGCTTAGGCGTTTGAAGCGCACGCTGAAAGTTACTTTTTGGCCCTTGCCTTTGTCGCCGGGAATTTCGGTTTGGACCGTGGCCAGAAAGTCGCTTTTGGGGGTAATGAGTTTGAAGGACATGGGGTTGCTTTGATTGGTGTTGTTTTTGATAGCACCTGCGCGCAGTGTGCGCAGGGGCTGGATGGCTAAAAGGCTGGTAAAACCGGGTTACAGGCTGACGATGCGGATTTCGTCGTTGCCAGCCACCGGCAGCACCCGCATATCGAAGCCGATCAGGCGCATGCCTTCAAACTCTTCTTTTTTCGGGTTGATCAGTTGCACGCTGGGCAGGTGCAGCATGATCTTGTTACCCGTGGTGGTACCGATGACAAAGCCGACGCTGGTGAGGGTGTTGGCCTTGACGGCGGCCATTTGGGTGACCTCTTGCGCGGCAGTGAGTTCGACACTGAGGGTGCCCGATGCCTTGCGGCCTTTGAGCACCACTTGCTCGGTGGTGAGCATGGGGGCAAAGGCGACTTCGTTGCCCCAGTCGAGCGTGATGCCGGTGCTGTTGTAGGCGGTGCCGCCGGTGATGGCGCCGCTGGCATAGGTGCCGCCGAGGTTGATGTCGGTGACGTTGGCTTTGGTAATGGCGACCGGCATTTTCCAG
>CAIQOO010000120.1 GCA_903873485.1 uncultured beta proteobacterium | reverse complement strand
GGCCAGTGCGGTCAGCGCCAGGATGGTGGCTTGCTGAAGGGCCGCGAGTTCGCGGGTGCGCTTGGACACCTCGTATTCCAGGTATTCGTTGTTTACGCGCAAGGTTCTGGCGTTGAATGCCTCCAGAAAATGCGCCCGTACCCTTGACAGCAGGATGGCCGGGTTGATGGGTCGGGTGATGTAGTCCACCGCACCGAGCGACATGCCAAGTTCCTCATGTTCGATTTCGGTCTTGCTGGTCAGAAAAATAATCGGAATGTGCTTGGTAAAGCTGTTGTCCTTGAGCTTGCGGCAGACCTCGTAGCCGTCCATGTCGGGCATCATGATGTCGAGCAGAATCAGGTCGGGCTGCTCTTCGTCAACGACCTTGAGCGCCTTGACACCATGGTTGACCGCCTTGATGGTGTAGATTTTGTGCAGCAAGCCACTGAGCAGCGACAAGTTGGCCGGCGAGTCATCGATGATCAGCACGGTAGGTTTGGCTGGGTAATACAGGTCCATGGCTTGTCTTATTGAAGATTGATCTGTGCTGCACGGCTGGCATCTTGCAGGGTAGCGAGTGCATCGGTGTAGTCAAAATTGCCGGCCTGCTGCTCAAGGGTGCCAAAGCTGGCGCCGAGCCCCTGGCTCAGCAAGGCCGAGTGGGTTTGCAGCAGGGTCTCGACCTCGGCATTGCTGGTAGCCAGCAAATCCGCCAGGGTCTGGCAGAGGGTTTGCAGTTGTGCCAAATCCACTACGCCAGGGTCTGCACCATCGGGCTGGGGCGGGGCAGGCAGGGCCAGTTGCAGGCTGGCCTGCAATGGCAGCAGGTGGTGCTCCAGCCTATTGAACTGCGTCAGCAGCGCCGGCGATACCGGCCAATCAGCGCTCTGGGGCGCGCTGCCCAGGGCTTGCTCAAGCGCTGCACACAGCAGGCTGCAAGGCCCGGCACCGACATTGGCCGCCACCCCCTTGAGGGTGTGCAGCAGGCGCTCTGCCGTGTCGGTTTGGCCATCGGCCAGGGCACGCCTTGCCTGAGCCAGCGTGGCGGCCAGCATCGCCTGGAATTTTTGCAACAGTGACCGGTAGAGTGTCTGGTTGCCCGCACATTGGCGCAGTCCCAGGGCCACATCAATCCCGGTAATCTGCAGGTTCGGCTGGCTCTGGTCAAGCTGGGGTGACCGATCTGCAGGGATCGGGGCGTTGGGCTTGCCCCAGCGTGCCAGGCACCGGTACAGGGCTTCGGGGTCAATCGGTTTGGTCAGGTGCTCGTTCATGCCCTCGGCCAGGCAGCGTGCCGCCTCCCGGTCTGAGGCGTGGGCCGTCAAGGCAATGATCGGAAGCTCCTTAAAACGTAGCTGTTCACGCAGAGCCAGTGTTGCCTGGTGGCCATCCATCACCGGCATTTGCAGGTCCATCAAGAGCACGTTCCAGGGCAGCGGGTCGGGCGCTGACTGCAGCAAGTCAAGTGCTTGCTGGCCGTTGTTGGCCAGTGTCACCTGCACCCCCATCGACTCCATCAGCTCGCGGGCAATTTGCTGGTTGATCTCGTTGTCTTCGACCAGCAAGGTGCGCACACCGGCGAGTTCGCTGCCCTGACTTGCCGGGCTTGCGTGCAGGCCAGGGGCGGCCAGCTCCGGGTGCAAGATGCCCGCCACCGTGTCCCACAAGCGTGACTGGCTCACCGGCTTGTCCAGAAACGCCCGAGCCCCGGCGTTGCTGCCGGCCACGCGCGCCTCGTCTGCGCCAAAGGCGGTCACCATCACCACCGTGGGCCGATGGATGAGCTTGTCGTCGTGCGTGATGCGCCGGGTTGCCTCTACGCCGTCGATGCCAGGCATTCTCCAGTCCATCAGTACCAGCGCGTAAGGGTCGGCGGCATCGGCGTGCTGCAGTGCGGCCAGTCCTTGCGAGCCGCTGCCGGCGACATCGGCGCGCAAGCCCAGACTGGTTAATTGTTCGGACAGGATTTGTCGCGCAGAATCATTGTCATCGACCACCAGCACGCGCAGGCCGAAGCCAGACCGTGCCATGACAGGCGCTCGGCTGTGCTCTGCAGCCACGTCCAGCCAGACGGTGAACGTGAACTGACTGCCAACACCCTGTTCGGATTGCACGCCAATGCTGCCGTCCATCATCTCGACAAAGCGTTTGGAAATGGCCAGTCCCAGCCCGGTGCCGCCAAAGCGTCGGGTGGTTGAGCTGTCGGCCTGGTTGAATGAGGTAAACAGGCTGTTGCACTGCTGGGCCGTCATGCCAATGCCGCTGTCGTGAATTGCCACTGTCAGTTCTACCCGGTTCAGGTGCCGTTTGGATGCCGCCACGCTCACCTTGACCTGTCCATGCTCGGTGAACTTGATGGCGTTGTTGACCAGGTTGGTGAGCACTTGTTTGAAGCGTATGGCATCCCCCGCCAGCGCCTGGGGGACATCCGGCAGCACATGAATCAGAAACTCAAGGCCTTTTTCATGCGCTTTTTGCGACACCAGCGTGCTCACGCTGTCAAGCACGTTATCGAGCCAAAAGGGCGCATTCTCCAGTGTCATCTTGTCGGCTTCGATCTTGGAGTAATCCAGAATGTCGTTGATGATGCCCAGCAGCGCCTTGCCTTCGGAATGGATTTTTTGCACATAGTCGCGCTGTTTGACGTTCAGGTCGGTCTTGAGTGCCAGGTGCGAGAGACCGATGACGGCATTCATGGGAGTGCGGATTTCGTGACTCATGTTGGCCAGAAATTCGCTCTTGGCGCGGGTGGCCACTTCGGCCTGCTCGCGGGCGGCCTGCGTCTCTTCGTATTGGGTGCGCAACTGCTCAGCCTGGTTGAGCAGTTCTTCTTGCTGCACCTGCAGTTCTTCTTCGGACTGCTGCAGGTCACGCGCCTGGGCTTGGGTTTGGCCAAGCAGCGTGCGGGTGACATGGTTGCGTTCGAGTATTTCGAGGTTGCGGGCAACCAGCGGCAGCAACTCGTCAAGCAGGGCCTGTTGCCGATCACCCAAGGGCGAGACACTGGCGAGCTCCAGCACGGCGATGACATCGCCCTTGAGGCTGGTCACTGGCAAAACGCGCACCCAGCGCGGTGCGCTGTCAACCAGGCCGCAGCGAATGCGCAAGCTCTCCGGTGGCAGACTGTCAAGCATGATGGGCAAGGCATCGCGGGTACATTGTCCCAGCAGGCCCTGACCTGGCGCAAAGTGGGACTCCAGCGCCAGGCGGTCGGCAACGCCCCAGTCACCCTGGAGATGAAAGTTGCCATTGAGCGAATCGAGCACATAGAGCAAACCGATCTGCGACTGCGATATCGGTGTGAGATAGGCCATCAGGGTCTGGGCAAAGTCAGCAAGCTGGTCAATGGCCTGAACCCTGGCCCCGAGATCAGCAGAGCAGGATTTGACCCAGCTCAATACCTCGGCCCGCATCGCGCCCTGTTGCATCGCGCAGACCGAGCGTGCCATCTGACCCACTTCATTTTGAAACTCGGTGTGCGGCACCGGTGTTTCAAGCTCGCCCGCAGCAATCTTCTCGATGCTCAGGCGCAAGCGCTCGGTCGGTCGGCGCACCGAGGCCGCAAACAATAGCCCCAGCCCCAGGCCAGCCAGCACCGCCAATGCCAGCAGCGCAGCGGTCCAGCGCTCGGTCTGGCTGGCCGTGGTCGCCGCGTCGGTGGCGGCCTGGTGCGAGCTTTTTTGCTTGCTGCGCACCAGTTGGCTCATCAATTGATCGGTGTCGACAAACACCCGCATATTCTCTGCGCTGACCAGAAACCGGCTGACCGCATCGGCCTGAAAAGGCTTGCGCGATGTCTGCAACAGCTCAATCACATGGTCCACATTGCGCTCGTACTGGGTCAGCAAAGCGGCAATGGAAAACAGCATGGCCTGTCCCTCGGTCTCGGACTGCAGCTTGTGGCTTTCGGCCAGTGCCTGATGCAATTGGGTTCGGGCCGCCTCCAGGTCAGACCTGGCTTGGGTGCGTCCTGCGGTGTCCAATGCCAGGGCCATCTGGCGCAGGTCGCGCCCCATTTCCATCAGGTGGATGTTGGCTTTGAGCACCGCTGATACGTCCTGTTCGAGCAAATACATGCGCTGCAAGTCGTTGTTCTGGGTGCGCACCATATAGAGTGACTGCAGGCTCATCAGCAGCACAAGGGCCAGCATTGAGCCCAGACTCAATACCAGTTTGGTGCTGAGCCTTAACTGTTCGAGCTGGCTTAAAAGAGACTTCATGCCAGATTTCTCAGGTTGGCCCACCGCGTTTGCGGGCTGGATTCAAAAGAAGCTTGTGACGCTGAAGAAAAAACTATTTCAGCTATATTTAATATAGCTGTCAGCGCATATTCAGCATGTGCTGTAGGCTGACTTGGCATATGAAACGGATCCGGCGTGATAGCCGCCCGGCCCTGGCTGATGCCGGCACGACGCTGCGCCCGCCGGAATGCGCCTTGCTGCCCGGTGTTCATCCAAGTTTGCTCCGCACCCAGGAACACACTTGCAGCGGGCTAAAGGGTTTGATGAAGTAGGCATCGGCGCCGCGCGCACGACCGTTGTCATGGTCGGTGGTCTGACCGCGTGCGGTGATCATGGCTACCAGCGTGTCTTTGGTCAGGGGGTCGGCCTTGATGGCATCGAGCACCTGCAAGCCGTCCAATTGACCGGGCATCATGACATCAAGCAGCACGACTTGCGGCTGATGGCGGTACACCGCATCGAGTGCCGAGACCCCGTCTTCGGCCTCAATGATCTGGTATTGCTTGCCCAGAGTGATGCTGAGCAGACGGCGGATGTCGGAGTGATCATCAACGATGAGGATGGTGGACATGAAAAGCCTCCTGGATAAAAAGTGTGGCAGTGGACGGTGTCAATGTTGGGGCTCATTGAAAAACCTGTTGGCATGGCTGCTGCGTGCCTCCATGCGGCCAAAGAGCGCGCGGATGTCGGCATCCCAGACCAGCCCAAGCTGCAAGCAGGCGGCATTCGAGAGGCTGTTGACGCGGTTTTCAGTGCGTCCGGTCAGATCCAGTGCGTTGCTCAGCACTTCGGCCACATGCACCAGGGGTATCAAGTTAGCCTCGGGGCTGGCATCTTTGACCCAGTCTGGCGTGTGGTGACCCCGGATGGCGCCTGCAATGCCGCCCGGCAAGGCCCAGTGCTCGGCCAGCCAGGCACCAATGGTTGCATGATCGACGCCAAAGATCTCGCGCTCGACCTCTGCAATGCCTGCGTTGCGGCCCAGCGCCTGGCCCCTGCACCGTCGGGCCGCTTCGGTGTTATGCCCAAACAGCCAGAGTTGGCCGATATCGTGCAACAGACCGGCAATCAGGGCCGAATCAACGCACACGGGCACTGAAATGTGCAAAGCCAGTTCCTGGCAACATACGCCAACCGACACGTTATGCTGCCAGAACTTGCCCGGGCCACCCCCCAGTGTGATGCCGCCGACAAAAGCCCCCAGACTGCTGATCATCACAATGTGGCGCACCCGGCTCATGCCCACCAGCGAGGTGGCGGTGTAGATGTCGCTGACCTCTGACTCGCGGCGACCGCGCACCGCCGCCATGTTGGCGACCGAAAGCACCCGGGCGGTAATGACGGGGTCGAGATGGATGCAGCGGGTCAGCGCATTGAGGTTGGCATCGGGATCATCGAGCGTGTTCAGAATTTCATTGATGATGCGCGGAAAAACCGGCAGGCTGCGGCTGCCTTTGATGACCGTCTCGCGGGTGATTAGTGGGCTGCTCATCATGCACTCCGGTAGCCCAGCACCTGGTCAAACAGGGCGGCCATGTTGGGGTCGGTCAGGTCTGCGCCTTCAAAAATCTGCATCACCCGCCGGGCCGCCAGGGCCGCATCGAGCGCGACTTGCTGGTCACTGCGGCTGTCGCTCAGATCGACAAAAATGAACTCGGCGTGATGCGTGTTGAGCTGCTGCAGGTTTTCTTCGGTCAGGGCATGGCCAGCGGGCAGTTCCAGGCTCAGCATGCCACGCACGATGACCCGGGCCGAGGCGCTGAGCACCATGCCGGTACGGGCCTCAACAATCGGAATGTAGTGGTGGCGGGTTCGCATGATGTGCAGTGCCTGCCAGCACGCTCAGAGGGCGCAGCTTGGTTGGCGTGATGACGGTGACGCTTTGAGTAACAGGAACTGGCATATTGGTCATGATGTGGAGGCGATGTTTTTTTCTCGATCCGGTGGTTCACTGTCACGATGGACAGTGGGGTGCACATGCATATGAAGTTTATCCTGATGAAAGGTGGCACATTTTATATATATGTATCGAATTTTATCATATTTGCTTAAATAACTGTGAACTTTTTCGTTTTTAGATAGACCCGTGATTGCGGGTGACAGATCACGTCTTGCCCGCCTGCTGGTGCTCTCAGTGATTGCTGTCGGCATCCAACCGACGGCACCACTTCATGCAACGCGACGGTGCTGTGCCCGGCACAGTGCATCGCTACAGTGGCTTTCGTGCACCGCCTTGACTCCAGCCTGAACAAGCGTATGCACTTCCCGGTATGCGTAGTCGCCGGGATTAAATGAACATTAATATCAAAATATGTCAGCAAGTGACACTTTACGATATAATTTATCAAGCTTCTGACCCGTAGCTCTTTCTCCCGAAACAAATCAGTTTCGATCACCTGGTACCAGATGTGCCGGGTGGGGCATGAATATTTCGCACTAGCGCTTGACAAAGGTGACTCATGGATGCCACTCCAGACAACTCGATACCACCCCATGCCGATGCGGTGTTAAAAAACATCGTGATTCCTTCCTGTCCTGCGGTGTTGACGCAGTTGCGCAGCGAGATGGCCAAAGACGACCCGGACGCGGGCCGGGTGGCGCGCATGGTGGGCACCGATGTCGCCTTGAGCCTGGCCGTGCTGCGCACCATCAATTCCCCCTACTACGGACTGCGCCGCCATGTGGACGACATCGCACAAGCGGTTTTGATGATTGGCATGCGCCAGGTGTCGATGCTGGTGACGAGCATCTTGATGCGCCAGTCATTCAATTCAAGTAGTCTCAAGCTGGTGGACTTCTGGAATGTCTCCAGCAAACGCTCCTTGGGGCTGGCGAAACTGGCCAGGGGCTTGCATGGGGCCGAAGTTCATTTGGCGCAGTCGTTCGGGCTGTTTTGCGATATCGGCATTCCCTTGCTGCTGCAGCGGTTCCCGGACTACGGCATGACCTTGAAACTCGCTAATGAGGCATCAGAAGTGGTGGCCTTTACCGATGTAGAACGCCAACGCCACGGTGCGGACCATGCGCACATCGGTGCCCTCATGGCGCGTTCCTGGGGTCTGGCTGATACGCTGTGCCAGGCGATTCGACACCATCATGATTACAGCGTTTTTCTGGATTCAACGGTTTCAGCGGAGGTGACGCGTTTGATCGCTTTCAACCTGCTTGTTGAATTCGCCATCCAGAGCGGCAGCGATCTCAATGCCAGCGAAGAATGGAACAAGGGCGGTGACCATGCGATTGGTACCCTGATGCTGAGCGATCAGGATGTTGAGGACTGGATTGAGGACCTGCAATCAGGTTTTTCCGCAAATGAGTGAGGTGTTGCGGGCGGCCTTGAGTCCGGTGGCGGTTCTTGCTTGTTGCGGTATGGAGGCTGTGGGCTTGTGATGCCAGGAACTCAGGCGCCGGTTTTCTGCACATGGTAAGCAACGCGCATCCGGGGATTGAGGTAGTCAATGACGCCATGTTCAAGCGCCGCAGGCTTGAGAACGCAGTCGATCCGAACCTGCAGCGATTCGGTCAGGTTGAGGATAATCGCCTCGCTCCTGGGTACACCCGGCTCATAAATCAGCACTTTGGGCTTGAGCGTGTTGCCCGAGGCGGCAGCAATGACCATCGCAATCGAGCCATTGCTCAGCCGCACCAGTGAACCCGGTGGATAGACGCCCAGCTCGCGGATAAAAACGGCCAGCATCGCGGCGTCAAACAACTTGGCCTCGTGCGCGAACATGGTTGACAGCGCCTCGGCCGGCGCCAGCGCATCTGCCAGCCGCAAGGGATTGCACAGGCTGTCGTAGCGGTCGGCAATCGTGACGATGCGCGCCAGCGGGTTGATCTGCGCGCCTTGGCTGCCATGCGGAAAGCCACTGCCATCAAAGTATTCATGATGCTGGGCGACCACCGCCCGCACGCCCGAATTGGCATGCTCGCCAATGATGTTGACGCCGTATTCGCAATGCAGGCGGTAAAGCGTCTCTTCGCTGCGGTTGCGCGGCGACTTGCGCAACACCGTCTTGCTGATGAAGGTCTTGCCAATATCATGCAGCAGCGCGCCCATGCCGGCGGCGTTCATCACCTCGCGGTTGATTCCGAGTCCTTTGCAGATCAACAAAGTCAGGATCATCACATTGAGCGCATGCTGGTGCGACAGGTCATCGACCTTGTTGGAGGCCACCATCATCACGGTGGCCCCCTGATCGTCGAGGAAGGCCGCAGTCAATTGCTCCGACATGGCAGCCGCCTGCGCAACACCCCGTTGCGGCTGGCGCAATATCTCGGTGTGAACACTTTTGGTCGCTCCGATGGCTTCTTCGTACTCTCGCTCAAACAGCAGCAGGCGCTCGTGGTGCTGCGCCATGCGCCCGGTGCGGGCGCGTTTTTCATCCATCAAATGCTGGTTCTCGGGCGTGATGTGCATGGGCGCGCAGACCGCTGGAGCGCTCTGCAGGACCAGCGGCTTTGATTTCGAGCGTTGCGGATCGTAGGAGACGTGACTCAAACCGAGTTCGCGCAATGTGGCCAGTTGTTCGGCCTCCTTGATCAAAAAAGAGTTGACCAGAAAGGGGTGGTCGAGCCAGCCCAGGTTCAGTGACACAAACATGCCGAGCTGCAACTGGTCTATATGGACAATGGGGAGGGGTTGGTTCACGGGGAATACTGCGCAGAGTTGGAGGAATCAATCACCAAAAAATCCGGCCGGCTGCCATCGATAGTTTTATTAATTGACAACCGGGTCAACGCCATGACCCGTCACCGTGAACAAAAACGCCGCCTTGGTTTGCAACGCTTCATCGCTGTCGGCAAAGCGCGCGGCGATGGCCTGGAATTCATCGGCCAGCGCCACAAAGGCCGCCACCACGTCCGGATCAAAGTGTGTGCCCCGGCCCTCGGTAATGATCCGGGTGGCCTGGGCATGGCTTATGGCGGCCTTATAGACGCGCCGGCTGATCAGTGCGTCATACACGTCAGCTAAGGCCATCAGCCGCGCCGGTATTGGAATGGCGTCGCCCGCGAGGCCCTGCGGATAGCCTGAGCCGTCCCACTTTTCATGGTGGCAATAGACAATTTGCTTGGCAATATCAAGGAACTCCATGGACTCCCCGGCCGCTTCCTGGGCCTGCTCCAGCGCCTCATACCCAAGTGCAGGATGGGTTTTCATGATGGCAAATTCATCCGGCTCGTAGCGACCAGGTTTGAGCAAGATCCGGTCCGGGATGCCCACCTTGCCAATATCGTGCAGCGGCGCGCATTTGAACAGCATGTCGATCACGGCATCATTCAGATAGCTCGAAAACCTCGGGTGGCAGCGCAGTTGCAGTCCCAGGGCGCGGATGTAGTTCTGGGTGCGGCGCAGGTGCTGGCCGGTATCGCGGTCACGCACCTCGGCCAGCGCGGCCAGCGCCAGAATCGTCACTTGCTGCAGTGCTGCAAACTGGCGGGCACGTTTGGCGACCTCGAACTCCAGGTACTCGTTGTTGACGCGCAGGGTCTGGGTCTGGGCGGCATCGACAAAGTGCGCCTTGACACGGGAGAGCAATATCTCCGGGTTGATCGGGCGCGTGATGTAGTCCACGGCGCCCAGCGACATGCCGATTTCCTCGCTTTCGACATCGGTCTTGCTGGTCAAAAAAATCACCGGGATGTGCCGGGTGTGCCGGTCAGCCTTGAGCTGGCGGCAAACCTCGTAGCCACTCATGTCGGGCATGATGATGTCGAGCAGGATCAGGTCGGGCTGCTCCTGGCTCGCCATCTGCTGCGCTTTGCTGCCGTGGCCGGTGGCCTTGACGGTGTAAGACTTGTGCAGCAAGCCCCCCAGCAGCGACAAATTGGCCGGTGAGTCATCGACGATCAAGATGGTGGGCTTGACGGGTAAAAACAGTTCCATGGCAAAGCCTCCTAATCCAGATTGATGTGGGCGGCCAGCGCCGCTTGGTGCAGCGTGCCCTGCGCGTTGGAGAATTCAAAGTCTTGCACTTGTTGCCCAAGCAGGTCGAAAGCCTCGCCCAGACCTGCGCGCAGCAGTGCGCCTTGGGCCAGCAGCAGCAGTTCGGCCTCGACGTTGCTGGTGCCCAGCAGATCATCGAGTTCGCGCAAAACCAAGCGCAGTTGCCCGGCATCGACCGGCTGGCCGACCGGCGGTGCAACCGCTGGCGGCATGGCCCGGCGCAAATCAGCTTCGAGTTGCTCCAGATGCCGGGCCAGCGGCGCCAGGAACGCTGCCGGGTCAGCCAGCGCAGCGCCCTGCCCCGGCGCACGGCCCAGGGCCAGTTCCAGCTCGGCACTCAAGGCGCTGCACCGGGTGGCACCAATGTTGCCCGCCACCCCCTTGAGCGTGTGTGCCGCACGCAAGGCAGCGTCCAGATGCCCCTTTGCCAGGGCGCGGCCCATCTGCTCTGGCAGGCCGCTGATGCTGTGCAAGAATTTTTTCAACAGCGTGGTGTAGAGCGTGCGGTTGCCGGCACACAGGCGCAAGCCCAAAACGGCATCAATGCCGCTGATGCCCAGCTCGTTTTCTGGCTCGTCATGCCGGACTTGAGCGACAGTCACCGGCAAGGGGGCTGCTGGCGTGGCGATGCCCGGCACGGGCTTGCCCCAGCGCGCCAGGCAACTGAACAGGGCATCGGGGTTAATCGGCTTGCCCAGGTGTGCGTTCATGCCCTCTGTCAAACAGCGCGTCACCTCCAGACCTGATGCATAGGCCGTCAGGGCAATGATCGAAAGCTCCTGAAAACGTAGCTCCTTGCGCAATGCCAGCGTGGCCTGGTGGCCATCCATGACCGGCATTTGCAAGTCCATCAGCACGACCGACCAGGGCAGCGGCTGTGGCGCCGCCTGCAACAGGTTCAGCGCCTGCTGGCCGTTGCCTGCCAGCGTCACCTGCACCCCCATCGACTCCATCAGCTCGCGTGCAATTTGCTGGTTGATCGGGTTGTCTTCGACCAGCAGCACGCTGATGCCTGAAAGCTGCCCGCTGTCGGCGGCCTCAACCGTGTCGGCACTGCGGGCAACCGGTTCCAGATGAAAAATGTCTGCCAGGGTGTTCCACAAGCGCGACTGGCTCACCGGCTTGTCCAAAAATGCGCTGACCCCGGTGCGGCCGCCCTCGCTGTAGGCTTCATCTTCACCATAGGCGGTCACCATGACCACCGCCGGCTGATGCACCAGCATCTGGTCTTGCAGCAGGTGCCGGGTAGCTTCAATGCCATCCATCTCCGGCATCTTCGAGTCCATCAGCACCAGCTCATAAGGGTCGCCCAGATCGGCCTGCTGCACGGCATTGAGGCCCTTTTGGCCGCTGCTGGCCACATCGGCGCGCAGGCCCAGCGTGGTCAATTGTTCGGTCAGGATTTGCCGCGCTGATTCGTTGTCATCGACTACCAGCACCCGAATGTCGCGCCCGGACGGCAACCCGGCGCGGGCTGGCTGCACCCCCTCGTCGAGCCAGGCGTTAAAGGCAAAGGTGCTGCCGATTGCCGGCTCAGACCGCACAACAATGTTACCGCCCATCAACTCGACCAAGCTTTTCGAGATGGCCAGGCCCAGCCCGGTGCCGCCATAGCGGCGTGTCGTCGAACTGTCGGCCTGGTTAAACGCGGTAAACAGGCTGCGGTACTGTTGCGCCGTCATGCCAATGCCGGTGTCAGCAACCGACACGGTC
>CAIQOO010000119.1 GCA_903873485.1 uncultured beta proteobacterium | reverse complement strand
GATGCTGCCAATTTAAGATCTTCCACTATGGAGATTGTTAAAAGAGCTAATGTGTTCAAAATATTTCCCATTATTCGTTAGTTCGTCTGTTTCAAGTACCCTCCCATTATAGGTAAATTTTTTGTTAGAAATCACCTTACTGCAACGATGATTTCGGTGGCAGAGAACGGGCCGATAACAGCGCCATGGACGATGAATAGGTGGAATTGCCTGAGAGCAAGCCAACAATGAAAGCCAGGCTGATTCCGCTGCTGCAGTTGCTGATCGCCCTGTCTGCCCGCATGAAGGAGTCGCTGCGCGAAGGCGATACGCTGGCACGTCTGGGCGGCGATGAGTTTGTTGCCGTGCTGCTTGATCTGGCAGATGCATCCGCCAGCACGCAAATGCTTGGCCGCCTGCTCGCTGCCGCCGCCTTGCCGGTGCAACTTGGCGATTTCACCCTCCAGGTTTCGGCCAGCGTCGGTGTCACTTTTTACCCGCAGGCTGCAGAGGTGGATGCCGATCAACTGCTGCGCCAGTCCGATCAGGCGATGTACCAAGCCAAGCTGGCCGGCAAGAACCGCTATCACATCTTTGATGCCGAGCAGGACAGTAACATGCGCGGCCATCACGAAAGCCTGGACCGCATCCGCCGTGCCTTGACCGAGCGGGAATTTGTACTCCATTACCAGCCCAAGGTCAACATGCGCAGCGGGCAGGTGATCGGGGCCGAGGCGCTGATTCGCTGGCAACACCCAGAAAGAGGTTTGTTGTCACCAGCCCAGTTCCTGCCATTGATCGAGGACCATCCGCTGGCTGTTGATATCGGCGAATGGGTGATTGCCAGCGCCCTGAATCAGGTGACGCTGTGGCGCAAAGCCGGCCTGAACCTCCCGGTCAGCGTCAATGTTGGTGCCCGCCAGTTGCAGCAGGCCGACTTTGTCGAGCGCCTGCGCGCGCTGCTGGCGGCGCATCCGGAGCACAGGCCGGGCGATCTCGAACTCGAAGTGCTGGAAACCAGTGCCCTCGAAGATCTGGCACGCGTTTCCCGGATCATTAAGTTCTGCCGGGAATTCGGCATGAAATTTGCCCTTGATGACTTTGGTACCGGCTATTCGTCGCTGACCTACCTCAAGCGCCTGCCGGTGACCCAGCTCAAGATCGACCAGAGTTTTGTGCGCGACATGCTCGATGACCCGGATGATCTGGCTATTCTTGAAGGGGTGATCGGCTTGTCCAGGGCTTTCAACCGCGAGGTCATCGCCGAAGGTGTGGAGAGCGTGGAACACGGCGAGATGCTGCTGCAATTTGGCTGCGAACTGGCTCAGGGTTTCGGCATCGCGCGGCCCATGCCGGGTGCCGATGTGCCCGCCTGGGCAGCAGCATGGCATCCTGATCCGGTGTGGCTTGATCGGCCTTGTGTCAGCCGCGACGATTTGCCGATGCTCTTTGCCGGCGTGGAACATCGCGCCTGGCGGGTGGCTTTTGAGGCTTTCATCAAGGGTAAGCTTGAAGCCCCGCCACCGGATGACCAGCAATGCCGCTTCGGGCAATGGCTGGCTACCGAGGGCCTGGTGCGTCATGGCAGGCAACCTGCTTTTCAGGCCATCGAACGCTTGCACCGGCAGGTGCATTTGCTGGCGGCGAAGATGCTGCAACTGCATTCCAGCGGCTGCAACCCGGATGCCTTGGCGTGTCTGCCTGATCTCCACGCGCTGCAAGACTCCCTCATGGTGCAGTTGAAAGCACTGTTGCAGGAAAACCGACAGCAACGATAAAGGCCCCGTGTCAAGGCCTTTGGGGTTCTGAAATCCGTGAGTCTGCTTTAGGTTGAAGATGACGCGGCAACGCGCGAGGAGCTTGCCATGAATCTGGAACCTTGGCTGGGCGAGCTTCATGTCGCATCCAATTGCCAGGCCGGGCTTGCGTTGTTTGTGCCAAAGCGTCCCGACCTGAATAGTTGCCAGGAGGTGGTCAATACCCCAGTGGAGCCTGCCCTTATTTGTAGCCGGCCCGGTCCATCAGCTTGACCGCCTGCGCTTGCAAGCTGCCGGCTTCTTTCACATTGATCAGATTGGGCTTGAAGCTGCCCCAGGCAGCCACGATCTTGTCTGGCGTGACCGCAGGGTTGACCGGAAACTCCAGGTTGTTGTCGGCAAACAGGTTTTGTGCCTTGTCCGACGAAAGCCATTCGATCAGCCTTTGCGCACCGGCCGGGTTTTTCGCATGGCGGGTGACGCCAGCCCCCGAGATGTTGACATGAACGCCGGCATTCTTGTTTGTCAAATTCTGGTTGGGCCAGAAGATGGCCAGCGGCAAACTGGGGGTTTTTTCCATCAGGCGACCAAAATAATAGGTGTTGACCACCGTCACATCGCATTGCCGGTTGGCCACTGCTTCCATTGCCTTGGTGTCGTCGGGGAACGGCGCGGTGGCCAGATTGCCGACCCAGCCCTTGACGATGGCCTCGGCTTGAGGTTCGCCATGCTCGGTGATCATCATTGCCACCAGGCTCTGGTTATAGACCTTCTTGGCGGTGCGCAGGCACAGGCGGCCCTTCCATTTGGGGTTGGCCAGATCTTCGTAGGTGGACATGTCGGTGGCTTTTAGCTTGCTGGTGTTATAGACCAGCGTGCGGGCGCGCACCGACAGGCCAAACCATTCGTTGTCGGGGTCACGCAGGTGGGCGGGCACGTTGTCTTGCAGGGTTTTTGACGGAATGGGGCGCAGCAGCCCGGTGTGCGCGGCTTGCCACAGATTGCCAGCATCCACCGTCAGCAGCACATCGGCCGGGGTGTTTTGGCCTTCGGCTTTCAGGCGCTCCATCAGCGGGCCTTCGCCGCCGGTGATGAACTTGATCTGCACGCCGGTGTCGCGGCTGTAGGCATCAAACAGCGGCTTGATCAATTGCTCGTTGCGGGCCGAATACACCACCACCTCTTCGGCGATGGCGGTCAGGGTGCTAAGTGTGGTCAGGGCAAGCGCAATGGCGCTGATCGAATGAGTCAATTTCATAGGTAAAGAGTCCTGGAAAGGCGAGTTTGAGAGTGACGGAATTCTAGGATAAATGATAACGATTATCAAAAAAAAACAAAACACATTCCACACTCATAGCCCTTGCTGCCAGAATCTCATTGTTATGATTTTGATAGCTGTTTGCGCAAGTGCAGCAAGGGCTAGAGGGCTAAAAGGCATGCAATTTCCCGAATCCGAAAATGCCGGCTTGACTTGGCCGGCAGCAGCAAGCGGCTAGTCCACTTCGGCGATCAACTCGATCTCGACGCAGGCACCCAGCGGAATTTGCGCCACGCCAAAGGCGCTGCGGGCATGCGCGCCCTTGTCGCCAAAGACCTGTCCAATCAGCTCGCTGGCACCGTTGGTGACAAGGTGCTGTTCGGTAAAGTCGGCGGTCGAGTTGACTAGCGACATCAGCTTGACAATGCGCTTGACCCGATTGAGGTCGCCTACGGCGGCGTGCAAGGTGCCCAGCAAATCGATGGCAATGGCGCGTGCCGCCGCCTTGCCCTCTTCGGTCGCGATGTTTTTGCCAAGCTGCCCGACCCAGGGCTTGCCGTCTTTTTTGGCAATATGACCGCTCAGAAACACCAGGTTGCCGGTCTGCACAAAAGGCACATAAGCGGCTGCCGGAATGGCGATCGGTGGCAGGGTGATGCCGAGTTCAGCGAGTTTGGCGTAAATGCTCATGAGGTTTCCTTTTTTAAGTAAAAATGGCTTGCAGCCCTTATGGAACAAGCGTACCGTGCTATTAATTTATGAATATTCAAAGATGCCGAAGTTTATCGAAAGGGCAACAACAGGGGTTACGGCTGGCTCTGGCTCTGACTCTGACTCTGGCTCTGACTCTGGCTCTGACTCTGACTCTGGTATTGGCCCTGACTCTGACTTTGGCCCTGATGCCGGTCGGGCGACGGCGCCGCGCTGGCCGATGTCGGCAGCACTGGCTCGACCGTCACGCCCACCGTCAGGGTGTGGCTGGCACCGCCATGAATCACGCCGCGCATCGGTGACACGTCCGAAAAATCACGGCCAGTGGCCAGCAGCACATAGTCTTCACCGGGTCCGCACCAGCCGGCCCGGTCATTGGTCGGGTCCAGATGCACCCAGCGTTGCCCGGCCGGCAAGTCAGGCAGATAGACCGAGGCCCAGGCGTGCGATGCATCGCTGCCCTTGAGCTTGATGGTGCCCGGCGCCGATTCGGTCAGCAAATAGCCGCTCACATAGCGCGCCGCCAAACCCAGCGAGCGCAGGCAGGCGACAAAAATATGGGCAAAGTCCTGGCACACGCCGGTGCGCTGGGCCAGAGCCTGGATGGCTGGCGTGTTGACCTCGGTGCTCTGGCTCTCGTAGGTGAATTCAGCGTTGATGCGGTGCATCAGGTCGATGGCACTGGCCAGCAAGCCCCGGCCCGGCGCGAAGCTGGGGCGGGCATAGACGGCAAAGTCACTCTGCCGGGGCACCATCGGGGAGGCAAAGACAAATTCATTGGCGGCATCAAACGGCGCTGCGGCCCGGTACCGAAAAGCCTCGCGGGCGCGTTCCCAGCTCAGTTCGCTCTCCGGCAAGGGGCAGGCCTGGGTCAAGACCTCGCTGATGCCGACCACGCGCAACTGCCGGTGCATCACCTGCAGCGAGAAGAAACTGCGGCTGTTGCCAAACACATCCGGCATGATGCTGATCCGGGCCGGCTGCGGGCTGACCAGCAAATGGTGGCTGAGCAGCTGCTGGGTGGCGCTATGCAGCGGCGTCAGATAGACCATGTGCTGCGCGGTTTCCACCGCCGGGCTGTAGTCGTACACCGTCTCGTGGGTGATTTGCAGTCTCATGAGGTGCCCACGCTGCGGTTGGCCAGACCTGAATGGGTAAAGTAAGTGGCGCTGATGTCTTCTGACACTTGGTGGGCGGCATCGGTGCAGTGGTACAGCACATCCCGCAGCAAGCTGTAGCGTGAGGCCGATTCGGCGTCATGGCCGCGTTCACACAGTTGCGCCAGCCCCCAGGCGTTGGGGTTGGGCACCTTGATCGACAGGGCGCCAAGTTCGGCCGGTTCGCTGCCAGCCAGCTTGGCCAGCCGGCCGCGCAAGGTGTGCGCCACCCAGGAAATGGACCGCGGGTTGTCGCTGTCGATTACCAGCAGGTCAATCAGCGCGGCCATGTCGCGGCTTTGCTGAAACTGGGCATGAAAGGTGATGGCGTTGTCAAACAATTCGATCATGGCGTCAAAGCCACCGTCGGACTCCAGGCTGTTGCACGACAGCGCCCGGCTCAGTGATGATGACAAAAACGCCAGCCGCTCAATGTGCCGGCCAATGCTCAGCAGGCGCCAGCCGTCATCGCGCGTCATGCGGTCGGTCTGGGCGCCGGTGATGGCCGCCATGTGCTCGCCGGTGTCTTTCAAAATCTGCAGCGCCTGCAAGGTCGAGCGGTCACCGCGGCGGCTGTGGTCGGCAAAGCGGGCAAACAGTTCTTCTTCGGCCCGGGTGATGATGCGCCAATGTTCTTGCGACAGCCGCTCGCGCACGCTGGAGGCGGTCAGCTTGAGCGCGCGCAGGTAGTAGCCGACGCTGGTAGCTCCGCTGCTGCTGCCCAGGCTGTCGATCAGGCTGCGCTCAAACACCCGCACTGCCTGGATCGGTGTCGGCACGCCCGGCAGCACCAGCGTGTTGGCCTGCGCCATTTGACCCAGCCAGACCAGCAACGGGGCCGAGGTCTGCTCTTCGCCATGCAGGCATTCGAGCGTCAGGCGGGCCAGCCGCAGGCTGTTTTCAGTACGTTCGGTGTAGCGTCCCAGCCAGTACAGGTTTTCTGCGGCCCGGCTGGTAACCAGGCGCTTGCGCTGCAGCAGACTCTCGGGGGTCAGGTGCGGGTGCAGCAAGGTGGAGTGGTCCACCTCGCCGTGGGTCAAGGCCCAGACATCGGCACTGCTGCCACCGCGCTGCATCGAGGTGATCTCTTGCCCGGCGCTGGCAACCCGGGCCAGCCCGCCGGGCAGCACGCACCAGCCGTGCGGGCCGTCAGACACCGCAAACACCCGCAGCATGACCGAGCGGGCCAGCAAGTCGCTGTGGCCACCGGGCTGACCGACCTGCCAGGTTGGCAACTGCGACAGCGGGGTATAGGCCTGCACCGTATGTTCCTCGGGATGGCGCAAAACGCGGCCGGCCCATTCATCCAGGGCACGCGCATCCTGCCTGGCACCCAGCACTGCGTCAAAACTGGCGTGGCTCGATGAGCCTGGGTAGGTCGGCTTGATGGCGCATTCGCGCAGGCGCGGCAGGGCATCAAGCATGGCGCTGCGCTCGCCACACCACCAGGTCGGCAGCGCCGGCAGCATCAGGTCTTCGTCAAACAGGTGGCGCGACAAGGCCGGCAAAAAACCCAGCAGCGCCGGTGACTCCAAAAATGCCGATCCGGGTGTATTGGCCACCAGCACGTTGCCGGCCCGAATCGCTTGCAGCAGCCCTGGCACCCCGAGGGTCGAGTCGGAACGCAGCTCCAGCGGGTCCATGTACTGGTCATCGACCCGCTTGAGCACGCCATGCACCGGCATCAAGCCCTTTAGGGTTTTCAAAAACACCCGCTCGTCACGCACCAGCAGGTCACTGCCTTCGACCAGCGTCAGCCCCAGGTAACGCGCCAGGTAGGCATGTTCAAAATAGGTTTCGTTGTAGGGGCCGGGGGTCAGCAGCACCAGGTGCGCGTCTTGCCCGATCGGGCTCAAGCTGCGCAGGCTCTCCATCAGCGCCCGGTAGGTGCCCGCCAGACGCTGCACCTTGAGCGCCTCAAAGGCCGGTGCAAACTGGGCCGAAATGGCCAGCCGGTTTTCCAGCAGGTAGCCCAGCCCCGACGGTGCCTGGGTACGTTGCCCAACCAGCCACCAGTTGCCGTCGGGCCCGCGCGCCAGGTCAAAGGCGGCAATATGCAGGTAGCGACCCGCCACCGGCGCAATGCCGTGCATGGCACGCAGATAGCCCGGATGGCCCTGCACCAGCGCCGGCGGCAAAAACCCGGACTTGAGCAATTCTTGCGCGCCATACACATCGGCCATGACGTGTTCGAGCAGGCGCACCCGTTGCAGCACCCCGGCTTCAATATGTTGCCAGCTTTTCGGGTCAACGATCAACGGGAACAGGTCCAGCGACCAGGGCCGCTGCGGGCCGTTTTCGTCGGCATAAACGTTGTAGGTGATGCCGTTGTCGCGCACCTGGCGTGCCAGGCTGCTGCTGCGCTGGTCCATGTCGGCTGCCGTATCTGCCGCCAAAGTATCAAAGAATTGGCTCCAGGCCCTTGCCCCAGCTTGGTTTGAAGCTATTGATAAAGTAGCATTTCCGGGCCGGTTGACCAAGCCATTGCCGACATCGCCCGACACCTCATCAAAATGCCCGGCTGCAGCCCGGTAGTCTGCCGCAAGTTCGGCAATGCTTGAAGCGGGATGGCGCACCTGGTTTTGCGACGGTAGGGCTTGATTCATGGCTTGCGAGTATGCCAGCGAAGTGGCGCTTTGGATGACAATCGCGGCTTAATCCAAACGATCCAAGCCATGACCGAAACCCTGACCGACCCTATTTCTGCCACCCGCGAAACCGCCCCCGACATCATGGGGGTAGTCGCCCCGAGCGATGCCAGCACCCAGCCCGTCACGTCGCAAGCGCCCCAAAGGCGCAAAAAAGACCGGTTTGCAACAGTGACACCGGTGCTGGAAAAACTGTTTGAGCTGTACCCGCATCTGTTTGGCCAGCATTTCTTGCCGCTGAAGCTGGGAATTTTTCAGGAACTGCTGGCCGCCCACCCGACCGAATTCAAGCGCGACATGCTCAAGGTCGCGCTCGGCGTGCATACCCGCTCGACGCGCTATTTGCAATGTGTGGCAGCCGGCAACAAACGCCACGACCTGGCAGGCCAGGCGGTGGATGATGTGGCGCCCGAGCATGTTTTTTTGTCGATTGTTGAATTGCATCAGCGCCGCCAAGCCCGCACCGCCGAGGATCTGCTGCCCCGGCTGCAGCGCCAACTGGTGGCCGCCTACAGCGCCAGCGGGCTGACGCGCGGGGACTACCTGAGCCGGCTGCCGACACTTGAAGATAGTGTCGCGGTGGTGCTCGATGAGGCCATGATGGAGGTGGACTTGCAGCGCGCGCGCCATGCCGCCTTGGTCAAAGCCTACCAAGGCAGCGGCAAATCGGTGGATGACTTTGCCGCCGATCTGGGCATGCCGGCTGGCCAACTGCGCGCCGCCCTGAAGCAGGCCCGGGCGGCTTGAACCCTATCAAACCCCATCAAGCGCCAGCCCGACGCAAATCCAGCGTAAACGGAAACTCGCGGCTGGCCGGCAGGTTGATGCTGGCGGGAGGCACCACCAGCTTGCCCGGCGTGTGTCCGCCGGCAGTGAAACGCGACAGGCGGCGGCTCTCGGCCTCGTTGGCGTTGACCGGCAGGCTCTGGTAGCTCAGGCCGCCCGGGTGCGCCACATGGTACTGACAACCTCCAAGCGAGCGTTTCATCCAGGTATCGACGATGTCAAAGGTCAGCGGCGCATGCACGCCAATGCTGGGGTGCAGGCTGCTCGGCGGGTTCCAGGCCTTGTACCGCACGCCGGCCACATATTCACCCACCACGCCAGTGGGTTGCAGCGCCATCGCCCGACCGTTGCAAGTGACCACATAACGGCTCTGGTTCATGCCGGTCACGCGCACCTCAATGCGCTCCAGTGACGAATCGACATAACGCGCGGTGCCGCCGGGTGCCCCTTCTTCACCCATTACATGCCAGGGTTCGAGCGCGTTGCGCAGCGTCAAGGCGATGCCGGCAGCACAGACCGAGCCAATCAGCGGAAAGCGGAACTCGACATGCGGGGCAAACCAACTGTCGTCAAACGCATAGCCGGCACTGCGCATCTCGGCCATCACGTCCTTGAAATCCATCTCGATAAAGGCCGGCAACATGAAACGGTCGTGCAGTTCGGTGCCCCAGCGGGTGGCCGGGGCCTGGTAAGCGGACTTCCAGAAGCGGGCCACCAGCGCCCGCAGCAGCAACTGCTGCACACTGCTCATGTGCGGGTGCGGCGGCATTTCAAAGGCGCGCAGTTCCAGCAGACCGAGTCGGCCGGTGCTGGAGTCGGGCGAGTACATCTTGTCGATGGAAAACTCGCTGCGGTGGGTGTTGCCGGTGGCATCGATCAGAATGTTGCGCAGCGTGCGGTCCACCAGCCAGGGCGGCATCGACTGGCCATGGATGTCGCGATTTTTGTAAATCTGCTCGATGGCGATTTCCAGCTCGTACAACTGGTCGTTGCGGGCCTCATCGACGCGCGGGGCCTGGCTGGTTGGGCCGACAAACATGCCGCTGAACAAATAGCTCAGGCTCGGATGGTTGTGCCAGTACAACAGCAGGCTGGCCAGCAATTCGGGTTTGCGCAAAAACGGGCTGTCGGCGGGTGTCGCACCACCCATCACAAAGTGGTTGCCGCCGCCAGTGCCGGTGTGGCGACCATCGGTCATGAACTTCTCGGCCGACAGGCGCGACTCGAATGCCGCGTTGTACAAAAACTCGGTGTTATAGACCAGCTCTTTCCAGTGGCTGACCGGGTGGATGTTGACCTCGATAACACCGGGGTCGGGTGTCACGCTCAACAGCTTGAGGCGCGGGTCACGCGGCGGCGGATAACCTTCGAGCACGATTTGCACGCCCAACTCTTGCGCCGTGGCCTCAATGGCCGCCAGCAGGTCCAGGTAATACTCGAGTCGCTCCAGCGGTGGCATAAAGACATAGATGACCCCTGACTTTTCACCCACCGCCTCGGCTTTGGGGCCGCTGGCGCGGCGCGGGTCGCGCACTTCCACGCACAGGGCAGTGCGGGTGACCCAGTGGGCCGACTCCTGCGCTTTGGGTGGCTGCGCCCACTGGGCCGCTGGCTGGGCCTCGGGAGCCTGAACAAAGTCGGCCGGTTCGGCCTGCAACGGGCTTTGCGCCTGGCTGGCGGTTGACGAGTGGGCCGAGCCGGTGACGGTCTGAAATTTTCGGGTGGCCTCATGGGGCGGTATGCCGCCGACCAGGTAAGCGGCAGCCGTTGGCGGCGTGGCCAAAGCTGCGGCTGGCGTTGCCGGCAGCGGCGGCGCCTTGGCAACTGCAGCAGCGGCGGCGCGCGCTGCGGCACCAAGCGCCAGACCGGCCATGCCCGGCGCATAACGGGCGGCGACCGTGCCGTATGCGGGCAATTGGTCGCGCAGGGTCGAGGGGTCTTGTTCGATCAGGTACGGAAAATCGGCCTCGCTGACCCACGGCAGCGAGTCAAGTGGCAGGCGCAGGCCCATCGGTGAGTCGCCCGGCATCAGGTACATACGCTCGTCACGCAAAAACCATGATCCGGTGGTCCAGGCGGCACCGTAGGGTTCAACATAGCCCGCCACCTTGATCGGCAGCACATAGCCGACCGGGGCATCCAGCTTTTGCGTGAACACCCGGCGCAGGCGGGCACGTTCCATTTCATCGTCGAGTTTGGCGTTAAACGGATCGACATTGACCGGCAGGCGGCGCTCGCGCCACAGGTAGTACCAACTGTCTTCATAGGCAGTTTGAATGAATTTGTCGGTGACCCCGAGCTTGGCCGACAGCAGCCTGGTAAAACGCTGCGCATCGGCGCTGGTGTACTGGGTTGGCACCCGCTCATCGGCAAACAGCGCCGGGTTGGACCAGACCGGCTGATGGTCGGTGCGCCAGTAAATGTTCAAGGCCCAGCGCGGCAACTGCTCGCCCGGATACCACTTGCCCTGGCCAAAGTGCAAAAAACCGCCTTCGCCGTACTCTTTGCGCAGCTTGTGCACCATTTCGGTGGCAAAGCCGCGTTTGGTCGGGCCAAGTGCATCGGTGTTCCATTCCGGTGCGTCGCGGTCATTGACTGCCACAAAAGTCGGCTCGCCACCCATCGTCATGCGCACATCGCCCGCCAGCAATTCCTGATCGACGGCATCACCGAGCGCCATCACGGCGGCCCATTGCTCTTCGGTATAGGGTTTGGTGACGCGCGGTGCCTCATAAATGCGGGTGATGCCCATGTGGTGGGCGAACTGGACTTCGGATTCATCAACCCCGCCCTCAATCGGTGCGGCACCCGAAGGCTGCGGCGTACAAGCCAGCGGAATATGGCCTTCGCCTGCCAGCAGTCCCGAGGTGGCATCGAGCCCGACCCAGCCGGCGCCGGGCAAATAGACCTCGCACCAGGCGTGCAGGTCGGTAAAGTCCACCTCGGTTCCGCTCGGGCCGTCAAGCGACTTGACATCAGGCTTGAGTTGAATCAGGTAGCCCGACACAAAGCGCGCTGCCAGCCCGCAGTTGCGCAGCAATTGCACCATCAGCCAGGCCGAGTCACGGCATGAGCCAGAACCGATCGTTAGCGTTTCTTCGGGGGTTTGCACGCCCGGCTCCATGCGGATGGTGTACTTGATATCGTGGTGTACCAGGGTGTTGAGGTCCACCAGAAAGATCACGCTGCGGCGCTTGACCCGGTCGATCTTGTCCAGATAGACCTGCACCAGCGGTGTCACCGGGTCGGGTGTCAGGTAGGGTGCCAGTTCCTGCTTCAGATTGGTTTCGTAATCGAACGGGAACTGTTCGGCATCGGGCTCCAGAAAGAAGTCAAACGGGTTATAGACCGCCATGTCCATCACCACATCGACGGTGACCTTGAACTCTTTGGTTTTGTCCGGAAACACCAGGCGCGCCTGGTAATTGGCAAAGGGGTCTTGCTGCCAGTTGATGAAATGGCCTTCCGGCTCGACTTTGAGCGAGTACGAGATGATTTTGCTGCGGCAGTGCGGGGCCGGGCGCAGACGGATGGTTTGCGGTCCGAGGTTGACCAGCCGGTCATAGGAATAATGGGTAACGTGGTTAAGCGCTGCGTGAATGGTCATGGAAGGGGTCTCAAAAAGTTCCCAAAATAAAGCGGGCTTGAATCAAATCAACCGGACGTTTGACATCGCTTGGGTTAAAGCAATGTTAGTGCCAGTCGCTTGCAAGCGGTTGACGGGCATCGGGCTGTGGGATATCGGGTTGATCAAAAGAGCAATGATCGCTGGCTGACAAAGCGCCGGGCCTGTTGACACACCGGATCGACAAAAACCAGCTCTTTGGCCAGCAATTGCAGCGGCCGGGCGTAGTCCACCGGGCCTTGCGGGGTCAGGTGCGGGTACAGCCCGTCGTGGAGCAAAGGCAGGCCCAGCGCCAGCATGTGCAGCCGCAACTGATGCCGCTGCCCGGTCACCGGCCTGAGCTGGTAGCGGGCCAACTGGCCACGAATTTCCAGCAAGTCGATGTGGGTGATGGCGTTGGGCGTGCCGGGCACCTCCTGCTGCAGCATGAAATGCCCGGCCTCCCGGATGCGGCTGCTGCGTGTCTGCGGCCAGCTCAGATCGGCGCGCCACGGTGCAATCGCCTCATAGGTTTTTTGCACCTGGTGCTGGCTAAACAGGGCGCAGTAGGCAGCGCGGCTGGCCGGCTGTTTGGAGAACAGCACCAGCCCGGCGGTATCGCGGTCGATGCGGTGAATCGGCACCAGGTGGTCAAGACCGAGTCGGCGCTTGAGCCGCACCAGCACGGTCTGGTTCAAATAAGCGCCCGAGGGCACCACCGGCAAAAAATGTGGCTTGTCCACCACGATCAGGTGCGCGTCCTCAAACAGCAGCACCTCGTCAAACGGAATCACCGGCTCGTTGGGCACCTCGCGGTAATAAAACAGGCGGGTGTGGGCCGGGCAGGGCGGCAGACTGGCGGTTTCTGGCGACACCCGATGGCCGCAGTCGTCTTGCACATCGCCGCGCGCCATGCGCTCCAGCCAGGTCTGGCGTGCCACATTCGGGAAACGTTCAGTCAAAAAATCCAGCAATGTCGGCCATGACCCGGCGGGCACGCCGACGCAACTCGGGCCAATGCCGTTGCGGGTTGGCGGGACAAAGCCAGCATTGCTCATGCCGATGTTGGGCACCGGAATGCCTTGGATGCGGCCATCAAATCCGCGCAAACACCAGATCCCAGACACCGTGGCCGAGTTTGAGACCGCGGTTTTCAAACTTGGTGAGCGGGCGGTAATCGGGTCTCGGGGCGTAGCCTGACAGTTCCGGGTGGGCTGGCAGCGCGGTGTTTTTCAACAGGGGTTCAGCACTGAACACTGCCAGCATTTGTTCGGCGTAGTGTTGCCAGTCGGTGGCGCAATGGATGTAGCCGCCCACTTTCAGCCGCACTGCCAGTTTGGCCACCAGCGCTGGCTGGATCAGGCGGCGCTTGTTGTGGCGTGCCTTGTGCCAGGGGTCGGGAAAAAAAATGTGGATGCCGTCCAGACTTTGCGGGGGCAGCATCTGGTCAATGACTTCGACCGCATCATGGGCGCAGATGCGGATGTTGTGCAGGCCCTGCTCGCCAATGCGCTTGAGCAGCGCGCCGACACCGGGCTGGTGGACCTCGCAACACAGAAAATTGGTCTCTGGCAGCAGCGCGGCAATCCGGGCGGTTGCTTCACCCATGCCAAAGCCGATTTCCAGCACGATCGGCCGATTTATCAAGGGATTTTGGCCTGCAGCCCTTGTCGGGTCTGCGTAAGCAGCTACAAAATCAATAGTACTTGGCTGGTACGGGAGCAAGAAACGTGGTCCCAATTCTTCAAAGGCACGGGTCTGCCCGCTGGTGCTGCGGCCAGCGCGACGCACAAAACTCCTGATTTCCTTGGGGTAGGCGACGCCGACTGGCACCGACTGATGGCTGCCAGGCGCTGGCCGGGCGGGCACGTCCGGCGGTGTGTTCACAGGGGCGGGTGCAGGTTCGATAAGGTTCACGGGGATCGATTGTAGGTTTGCTGCTGGCGGCCAAGACGCTGCTGAGGGTGTAGGGGGTGGGCCGGTCAAAGACTTGGCCTGTTTCACAAACTGGCATGACACAAGGAATGCCGGATAGAGGAGGGGCACAGCAAGCATTTGGCTCCCCCATTTTGATCACGCCACGAGTGCCGCCGATGCCAATGACGGGGCCGGATTTCCTCTGTGGCGTTTAGCGATGACCATGCTGCGCGACAGGTGGGACACGGCTCGCAACAAGGCGGCACTCAAGGCCAGCCAGACGGGAACCCCGGACTTTGCCAAAGACATCCGGGCGATGTACCTGCGCGACACGCGCAACCGGGCGGCTGATTTGGCTGGCAATATGGCCGGTGCGTCCAAGCTGCTGCTGCACTCAAGCCAAGTGCTGACGGCCAGGCATTACCGCAACAAGGCAGAAAAGCTGACGGCGGTCAGGTGATTTGTTTTGATCAAAAATACTGCTTCACAAAGATGGCGATAACCAAGGCAAGCACGGCAGTCAGCATCCATTGCAGCAGCACAAATTTTGAATCCACCTTTGCGTCAAGCAACGCAATACGGTTTTCAGTTCGGAGCATATCTGCTTTTGTTGCCATCGAGGCATCAAGAGCCTCAGACAGAATTTCACGCTGCGCATTGACAAACGCCTCGGCTTGCGCAGACGGAATACCAGAGGCTTCAAGCTGCTTGACGTATTTCAGAGTGTCGAATGTGATGGTGCTCATGACTGACAGTTTACCTGAACATCGACATCGGCCAAGTGCGTGAACGACTGCACTTGGTTGATGCCGTTCGTCTTGACCCGCAGTTTGTTGCCACCGTAGGGGACACCTACAGGCAACAGTTCACCCGCAATGTGGACGGGGTTGAAGTGTTACCGCTGGTGGTGCCGTGCTGGCTGGCGATGGCCTGCCCGCTGACAAGCTGGTGATACCGCAAAGCTGGCAGAAACAAGCCATTCCGTCCGTTCCCGCGCCAGAAGGTGAATCAGTGGAGGAAACGCTATGGATGCTATCATTTTCCGTGCGTTCCTATTCCGTCCGTTCCCTAAGAAAAAACATCGGGAACGGACGGGCTTTACAGGGGGCAAGGGCTATGAGTGACTTCACTTCTGGTGGAATGGTTCCCTGCCCAAGCTGTGGCGCGACTTATCACCGCTGGCTTTTGGGTGATTCACAAAAAGTCTGTGCACTGTGCCACCTGAACGAAATGCTGGTTAGCCACAAACGGAAGCCATACAAAACACTGCCGGGCTACCTGACCCGATTGTGTTAATTTAAAAATGAAGGGAGTCCATCTACCGAATCCGCGAACGACGCGATTTGCTGTGAAGTCCCCTCTACCCCTCTGAGCACGCAGGCGACTTTAGCGAATTGGGCCAAAAGCCCGTCCTGCTGAACCATGCTTCACTCACTCCACCCCCAGCGCCTTGAACACCGCATCCACCGGGTCTGAATAAAAGCTGGTTTGAAACTTGGCAAACAACTCGCCCGGCACGGTCGCAATGTCAACCACGCTGGACATGGGCAGCAGGATGCGTTTGGCACCGGCATCAAAGGCGACCTGCAAACACTCTGCCAGGTTGCGCACCTGCACAATCGTGCCGCCCAAACTCATGTCACCCATCACCGCCAACTGCGACTGCACCGGCTTGGCCAGCGCCGCCGAGCACAGCGCGATAAAGCTGGCCAAGGTGAGCGCCTGTGGGGCACCACTGTTTTGCAGCTCGACCAGGTGGGTGTGGAAATCCCTTTCCCCTGGCTTGATGGAGGCGCTCACCCTGGATGAGTTGGCCTTGAAATAGTCAAACGCCACCCGCACCGCTTCGCGTGGGGCCAGGCCCGAGACGTTGGCTTTGCCGGTGCCGGGAATAGACTGAATCTCCAGCCGGTAGATGCCAGGCATCTCCGATGTCCCCATACTGATGGTGTGCAGCGTGCCAGGGTTGAGTCGCCCCTCCGGTACCAGCGCACCCCCTGACTGCTCGGGCACGGTGACAAAACGCTCGACACCATCTTCGAGGTCGATATAGCTGAAATGGACGTCGTAGAACTCCATGCCGCCAATTTTCTTGAGCTGTTCCTTGATGCGGCGGCGAACTTCGAGTGCATATTCCAGGCACTTGCGTACCGAGTCTTTGGTGTATTCGCCGTTGGGGCACACCAGTTTCAAGAGGCCCGAGGTGGTGCGGCGCACCGCGATGGTGTCGCGCTGGTTCAGGTTGTTGCCCAGCTTGAACCACTTGTCGATGGCATCGGCAAAGCTCTGCTTGCGCATCTCGCGCAGGTATTCCGCCAGGTAATCCACAATCAAGCCGTACTGGTTGGTGAAAAACTCCGGCCGCATTTTGGGGACTTCCCAGCCCGGCACGTAGGCGTGAAAACGGTCAAAAAAGGCCGAGTCAATCATCGCCTCCGGGAACGGGGCCAACAGGTGCGAGGTCTTGACCAGCGACTCCACGCTCTGGTTGATGTTGCCGATAAACACCATGGCAGCGCTGGCGTTGATGGACTCCCGGCCCCGGCTGAACGAGCCTGAAGCCATGTAATCCTTCATGATTTGCACACCGTCATGGTCCTTGAAGTTAATGCCCGCCACCTCGTCAAAGGCCACCACATCCCACAAACCGACCAAGCCGACCTTGCGTGCGCTCATGTTGTAAAACAGGTTGGCCACGGTGGTCTGCCCGCCCGACACCAGAATGCTGTTCGGGCTGATTTCCTTGTAGATGTGGCTTTTTCCGGTTCCGCGAGGCCCCAGCTCACAGTAGTTGTAATTGTTTTCCACCAACGGCACCATACGCGCCAACAGGTGCCACTTGGCGCGTTCTTTGAAATGGCTCGGCTCCATGCCGGTCGAGCGAATCAGGACATCAATCCACTGCTCATCGGTAAACGCCTTGCGCGCCTCGAACAGTGCGGCCATGTCCATGTTGGGCATTTGAATCGGTTTGAGTTCGGTCACAGCAAAGGGCGAGCCCTTCTGGTCTTCTTCAAAGTGGTATTTCAGGGTGACGATGCACCAGATGCCGCCGACCAGCAACTTCTCGAACTGGCGCACATAGGTGTCGGATATCTCGGCATTTTTGACACCCAGGTTGGACAGCAAGGCTTCATAGACATCGCGCTTTTCATTGAGCTTGACGGTGACTTTGTCGATGACTTTGTAGCTGCCGCTTTCGCGCACCTTGGATTTCACCTTTTCCGCCTCGTCCGGGCGCACGTAGTTTTCGGTCAGGATGCGCTTGACGTTGACCAGCCCGTTCTGGATGACGGCCTCGTCATCACTGGCGCAGTACATGCCCAGCAGGTATTCCAGCACATACACCGGGACGTTGGCCCCCTCTTTAATCAGCTTGGTCAGGTCTTTGCGCACCACCTTGCCGGCAAAGTGGGTGTTGAGCAGGGTGTCGAGGCTGCCAAATGTCAAGTCATTGGGCAGCGTTTCAGGGCTTGTCATGGATTGCGTCATTTCAATTTTCAAAAGTCATTGCCGAAGGCCAGGTCCACCTTGATGGGCGTTCGCAGCACTTCAATATTGGTCACCGCATCGCGCACCACCAGGTCATAGCGTTTGTGCGGGTCGTGCGCACCGGCCAGCACGGTCAGCATGACTGAGCGTTTGCGCTCATCAAGCAACTGGGATGCGCTGTCAAACGTGATGGACTGCAGGTTGCTGATGGGCTTGTCCTGGTCGGAGAAGTCACGCAGCGAGACCACCACCGAGCGAGCCAGCACCCGCTCCGACACGGCATCGGTTTGAATGAACTCAAAGCGCTGGGTGTTGGTGACCACCTTGTTGGCCGTACCCAGCAGGCTGATGCCCACGTATTTGGTCTTGGCGCTCTCTGCCTCACTCTCGCGCACCGTGATGACCGGCACCACGACCTCTTGCGGCATGGCACTGCCATGGACAAAACGTGCGCCACCGGCAAAGTGGAAGCGACTGGCCCCCTTGGGCACCCAAAAATCCAGGCTGCCATCGGTGGTGGTGCCCGCTGTCACTGCTGTATTGCCCGACCAGGCTTTGGCAGTCGCACCCAAGTCGTGGCCAATCAGGTAGCGTTTTTTGGCTTTCAGGGTGCCCGCAGGTTTGTCGTCCAGCGTGGACTTGTCCGATGCCTCCAGCGCCGACTCCTGGTAGATAAAACCATGGTCGGCCGTGACCAGCACGGTGGAGCCATTGAGCGAATTGATGATGAAGCCCAGCACGTTGGAGAGTTCCTGCACGGTCTGCGCTGCGGCCTCAAAGGTCTTGGTCTCTGATGCCTGCTTGTCGCCCGTCATGTCGATGCGGTCGTGATAGACGTAGATGAGCCGCTGGTTGCGCACCAGTTCGCGTCCCTCGTTTTTGCCGAGCGCCATCAGGTCTTCAGCCTTGATGGCCATGCCGCCAAAGCTCTTCAGGTGCTCGTTGCGTTGCTCCAGTGTGGCCACGCTTTGACCATCGGCCAGTACATCCAGGTTGGCACTTTCCTTGTAGGCCAGCGTCTGATGCGGCAGCAGCGCCGCCATCCCCAGCGCGGTGTAGCTGGGCAACACACCCAACATGCTGTCCAGCGATGCCTTGAAACGGCTCTTGCTGTTGGTGTGCTGCACCAGTTCCTGCGCGACCTCGAACCGGAAGGCATCAGAAATCAGCACGTACACCCGCTTTACGCCACCCTCAAACAGCGGCAGCACCTTGCGCGCGTAAAACGCCTGCTGTGGTGTTACCTCGGGCAACTTCCAGTGGGTGAGCAAGCCCTGCGGGCCTTCCATCACTTTGGACCAGGCGGCGCTCAACTGCGGCATAAACCAGCCGGAATAGGCCCCTTCAATCGTCTCGCGCAACTCGTGCAGCACGGCCCAGCCGGTGGGCTCTACCGCATCGGCGGCGGTGTGAAAGTGCCGGTACAACTGGTCGAAGCGATACAACTCATCACGGTATTGGGCAAAGGCGGTGCCGGCATCGGCAAAGCTGAAGCCGGCGGCATGGGTCGCCTTCAGGCTGAAAAAGTCGGCGGCGGCGGTCAACGCGTCGTAACACGCAGCGAGTGCGCGGGTGCGCTCGTTGGCACTGGCCAGCAGCGGGTTGGCCCAATGCCCGTCGCGGCGGCGCGCCATCAGGCTACGCACGACGTCCATGTTGGCACCGGCACCCGCAACGATGCGGGTTTTAAGGTCTTGCACCACCCGCAGTTCAACGTCTTCAAACGTCATGCAGTCCACCAATTGCTCAGCCGACTGGTTAGACAACAAACTCGCCAGGTTCAGTTCATTGGCCACCGCCTGCGCCAGGGCGTTGTAATTGCCAAACTGCGCAATGTCCGAGCGCCACCGCCCGACAAACACCGATGCATTGGCAGCCAGGGTACGGTCAGGCAAGACAAAGTGCGCCAACTGGCGCGGTGCATCACCCCGCAAACCACGGCAAAAGTCTGTCACCAGAATGCGCAGCAACAAGTCGCGCAGGCTGGGGGTGGCATCGGCATAGCCAAGTTGCGTCTGCACCAAGTCCCAGAACGCCGGGGTCAAATCATTGGCAGCAATCTCCTGGCAAGCTTTGGGCTGGGCTGACAGGTCAGCCACGCCATCCACCACGACAGAGGCATACAGGCGCTGCAAAATGGCGAACAACTCGGGCTGGTCGGCGCGGGTCAGCACCGCCAGCATCTTGCGGTCGAGGTCGGGGGCGTTGTCGCCTGGCAGCACCAGGCGTTTGAGGCGGTCAACCCGGTCCTTGGCGCGCAAGAATTTGGCGCGCTCTTTCAGGTGTTGCCGCAGCCCTTGCGTGGTCAGACCCAGGTCTTCCAGCAGGATGGAGGTCGAATCAGCCCGGAATGTCTTGCTGCGCATGCGCACGTCCAGCAGCCAGTCTTTGGCGGGTTCCGGCTCGGGCTTGGCGCTGTAAATCAGCCAGCGCTGATTCGGTGAACGCTCGATGTCGAGCTTGATGCGCAGTGCAGGCGTGTCGTCCAAACGCACCAGTTGCACACCGTCGAGTTGCAGGCTGTCCACAATGGAAACAAATTCAGCCTCCACGTCATGCCAGAACACCACCGGGCGGGTTGTGAACAAAGTCGTCAGGCTGTCAGTAATGCGTTGTTGGGTCATGATGCAATATTGTGGCTGGTGCGCACACATGGTTTGATCCAGTCTTCCAACATGCCCTCGCCGGCATCGGAAAACAACTGCCAGCTATCGCGGTCAGTGATCATGGTGGTTCAAGTGGCAGCAGCCAGCTTCATGGCTTGCCACAAAGGCAGCAAATCATCGGGGACGGTCCGAGTGCGCAAAATAGCCAATCGACGATCTTTGGCTGGCTTTTGACCCAAAAGTCGATTCAATGTTTGATGCACTACTTGCGGGTAAAAGCGCTTTGCATGCAACCATTGGGCGCATAGCTTGCTGACATCCTCCGCTCCCAGCTTGGCTTCCAGGGCATGCACACTGGCCAGAACCGCATCAGCGTCCAGGGTGACATGCCACTTTATAAACATTTCCCGCAAAGTTGCGTCATCGGGCATTGGCGGATTGCCCGATATGGAATCCGGAAATCCCATTCTGCGAAGCTGATGCCACAAGGGCCGCACGCCATGCCACAGGGCAGCGTGCCTAACCCACTGCGCTAGATCGGCCAAAACTTCGCTACTAAATTGCGCTTGCCCACCTGCAATTTTCGCCCGCTGTTTTTCAGGAAAAGCTGCCCACAGTTCGGCCGGATCAATCAGATAGCTCTCAAGGCAAAAACGTGGCAACACAGTCAAATTTGGACATTCGGCCTTCTTTTCCGTCATCTCAGCCTCAGTCCACTCATCACGATCCACCAAGCCTAGCCATCCTGTTTCCCTCGTGATCATCTTGACCACGTCAGCCTTGCTCCCTGCGCTGACCAATATCCACGACTTTTCCCACTCAGGGAACTTGCGGCCTAGAAAAATGCGATAGGCATCGACATCATCCGAACCCTCAACCAACAACACACGCAAACCCGTCCGTCCAATGAACTGGGTTTTGATTTTTTCAATGCGATCTTCCAGGGTACTCATTGAGCGTTCCCCAACTCAATGCGCTTACCCGATGCCTCGTAACGCTGCCAAATGTCGGGCTGGTGCGACGTGATGATGAGTTGCCCACCAATGTCTGTCACCAGCTTTTCAAGACTGGACAACAGGCCGTTGACCAAAGACGGGTGCAGATACAAATCAGGCTCGTCGATCAGCACCACCGCCCCTGGCTCTGCCCACCGCGCCAACAAATACAGCAATATCAACACTTGGTGTTCACCCGCGCTCAAGTCATCCAACCCATGCGACTGACCCCGTTTGCCTTTGAGCTTGACACGCAAGCGACTTTCACCAGGCTGAATGTCCGGGTCAATTTCTTTGCCAGACAGAAAAGTGTTCAGCAGGCGGATGACCTCGTGATATTTGTGCAGTTGCGTTGTCTTGAGGGTGATGAGCGAGGCTTCCAACTGGTCTTTCCAGTCTTCACTGGCCTGGTATCTGGGAAGCCAGCGCCTGCCGGGCAATTCGGCCGTGTGCTCGCCCACGTTCCGGCGAGCTGCGACCCAGCGGCGCTCTTCGGCATCCAAAAACAGCACGTTGGGCACATCGACCTTGTCAAACGACAAAATCATTTTTTTTCGCGCATCGGCCCAATCCCCAACCCACGGCTCGGCAGGTATAAAAACCTCCCGTTTGGAATTGCCCGGCTTGCCGGTGCGGGCAATGCCTTCACCAAGCCAAGCCACAGCCGCATGTTGGGTTCGAATCGTTTCACACCAAGCCAAATTACCAAAAATCAGCCCGACAACCTGCCCGTCTTGGGGCGCGCCGCTGAGAATAACTGCACACCCACCCCAGCGCTGCAACCATTCGCGGGCCGCGTGGTTCCGGGGTAAGGCTTTGCGCTGATCCAGCCAGTAACCCAAAGCATCCCACAGCATGGCCACGGTGCGCAATACTGTCGATTTGCCACAACCGTTGGGGCCAGACAGCAAGGTGCGCGGCTCAATTTGGTCGTCCCAGTCGTTAAGCAGGTCGATGCTCTGAGAACCCAAAGGGCCAACATCTTCAAAAAACAAAGCTTTAATTTTCATTCCACGTCCTTGATATTGGCACCTTAATTCTCTATTCTCATTTGGCCAACGGACTGTTGGACTGTTGACCAAACAATGCGGGTACAAACTCTTGGTATTTAACCAGTGTGCCGGACGGAGGCATCAGGAGGTTGGTCATGGCGGGTTCAGTCATCACTGGCCCCGCCAGTGACTGCGCGGGCGCTGTCGAGCAAGTCCCCAAACCTGCCGTCATTCACCTTCACCCCGTCGTCCAGGTCGAGGGTGCGTCAGATCAAATTTGCCTTGAATGGGATGGTTGAGCAGTTCTGCCATTCGCATCGCTGTGATATCGGCTTCAAATATGTCCAGCGCAGCCTGATCCCGAAGGTCTTCTCCGCTGATCAACAACTTCATGCGTCACCTGAGTCACTAGCGTCAGATTCGGCCTGCTCTTCTTCACGCATGGCCGCTTCTTGGCGCTCATCCGCATCAATGCACTCCTGCGCAAGCAAGCGCAAATCAGTGTCAACAAAGGCATCGCCCGGACCCATGGCATTCAGCTTGTCACCTATGCGTGCAATAGAAAAGAAGCTGCGGCACTTTGTTTCCCCTTGCGGGGTTTTGTAGAGGAACTGCACCGCTCTGCGCGCCACGTCATCGGGCAAATAGTTGAGCAGCAAAGGGCTGTGCGTGGTCACCAGCAACTGCTGCGGGCTTTGCAGCAAGGTGTCCACCAGTGTTTCCACAATCTCCTGGTTGATGCCGTTTTCCAACTCATCCAACAGCAGCAGCGAACGGTCTGCATCCGCTTGTGTCAGAACAGCAAGAATACGCAGCAGGCCGTCATTCAGATGCAGCGCCTCAGTTTCCAGTTTTTGACTGCCAAATTGTTCAAACACCGACAGCTTTTTCCAGCCAGACTTTTGCGAAGTAATCTTGAAATCCACCAAAGCTGGGTAAAACTTTTGCAGCAACGCCACCAGCTTGACTTTTCTGTCGCCCTTGATGTTGTCCAGATAAGCCGAAAGCCGTTCGCCACCGGCGCCAATGTCGTGCTCACTGGCACGGGCGCTTTTGCGCAATTTGTCGGGCGACAAAAGCTCCAGCGAACGAACGCGGCGCAGGGCATCGCGAAACTCCAGCAAGGCAGCAGACAGTTCGGAGTCTTTCAGGGCAGACAAGATGGAGCCTTGGTACTCAAAGGCAATGGTCTGACTTTCCCTGCCACCGATTGAATAGGTTTGTCCGCTCAAACGAAGCACCTTTGGGTCGACATCGCTGCCCTTAATCAGCACCACATCCTCTTGGGTGCAACGCAAGTCCGTGCGGTTGAAAGCGCCAGCCCACGTCAGCGAACCACCATCAGACGTTGAAAACGACACGTTGAACCGGATGTTGCGCTCGTTGCGCATCTTGCAATTCAGGTCTGCCGCCACCCAGCCACGACGATCTAGCCAGCCCTGCACGTCACCCAGCATCAACTGCGACAAAAAGTTCAGGGCTTGTAACACCGTGCTCTTGCCCGCACCGTTCATGCCCACCAGACAGTTGAAATGCCCGAGTGGGATTTCCACTGCAGCAAGCGACTTGAAATTGACCACGCGAACCGACTTAATCATCTGAAGCACCTCCGGTGACGATTTTCACGCTGTCGAGAAAATCACCAAACCTGCCGTAGTTGACCTTCACCCCGTCATCCAGGTCGAGGGTGATGCGCATGTCGGCGTGGTGGCGGAGCTGTTCGTCGTAGTTGAGGGGTACGACGTATTGGGCACGCAGACAGTTTTTAAGTTCAGTCATTCGCCGTCCGCCTCTTGTTGCTTCAACTGCTGCAAGTCATTCTCGATTTCTTCCACAGTCGGCAATGCACCTTTTAAGTTGTCAGGCAAGGCTTCTACCAGGGTGTACTCGCTCACGCCCATGGGTTTATTCATGTCGCGCAGGGAAAACTCCACCTCGATGTTGTTTTTGTCGCGACACAGCAGCAGGCCAATGGTGGGCTGGTCATCATCGCGTTTGAGCAGGCTGTCCACGGCTGACAGGTAAAAATTGAGTTTGCCTGCGTATTCCGGGATGAACTTGCGGTTTTTGAGTTCCACCACCACATAGCATTTCAGCGTGACGTGATAGAACAGCAGGTCAATGAAGTAGTCGTTGCCTGCCACTTCCAGGGGGTACTGCCGGCCAATGAAAGCAAAGCCTTTACCCAGCTCCAGCAAAAACTGGGTGATATGTTGGGTGAGTTGACGCTCCACATCGAGTTCGTTGAACGGCACCGTCATGGACATGAAGTCGAAGGTATAGGGGTCTTTGAGGGTTTGCTGGGCCAGGTCAGACTGTGGCGATGGCAAGGTGCGGGAAAAATTGGTTACCGCCTTGCCGGTGCGGGCATATAAGTTTGACTTGAGTTGCAACGCCAGCACATCGCGGCTCCAGCCTTGCTCCAGGGTTTGCGCCATGTAAAAACGGGCTTCGGTGACGCTTTGGCACTTGGTAAAAATCTGGATGGCGTGCCCCCAAGGTATTTGCGGCAGCAACGCAGCCAGCTCGGTTTCAGCGCCTGCCCAAGGCCAATCTTGCAATTTGGCAACAGCCTGTTGCCAAATTGCCGGGTCGCAGTAAAAGCGAAAGAACGCGCGGCAATAGCGCAGATTTTTGGATGAAAAGCCGCCCATCTCAGGGAAGGCGGCTCTCAGGTCGTGACTGAATGCGTCAATGAATCCACTGCCCCATTGCGCACCAGACTCCCGGTCAACTATTTGCGCACCAATTTCGTAGTAAAGGGCAATCAACTCCCCATTCGCGGCCAACGCGGCCTTCATCCGTGCGGCATGGATTTTTTGCTTGATGGTCTTGAGCCAGTCCTGATAGTTGGCCAGCACAGCATGCGGCAGAGTCCGGGGGGTTGTCATGGTGGGCTTAATCATCACTGGCCCCGCCGGTAACCACCTTGACGCTATCCAGCAAATCACCAAACCTGCCGTAGTTGACCTTCACCCCGTCATCCAGGTCGAGGGTGATGCGCATGTCGGCGTGGTGGCGCAGTATCTCGTCGTAGGCCAGGAGCTCGGCGTGTTTCTTTTTGAGCTTTTCGACTTCCTTGGCCAGTTTGTTGCGGGCGGCGGTGCTGGAGGCTGCTGCTGCGTCTTTTTGCAGCATGTCGATGCGGGACTGGATTTTGCCGGTGAGGGGCACGACGTATTGGGCGCGCAGACGGGCCAGTGTGCCTTCGTGGTAGCGGTGCAGATAGACCAGCGCCTGGAAGGCACCTTGTTTGCCGCTGCTGAAGAGCCAGTAGATGGGGCGCTTTTTGTAGGTTTGCAGGTGGTCTTTGTAGAACTTGTCGGCCAGATAGCGGCGGATAGTTTCATCTGGGGTTTCAGAAGCTTTGGTGCCCAGGCTGGTCGCCAGCCAGGCCATGTTTTCCGCCAGGGTGTCGGCGCCCCAGACGGCGAGCAGGAATTCACTGATGCGGTTGGCGGCATCGTCCTCGAACCAGAGTTCGTCGGTGAGCGGCACGATGCCGTCGGCATCGGCGGGGAAGGTGGTGTAGCGGCTGGGGTCGAAGCCGACGTTGCCGGAGTTGGCATAAATCAGGCCGGGCGCGTCCAGGCTGTAGCGGCCCATCATGCAGCCGATGGCGTAGGACAGCAGGCGCTGGCAGTCTTTTTCGCGGTCGGCGCGGGCCAGGGTGATTTGGGACTCGGGGACTTCGGGGGTGAGTTCGTCTTGCAGGCCGTAGGCGTTGATGAAGATGCGGTTGTTTTCCTCTTCAATCAATCTCAATTGATTGATTAATAACGTCGATTGTGCCTCGTGGGCTTCAAAAGATAATCGCATGTCTTTCTTTTCATTTCTTATCCAATCGAGAAACTCAAAATCCCAAGAAACCTCACTAGAGTCCCAATCAAACTTTGCAATTTTCACAGCCTCATTTATAAGGCTGTCTATTTTATCTCTCTGATTTACGATAAATGGAAGCTTCCCAATATCCCCACTTAAAATACTTAGTGTAGACGAAAAAATTGGCTTGAAATACTCTACAACCTTACTATTAAGGAATCCACACACATAACTCAAATAATCCGGAGAAGGAAAAGATTTTAATCCAACAGCACTGAAAATAAATCCAGTCGGAGTTAGTCTTACACTCAAATTGGAAGAGGTTATCTTAGACCAAGTCACACCAGCCTTAAATTGATAATCTAAGTTTGCAATTGTTGATTTCTCATCATTTTTTATTGCCTGTCCATTTTTTTCCCAAAAAATCACCTGTAGATTATTTCCATACCATTTCCTGTAATCGCCGCCACCATTTAAAGGAACCCATTTATCAAAAATATTAAGTTCATATTTTATTGAATCTATTGTTTTATTAAACTTGGCAATCTCAAACCAACTCCTCAAATAAGATTCATTGTCACCAGTTGTTATTCCTGACCTTGGAACACCAATATCTTCTAATCTGGGGTTGGTGATAAAAATTTCTCTTGTATTATTATCAATCCAATAGGCTAAGGGTGCGCCTGGAATTTTTAAGAAATCACTTTGCGAGACATTATGAGTGAGATTATTATTTCTGCTGATGAACACATTATCTTTATTTGCAGATTGCGACGCAGAGTTTAGGTTAATGTATACTCCAACAAAATCATTAACATAAATACGATGGATTACGAATGCACAAGCTTGTGCAACTTTTGAGTTGATTTCTGGAAAACTGTTGTATCCAATCTGGAGAAAATTGCTTATTGTTCTGTTATTTAATAAATTTGTGCGAATACTTTCGTACGACGATAAGAACATCCAACTCTGCATCGTCACCATGCTGATGAAGCCCGAAGGTTTGCACCACTCAAAACCCCGCTCCATGAACATAGCGAATAAATCCGATTTGCTGTTCGGGAAAGTGGTTTTGGCATAGTCTTTTAACGCCGGGTTCATGCCTTTGCCGCCCATATACGGCGGATTCGCCACCACCGCATCAAACTGCATCGCCAGCACCTGCGCCTGTTGCAGCAGCGGCAGCAAATCCTGCGCTGCTGCCTTTGCATACAGGTCGCCGGTTTCCATGGATTGCTGCACTATCAATAGCAGCTTACGCACGTCCTGCTTGGTCTGCAGGCCGATTTGTATCAAAGAACCAAAGGTTTTGGCGTGGCTGAAGAGGATGAGCAGTCTGGCGATGGCGGATGGAATATCCGTCATTCCCGCGACGGCGGGAATCCATGACACCGCTGTATTCCCGCCTTCGCGGGAATGACGACCAGGAGCAGGCGCAGTCACCGATTCGCCCAGCGTCATTTGCGGGATGGTGCTGGGAAACAGGTCGTCCGGGGCGAAGTCGTTGGCAACTGGATTCCCGCCTTCGCGGGAATGACGGCTAGCGTCCTCGCTGGAATAACGGTCCGGTTGCAAAGCTTGGGCCAGTGCGTCGGCATTCAGCCCTTGGCTGCTTTGCAGGGCCAGCACATTGAGCTTGGGCGGCTGCGGGTTGCCTTGCGCATCGGTGGCGGTGAACAGTCGGCGGTCGTCAGCACGGGCTTTCATCAGCAGGGCAAACCCGGCCATTTGCGCAGCGCGGTCGTCAATGTCCAGGCCGAACAGGTTCTTTTCCAGAATCAGGCGCGGAATGGTCCGGGGCTGGTAGCCGCGCTCCAGGTAGATGGCTTTCAGCACCTCATAGGCTTCAACCAGAATGTGGCCACTGCCGCAGGCCGGGTCCAGCAGGGTGATGGATTCGGGGTTCAGGCTGCCGCCGTCCTCATCCATGCGGGTCTGAATCAGGACATCGAGCTGGGCTTGCACCTCGGGCGTTTGCTGCGCCGGTTCAATGTAATACGGCCACTGACTTTTAAGGGTGCTGGCCGGGTTGGCCATCAGCCACAGGCGGCCGACGCTGTTTTGCACCAGGTACTGAACAATCCAGTTGGGGGTAAAAAGTTGGGTGGCGGCGGGAATGTCTTCGCTTTTGACCACCTTGCCGATGACCTCGTCCTTTTTCTCGCTGATGTAGAACTGGTACAGCCAGCCGATGATTTCGACCTCTTTCCAGTCTTCTTCGTCAATCGCGTTCACCAGCCGGGCGATAACCGAGTCAGTGCGCAGCAGGTTGTCGGGCAGCAGCAGTTCGGTTTCGTCGTCGATATGCTCAAACAGAAACGGCATGGCGGCACTGAGCGCGTTGCATTGGGCGACCAGCAGCATGCGGTACAGCTCGCCATCGCGGTTGCCGGCCAGTTTCATCTCGGTCACCAGTGCGACGTTCAAGCCCGGCAAACCCTCACCATGGGCGCTACTTTGGGCCAGGTCGGCGGCATGGGTCAGGATGTCGGGCAGCGTACCGACCGTGTTGGACAGCGCCCGGTGGCCGTGGCCCAGGTAGTCGTGCAGCTCCATGTACCTGAGTGCCGCAAAGCGGTTGAACCAGGTGTAGGCCACGGCTTCCATCGTCTGGGCAAAGCCGTCTTTGCGGATGCGCCGGACAAGCTGTTCACGCTGCGCCTGCACTTTGATGGGCCAGGCTTGGCCCGCAATGACCACCATGTCGCCTTGCGGCTGCGCTTGGGCCACTTCCAGCATGCCCGCCTTGTCAGACAGACCCAGCAGATTGGCGCGTGCCGTGACAGCAGCAATGAAGTCTTTGCGTGCTTGCGGAGCGTAAGACTTGAGTTTGGCTTTGTTCATGTTTTTATATGGAAAATAGGGCTGTAGCCCTTATGGAACGTGCGCTAATAGATATCGAATCAGGAGTTAAAAACATCCACACCAGCAGACCACATCAAGCCTGCGCCCGGCTTAGCGCTCCCATGCGTCGCGCTCTGCACGGATAAAGGTATCGATGTCAGCGGCGCTATCAAAACACCCTTTTCCCTTGCCAATCAATTGGGAAAGCGGCGTTGCCGTTGGGACCCCTTGAACATTTGGCTGGGTCTGTTCTGGCGATTCGGTCAGCAGCATCGGTTGGACTGCCATGTCCAGTGGCCAGAAGATGGCCTCAACGCGCTGGTGTTGCAAGTCAGCAGGCACCGGGATAAATGCGGGTGCGTGTTCATAAACCATGCGGGCTGGGTTCATGTGGATTCTCCAAGTGGGTTGTGAAACTGTACGATTTTGCTGCCAATGTCTGTTAACACATCAGGCTGTCAATCTCTGGCTTGCGGGGCGTAGAACTTGAGGGTTGCTTTGTTCATGTTTTTATATGGCAAATAGGGCTGTAGCCCCCGTGGATAGTGCGCAGGGAGCTATTAACTTAAGAGCAACTTGGTGGCAGATTTGGCGTTCTACTGCGGACAACTAAAGTCGGCCAGCCAAGCAATTTGACCCAGGTGCTGTGCCTTGGCAAAGTAGCGACGGTCCGCTGTGACCAGCACCGCGCCGGGAACGGACAGCGCTATGGTTTTCACGCAGCGCCCAGTCTCCTTCGGCAAACCATTTGACCGCCACGCTGGCATCGACCACACAAATCATGGACGGCCTTCTTCGCGAGCTGCCCTGAACTCAGCCTCTGAAATACGAGGTGCATTGATGCGATTGGCCAGAATGCGGTCAACGGCGCTGCAATGCTGCTTGCGGCGCTGTTCGCGCTCTACCGCTTCGCGCATCAAATCGGCAATGACCGCACTTTTGTTTTGACCTTCAAAGGCTATTTGGTCTTGCGTCTTGCGTTTGGCTTGGTTCATGTTTTTATATGGAAAATAGGGCTGTAGCCCCCGTGGATAGTGCGCAGGCAGCTATTAATGTAGTAGCACATAACAAGTTTCAACGTGGGTTAAGGGAGATTGAAATCGGCCAACAAGCTGATTTGCCCCTCAAGCCGGGCTTTGGCGTAGTAGCGCTCATCGGCCGTGATGAGTACCGCGCCGGGGGTGTGTAGCGCCACAGCGTGGTAGAGCGTGTCAAACAGGTGATGCCGATAGCGCATGGCCAAATCCAGCGCGGTGGCATAGGTTTCTGGACTGGTCAGGGTGCGGTATCGGATGTCGAGCAAATCAAACAAGTCGTCTTGTGCGTCGGTCGGTTTGAGTCGGGCCAAAACGGCAGCAACTTCGGCCACAAAGTGGCCCGGCTGCACCATCGGCAGCAAACCGAGCACCGATTGCTCCAACAAGCGCAGTGCCAGGTCGGTGTGTTGTTCATCCGGGTTGCCGTGCAAAAACCATTTCACAGCCACGCTGGCATCGACCACCACAATCACGGGCGGCCTTCTTCACGGGCAGCGCGAAATTGCTCTTCAGTAATGCGGGGTGCGTGTTGCCGGCGCTCCAGAATGCGCTGATAGGCTTCTTTGCTGCGCTGCTGGCTTTGCGCGCGCTCTACCGCTTCGCGCATCAAATCGGCAATGACCGCACTTTTGTTTTGACCTTCAAAAGTGATGTTGAACGCATTCTTGATGTCTTCAGGCACGCTGAAATTGACGGTGGGCATGGTGCTTCCTTATTTGTTGAAAATTTCAACAAGATTGTGATGTGTCCATTTTGATTCGTCAAATTGGCACGGTGATTGAAGTCAGGCCATTTGGCCAGAGCCCGCCCGAAACCGGCGCGTGCTTTTCGTCAAAGCTGTAACCCAGCAAAGCCATTGCGTCAGGCAGATCGGTGTGCAGGAAATCAAGCCCCTCATAAAACAGCGGCATCCCGCGCGCCTTGGCCAGTGCATACGAAAACAGGTCGCCGTAGTTCAAGTCTGCCTTGCTGCGCCTTTTGCCAAAATCCACACAACCCTGGCGGGCAGTAGCCACTGCGATCTCGTCAAAAGGCACAATAAAAACCTTGTAACTCGCCAAAAAGCTGTCCAGCAGCGCAGGCCCCTGCACATCCTTGCGGCTGATAAAAATGATCGACAGCTCAAGCAAGGTGCCTGCGCTCATGTACAACGCATCGCAACATTTCAGGGCAGCTTTGAACGCATCCCTGGATGGTCTGCCGTCAAAAATGCTCATGATGGCCGATGAATCGACCACCGCTTCGCGCAAGTTGTGAGGTGCCTTCATTTAGGTAAACCAAGCTCGTCGTATTCAATGACTTCAGCCACTGGGCGTGCATCCAGCGTGGGCAGTGCCGCATAGCGTTTCAGAATGTCTTCTACATCTTCCTGGATTCGCGTCTGAAGCCTGGCTCTGGCCAGCAGGGCTTCTTCCAGCAACACAATGGTTTCCTGATTGATAGAGCGCCGGTGCAGGCCCGCCTCCCGGTCAATCAGCGATTTGATGTGGGTGGGGACTTTTTTCAATTGCAGTGCGGTGGTCATGATCGGACTCTCCAATAAACGTGGCCAAAAGAGAAATCTACCACAATGCCACCAAAACGCATCCAAAAAGCGCACGGCATCCACCAAACCCAGGGCAGCAATCAGGGCTTGCATGCCTTTGACGCGGATTTCAGCTTGCACGTTCATGCCGGTTCACCCCCAAAGCCTCACGCTGATCCATTTTGATTCGTCAAACTACTGAATGCGGGCAATCTGACCGGCGCGCACGGCGGCCAACAGCTCAGCTTTCAGCTTGGCAACAAAAGCTTCCACATCGGCTTCGGTTTCCAGATACGTCTTGCTGGAGAAGTTGGCCGCGCGGATGAGACGGGTGGTTTTGACCACGGGTATCGGCACATTGGGCGGGACGGGTAACACCGGCTTGGCGACAGAGGCTTCAATCAGGTTGATGGCTTCGTCCATGGCATCGCCACCGGCATCTTGCAGCAGCAGAATCTGGGCAATGCTGGTCTGGCTGGCGACGCGGGTTTTCAGGTCTTGCAGTGGGCGCATGGCTTTGTTGCTGAGGTCGGGGGTGGCGCTGGCGGCACTCAGCTTGGCCTGCACCACTGCCAACTTGCCGTCGATGGACAACAAGGCTTTTTCGCGCCTGGCCTGGGTCAGCTCTTCATTGACGGCGGCGACTGTCGCCAGCAATGGCTCAATGCGGTTGACCTGGCCGTAGGGCTTGGGGTTGTCGCGGATGAGGGCCAAGTCCTTCAGTGCGGCAGCGGCCGTGGCCACTTTATTCAGGGCATCGCGGTTGTCGGCGAAGGCGCGCAGGCCGTCCAGCAGCTTGCGCCAGGCGGTGATTTGGGTTTTGTAGAAGTTGACCAGGTCGTGAATGTCATCGGCTGCGTCCAGCCACTCGCCTTTGGTGGCCAGCAGCGCTTCAATGAAAGCAAAGCTGTCGCGGGTGTTGAGTTGCTGGTTGATGCGGGTAAGCGCGGCATCAATGTCGGCACGGCCGGGGTGATGCGGCGTGGCGGCGGTATGGGCGTAACTCTTGAGCTCGGCTTGCCACTCGGTCAAGCGGGCGCGGAAGTCAGCGACCAGGCTGTCTTCTTCTTCGCGGCCTATCTTTTGAAACAGGTCTTTGTACAGTTCACGGGCGCGTTTGAGGCTGAATGCATCGGCTATTTTGCGCTTGAGGATGGACACCTGTTTGAAGCGGGCCGACTTGGTCAGCGGGTCGGCAGCCGATGCCGGGTCAAGGTCGGAGCCTTCAAGTAAAAGCTTGATTTCGCCGGCCATGAACAGGCGGGCAATCAGCAGCACGGTTTCCCATTCGGGCTTCCAGCCCCAGGGGATGCCAGCAAAACGGTCCACCACATCGGACAGCAGCACCCGGTTCTTGCTGGCAGCCAGGTGCAGGTAGTCGCGCATCACTTGGATGGCATGGGCGTTGCCGTCTTCACCATTGAGTGCCAAT